>JBOGTG010000104.1:0-32354 GCA_050692175.1 Candidatus Limnocylindria bacterium | reverse complement strand
TCCTGCCACCGTGAGCCTCGACGAGACCCCTGGCGACCGCGAGCCCGAGACCCGAACCACGGGCCCCGCGCGATGCGCCGTCGTCGCGATAGAAGGGATCGAACACGCGTCGGAGGGATCCCGGCGACAGGCCGGGTCCGCGGTCGGCGACCTCCACCTCGAGATCGGCTCCCGCGCGCCGGGCGGAGATCCGGATCTCGCGGCCTCGTGGAACGTACTTCGCGGCGTTCTCGATCAGATTCGACAGCACCTGATCGATCTCGACATAGTCGAGCTCGATCGGGGAGAGCTCTTCCGGGATCTCCACGACGACGTCGTGGCCTGCGGTCACTGGCCGCAGCCGCCCGAGGACATCGTCGACGAGTGCGCCGAAGTCGTACCACGTCTTCTTCGGGCGCAGGATCCCGGACTCCATACGCGAGACATCGAGCAGGTTCTCGATAATCGCGTTCAGCCGACCGGCCTCTTGCTGGATCGTGTCGACGAACTCCCGCCGGTCGTCCGGGGTCCACCTGACGTCGTCCTGACGAAGGCTGCCCGCTGACGCCACGATCGAGGCGAGCGGTGTTCGCAGATCGTGCGAGACCGCGTTGAGCAGTGAAGTCTTGAGCTCGTCCGACCGTCGCAGCAGCTCGGCCTCGAGCGCCTCGTTCCGGAGCCGTTCACGTTCGAGCGCCTGACCGAACTGGGTCGCGACTGCCGCGAGGAGCCGGCTTTCGGTGGCCCCGAATCGCGGCGCTCCCCGCGTCCGAGCGAGAGTGATCGTGCCGACCCGTCGTTCGCCGGACGTTACAGGCACGACGAAGAACGGGTCGGCGCCTTCGGGTGAGCGGCGAACCGAGCGCGGTGGGAGCACCGAGACCCAGGTGCCGCTGCCGGCGCGCTGCTCGCCCGTCGGCGCGGCGCCCTCTCGAAGGATGCGCGCCCGGGACGTGCTCACGGCGGTGGTACCCGCGGGCAGCGGGACGTCCCCGCTGATCACCGTGCCAAGCGCCGGCACGCCCGAGAGATCGATGGCGACACCGGCAACACCGAGCTCGCGGTGGAGTCGCTCGGCGACCGCGGGCAGGGCCGCGCCGAGATCGCTCTCGCTCATGAACCGCACCACGTCGTACAGAACGACGGCCTCGCGCTCGCGTCGCTTCGCTTCCTCGGCCCTTCGTATTTGGCTGGCGGCAAGCTGCCCGGTGATGACCGCCGTCGCTAGGAACAGAAGGAGCGCCACCCACTCCGCCGGTTCGGCCACTGCGAAGGTGTGAACCGGTTCAACGAAGAAGAAATTGAAGACGAGGAAAGCGGCGACCGAGGCGACCACAGCCGGACCGCTTCCGAATGCCACGGCGGTCGCCAGGACCGCGAGCAGGTAGAGCATCGAGATATTCGCGATGTGGGCTCTTTCCATCAGGACCGCGATCGCGACGCTCACCACTGCCACCATCGCGAGCGCAGCCGCATACCCCAGCGGACGTGAATGTGTTAACTCCTGGGTCGGTCGCTTCGTCATCCAACTCTATGCCGAGGACGTTCGACTGCCCCGTTCAGCGATCGGTGTGACTGCCGAGGAGGACCGCGGCTGAGGCGACGCGAAAGCCCGCTCAGCCCATCAGGGCCTTACGGACCTCGCCCTCGGATGCGGTCGGCGCGAAAACCATGACGCGGTCGCCGACCTCGAGCTTGGTCTCGTCGTCGGCATGCAGGAGCTTGCCCTTCCGAATGATCCCTCCGACTAGCGCATCCGTCGGCAGCCGCAGGCTCCCGACGGTCTTGCCGGCAGGGGGTGTTCCGGGAGCGATCTCCGCCTCGATCAGCTCGTTCGTGGAACCGGCGAGCGGCATGAGCGGCATGAAGCCGCCCGCGGGAAGCTCCTGCTCGATGACGTTCATGAGCACGCGGGTCGACGAGATGGTCTCGTCGATGCCAAGGGTCTTGAACACGATCTCGTTCTTGGGGTTGTTGACGCGCGCGATCACTCGTGGCGTGTGACAGCGGAGCTTCGCAAGCTGGCAGATCACTAGGTTCTTGGCGTCGTCTCCGGTGACGGCGATGAGCGCATCGGCGCGGCTGCAGCCGGCCTCCATCTGCGCCCGGCCCTCGTCCGCAGCGGCGTTCATCACAATCGAGCCGAGCTTCTCCTGGACGAAGTTGGCGCGGCGGCGATCGGCCTCGATGACCGTGACCTCGTGACCGGACTCCAGGAGCGCCTGCGAGAGATGGAATCCGACCTCGCCCGCGCCGGCGACGACGAAGTACATCCTTACCGAGCCTTCACGGGTTCGTGAACCATGTCGGCCTCGTGCGCGAGCGCTTTCCGCATGAGGACCTCGCCCACCTCGCGGTCGTCCTGAAGCATCGCGTGGAGGAGCGTGCCGAGGATTGTCGTCCGGGAGAAGGTGTTGATCCCCATCTCGCGGTAGGTCTGCGCGCGCACAGGGTCGTTCACCTTCGCGATCACCTGTTTCACGCCGAAGATCTTGTGCGCGATCTGCGCGCACATGAGGTTGCGGTTGTCACCTTCGGTGAGTGCCAGGAGCGCGTCGGCCTTCTCGATACCCGCCTGGCGCAGCACCTCGAGATCCGTGCCGTCTCCGAGGATCGTTTCGCCTTTGAAGGAGCTGGGGAGGTGCTGGAACCAGGCCCGCTCGGCGCGGGCTGGGCTCGTCGAGGCGATGTCCACGACGCTCACGCGATGGCCCTCGGAGTCCAGGAGCCCCGCGAGGAATCCGCCTACCCGGCCGCACCCGACGATGACGACGTTCACTTGGTCTCTTCCTGACGATACGCGAGCACCGCACACGGCGCGTTGACGTACACGTTCTGAACGGTCCTTCCCACGTACACCCTACCTAATCGCTTGCGGAAGGGCATAGCAACGACGATGAGGTCGCACCTGCGTTCCACGGCCGTGTCGACGATCGCCGCGGCGGCGTCCCGCGCCTGAAGGAGCTCGGTCTCCAGCTCGAAACCCGCTTGGCCGGCGACTTTCTTAGCGCTCGCCAAGAGCTCCTCGCCACGGTCGAGCTCGGGCTCGAGGACCGCGTCCAGAGCGAGATTCCAGCGCACCTCGATCACGTGGATGCCGATCACCTCGGCCTTCGCAGGCTTTGCGATTGAGGCGACGAGACGGAGCATGTCGGGATCCGCGCTCGTCCCCGCGAGAGCCACGAGGACGCGCTTCGGTTGCATGAGTGCGCGAGTCTACCCGAGGACTATTTCCGTCTGGGCTGGTGCTCGGCGTCCTCGAAGTGGTAGGGCACATCGATGACGATGGTGTTCGGGCGGAACAGCAGAGCTGCCTTGAGACGGAACGCCGTCTGACTGTGCAGCAGCCACTCCCACCAGTGGTGAGGCACGAATTCGCTCAGCACGACCGTGATCGGCCGGTCGTCGGACTTGTCCATCGCGTCGATGTATTTGAGGAGGGGCGCCACGAGGGACCGGTACGGGGACTCGACCACGTCGAGCTTGATGTCCGTATCGACTTGAGCCCACCGTTTGCGGAACTCCTCGGCGCTCGCCTTGGATGTGGAGATGTGCACGGCTTTCACGGTCGGCGAGACCGAGCGAGCGAATGCCAGGGCTTGGAGCGCCGCTCGATCGAGACGTGCGATGGGCACGATCACGACAGGAGCAGCGACAACCGGGACTCTCTGCTGATCGGGCCCGGCGATGACCAGCGCGTCCTGCACCGTCTGGTAGTGACGGTGGATGCCAAACAGAAGGCCCGAGATCACGGGGATGAGCACCAGGACCATCCAGGCACCGTGCTCGAACTTCGTGATCGCGACGACCATGAGGACGGTTCCCGTGACGATCGCGCCGAAGCTGTTGATCACCATCGAGAGCTGCCAGCCGGGATTTCGGAGGCGTCGCCACCGCCGGACGAGACCTGACTGCGAGAGCGTGAACGCCAGGAACACCCCGATGGTGTAGAGCGGGACCAGGTTCGTGACGCTGCCGCCGAATGCCGCGAGGATCGCTCCCGCGAGGATCGCGAGGACGACGATCCCGAAGTTGAAGGCCAGACGTGACCCGATATCCGCGAAGTGGCGCGGCATGAAGCGATCATTCGCGAGGACCGACGCGAGCCGCGGGAATCCCGTGAACCCTGTATTCGCCGCGAGGAGCAGGATCACCGCAGTCGTGATCTGGACGATGTAGTAGAAGGGCGTGCCCGCACCGACGATGGCGCGCGTCATCATGCTGTTCACCGTCTCAGCCTCGTGCGCGTCCGGCTGTATCCCGATCGTCGTCGCCAGGTACGTGATCCCGAGGAAGACCGTCGCGAAGATCGCGCCCATGAGGACCAGGGTCTTGATCGCGTTTGTCTCCTCCGGCCGGCGGAAGCTCGGCACGCCGTTGGCCACAGCCTCGCTACCGGTGAGACCGACGGACCCCGAGGCGAACGCGCGAAGAACTAGTAGAACGCCCAAGGGAACGGTCCCTTCCGCGGGGAACGGGTTCGGGGGTGCCACCGGCTCCGGCACCTGCCCCGTGAAGACGCGGAAGAGCCCAAAGGCGAGCAGTCCGTACATCGCGATCATGTAGGCATACGTCGGCGCCGCGAAGAGCAGACCCGCCTCGCGCACGCCACGCAGGTTCCCGATCACCAACACCGCGATGAGCACGAGCCCGGCAACGACGCGGTAATCGTGCAGCTCGGGCGCGAAGCTGGCGATCGCGGCAACGCCTGCCGCCGTCGATACGGCGACCGTGAGCACGTAGTCGATGAGGAGCGCCGATGCGGCGACGAGTCCGGCGAGGATGCCGTGATTTTCGCGGGCGACAAGATAGCTTCCGCCACCGTTCGGATATGCCCGGATGACGCGGGACTCCGAGAGGATGACGATCGCCAGGACGAAAACGACCGCGATCGCGATCGGCATCGTGAGTACGAGAGCGGCCGTCCCCGCGAGCGCGAGCACGCGCATCGCTTCCTCGGTGGCGTACGCGGAGGACGAGATGTTGTCGGAGGCGAGGATCGGGAGACCCGTCGCGACGCCGACCCGTTCCTCGCCCTCGGCCTCGGTCTCGAGGCGCTTGCCGATCAGGACCCGCAGCAGCGCGTCCCGCGCCCGGCCGACGCGGCCGGTGCTCTCCATCGTTTCCTCGGTCGCGACCCATCGACCGCCGTGACCCCTGAGCCCGCTCCCGGTCGGCCGCACGATCCTCACGTAGCGGTCGCCGACGTGCCGTCCTGGCTGCGACACGCGCTTCTCGAGCGATGGGGACTCCGGTCGGTCGTTCACATTCGCCGGGTCGCCGGGTCGACGGATCGGAGCCTCGTCGTTGCGTTCGTCGTCGGTCACGTCAGGGTTGGGATTGTGGCACGGGACTCCGGACGACCTCGACACCTTGTTGATCGACGAGCACGGCCTCACGCACTCCGGAGATCCGTGCCATCTCGATCGAAACGAGATGCGCGGGCGATGTGAGCACCTGGATCACCATCGCGTCGGGAGGCGGTTCGGTGAAACGCGCGTGGACCACGATCCGATCCCCATCGCGCCCCACCCGGTCGATCTGCACGGCGAAGCCACCGGTGCGCTGGGCCCCCGCGAACACGGCGACATAGAGCCGTCCGCTCTGCGCGCTCGCGGCGAGCTGCCCCAGGGGTAGGGGCCCCTGATGGGGTAGGGGCCCCAGACCCGTGCGCCCGGGCTCCGTCGCGATGACGAGCTTGCGGCCGTCGTCGTTCCCCGACTGCTGCGTGGTGCCGTGGTCGATGAACGCGATGGCCTCCGAGCTCACCGCGCCTCCGCTTGCGGCTCCCCCGCACGCCACGGCGATCGCGGCGACGAGGACGAGCTCACAGACCGAAGCCGAGACGATCGGCGAAGATCGACGGAAGGCCACGTTCCCGAATCCGGCGTTGCGTCTCCTCGATGCGATAGGTCGAACGATGAAAGGTGACGGTGCCCGCCGCAAGGTTCAAGACGGCGTACGCGGCGCGCGGATCTCCGTCGCGAGGCTGGCCGACGCTACCCGGGTTGAGGAACGCGCGGGGCGCAAGGGGGTAGGGCGTGTCGTAGCGAACCCGGCCCGGCTGCCCTCCCTCGGAACGAGCGCGAAAAAGCGAGGGGACGTGAGTGTGGCCCGCGCAACAGTGGGTCGTCTTCGCGAGCGCGAGCGATGCGGCGGCGCTCTTCGGATTGGTCACGTACTCCCATAGGGGATCGCGGAGGCTTCCATGGCACAACGTCACGTCGCTCGTCTCGAGCGTACGCGGCAGCGCCGCGAGCATGTCGCGTTCCGCGGCAGAGAGCCAGCCCTGATGCATCTTCGCCGCCACGGCCGCGGGTGGATTGAAGAGGTCAAGGTCCTCGCCCCGCGCGACTGCCCGGTCGTGGTTGCCCGCCACGATCGTGGCCTTCCGCTCGACGAGCAGCGCAAGGGCGTCGGACGGGTCGGGGCCGTACCCGACCGTGTCACCACACACCCAGAGCGCATCCACCGGGCCCATCTCGGCGAGCACCGTCTCGAGCGCGACGAGATTCGCGTGGATGTCGCTGACGATGCCGATCCTCACGTTGTCGACGCCTTCCGCGCGGCGCGGATCGTGAAGCGTTTCTCGGCGAGCGCGCGGCCGATCACGACGGACGCGACGCCATGCGCTGCAAGCGCGCGCACGTCGTCGAGATCGCGAACGCCGCCGCCGGCGTGGAGCGCGACGCGATCGCCGACGACGGCTCGGACCGCGTCGACGAGGGCGAGGGGTGGCCCGGCGAGCCGAGCCTCCGATGTGAGATCGATGAGGTACAGCGCGCGCACGCCGGCAAGCTGCGCGGCTCGCGCGGCCGCGAGCGCGCCGCGGCCGGTCGCGGTGGCGACGAGATGTGCGTCGCCGCCGCGGGGCGCGAGGAATCCCGCACGCGCCTCGATCTCGACCATGGCGCGATCGCCGAGGGAGGCTATGTCCTTGAGGACGTCGTCATCGCCGAACACGGCGCTCGAGAAGAGCACACCCGCGAAGCCGCTATCCAGAGCCCGGCGCGCCTCCTCGACGCGCGAGACGCCGCCGGCGAGACGGCACGGGACGCCGGCGACGCGCGCGGTCTCAGCGAGGAGCGCGACGTCCCCCGATGCGCCGGTCTCCGCGAGGTTCAGGTCCACGAGGTGCAACTCCTCCGCACCCTCGCCGACGAGTTCCCGGATCCTGGCGGCGACGGCCTGTTCCGAACCATCGGCGAGGCGCCCACCGCGGACGTCGACCGACGGGACGATCACCACGGGCGGCGCTTGGCCTCGGCGGCGGAACGCGGGTAGCGCGAGGGTGTCGCGCGCACCTTCTGAATCACGACGAGCGATCGGCCCGGCAGGATCGCGCCGAGGCCGAGCTCCGATGTCGGCGTGATCTTGACGATCTCCCCGCCGATGGCCGCACACGCTTTTCTCGCGCCGGCGAGCTCCGCATCGAGCCTGCCCTTCCATGCGATCGCGTCCCCGCCGATGCGCAGGAATGGCAACAGGTACTCGGCGATCGCGCCGAGGGTCCCGACGGCCCGCGCCGTCCCAACGTCGTACCGCTCGCGCCGCGAATGCGCCAGCGCCTCAGCACGCTCGTTCCGGACCTCGACGCCATCGATCGCAAGCGTGCTCGTCACCTCTTCGAGGAAGCGGGCCTTCTTGCCCATCGACTCGACGAGGGTCACGCGCGTTCCGGGAAACAAAAGACGCAGAGCCAGGCCCGGGAATCCCGCGCCGCTTCCAATGTCGATGATCCGCTCGCGACCGGTCCACGTACGCACCGCGGCCGCGGTAAACGAATCCAGGAAATGTTTCGTGGCTATGTCGGCCGGCTCTGTGATCGCTGTGAGGTTCGTCGTCGTATTGCGTTTGATGAGGAGATCGGAGAAGCGCGCGCACGACGCGAGTGTCGGGGCGTCCAGATGGACGCCGATGCTCTCGGCGTCACGAGCGAGCGCCGCGAATGGCGCGTCAACGGACCCGCGGAGCGACACGCGCCGTAAAGTATGGCCGTGAGGCACGCCGCGGTCGCATGGGCCGCGGCACTCGTCATCTCGTGCGGATTAGTCGCGTTGCCGCTCGTGGCTTTCGCGGCAACATTCGCGGTCACCATCCAGAACTCTTCTTTCAACCCGCCATCAACCACGGTCAATGTCGGAGACACGGTGAGATGGACAAACGCCGATCCCTTCAGCCATACATCGACCTCGGACACGGGAGTCTGGGATACGGGTGTGATCGGGGCGGGAGGTTCGGGTTCGTTCACGTTCGCCAGCGCCGGAACATTCGCGTACCACTGCGCCCTCCACGCATTCATGAAGGGGACGATCATCGTTCGTGCCGCGAGCACGCCGCCGCCGCCGACGGCGCCGCCCACCGCCCCGCCGACGCAACAACCCACGCCACCTCCGACACCGCTGCCCACACCGGTCCGCACCGCCCCGCCGACGGCCGCCCCGACAGAAGCCGCCACGACGCCGCCGGCAACTCCGACACCGAGCACAAGCCCGTCGCCGACAGCAGCCGTCGAGACCCTGACCGTGTCCGCGTCGCCGAGCGCGGCCGCGGTGCAGCTCACACCCGCACCCGACGCGGGGGGAGGCCCGTCGGCGCCACTCCTCATCGGCACGGCCGCGCTCGCGGTCGTCGCCCTCGGGGGAGTTGCGTTCCTTCTGGCGCGGCGGTCGTAACCGAACCGCACGACTCTGGGGTCGCCCGATGTGGCACCCCACCTGCGACAATTGGCCTTCATGACCGTCCTGGCGCGCTCCCAGATGACCGACGACGTGGCGGAGGTACTGATCACCGCCGAAGCGATCGCCGCGAAGGTGCGCGAACTCGGTGCCGGCATCGCGACGGACTACCAGGGCAAGGACCTGGTTCTGGTCTCAATCCTCAAGGGAGCGCTCCCCTTCCTCGCCGATCTCATGCGCGCGACACCGATCCCCCTCGCGCTCGACTTCCTCGAGGTGTCGTCGTACGGCGCGGGTACCGAGTCGACCGGGGCGGTGCGGATCCTGAAGGACCTCGCCAATCCGATCGAGGGCAGGCACGTGCTTGTCGTCGAAGACATCCTCGACACCGGCCACACGCTCTCCTACGTCTTCGATCACCTACGCGCCCAGCGACCCGAGTCGGTCAGCCTCTGCGTGCTCCTGGATAAACCCGCACGCCGCGTGATCCCGATCGAGATCGATTACCGCGGCTTCGAGATCCCCGACAAATTCGTCGTCGGGTACGGACTTGATTACGCGGAACGGTATCGCAACCTGCCGTTCGTCGGTGTACTCAAGCCGGAGGTGTACGCGAGGAGATCGTGATGATCTGGCTCGCACGCATTCTCGTCGTCGTGCTCGTTTTCGCCGCGATGCCGCCGATGCGCGCCGCATCGCAGACGGCGCTCGCCCCGCTTCCAGCGACGATCCGCGTCAACATCGCGTACCTCGGCACGAGCTACGCGAAGATCGGCTCGACCGGATCGCTCACCGTCACCAAAGAGGACGGCACGAAGCTCTACCAGGGATACGCGAATACGGTCACCCGGCGCGGGGTGCGGCGGCTCGCAGATCCGAGCCAGGCCGTCGCCAGCGTCCCCGATGCCGACGAGCGACGCAGCCGCTTCCGGGAGTTCCGCGAGGCTCGCCTCCGAGCGAAGGTCGAGGACATCGCGATCGTGACCGTGCCGTTCGAGTTCTCGGTCGAGGGCGACGGCTCGAATCCGCTCGCGGCGCCGCTCTTCTCCGCGCAGCAGATCACCCCGCTGCACTACGCGGCGAGCGGTGGCCTCCTCACGTTCAACGGGCGCGCGTTTCGCGGCACCTTCGACCTCACCATCGACGACGAGGGCGACATGATCGTCGTGAACGAGGTGGACACGGCCTCCTATCTCGCGTCGGTGGTCGGCTCGGAGGAGCCCACGACATGGATGCCCGAGGCGCTCGCGGCCCAGGCCATCGCGGCGCGCACCTACCTGTCGCGGCATCTGGGCAAACACCGGAACTACGACCTCGAGGGCGACACGCGCGATCAGGAGTACGGCGGCGTCGCCGGCGAGGCGACCTCCACGGTCAGAGCCGTCGAGCGGACCGCCGGCATGATCGCGACATATCGCGGTGCGCCGATCGAGGCGCTCTACTCCGCGAATGCGGGCGGCATTACCGAGGACAGCGAGAACGTCTATCTCAACGCGCTGCCGTACCTCCGTTCGGTCCCGTCACCGGCCGATGACGCCGCCCGGGCATCCTCATGGGGTCACACCAGCTGGGAGTGGACGACGGAGTTCACGGCGTCGCAGCTCCAGAGCTACATCGGCGGGCGCGGCATCGACGTCGGCGAGCCGCAGCGGATCGAGCTGACGCGGATCACGGGCACCGGACGCGTGCTCTCTGCGAGGATCGTCGGATCGCGCGGCACGCGCGACATCGGCAAGGACCAGTCGCGCTACTACTTCGGCCTTCGCAGCACGCTCTTCACCGTGGTCACACGCCCGGAGGAGACCGAGTTCGTCGAAGGGTCGAACGCGGAACGCGTGAGGCAGCTGGATCTTCTTGGCGCGACCATCGAGCGGACTTTCACGTTGAACGTTCGCGATCCCGACCGCGCCGGCCACGCGCTCCGCGTTCTGGGATGGCAGTACCGTCTGCCGCCGCGTTTCGTCTTCAGCGGCAAGGGATACGGGCATGGTGTTGGAATGTCGCAGTGGGGCGCCCAAGGAATGGCACTCGGCGGGAAGTCGGCGGAGGAGATCCTGAAGCACTACTACCTCGGGATCGAGATCACGTCCCTCGGCGGCGTCTAGCGCGTCTCGGCGCTGCGGCCGTCCTGACGGCCGTCGCCTGGCTCATCGCGTTTGTGACCTGGTCGACCGAGCCCGCGGGCTATGACTTCGTCGCCTTCTACGCGGCGGCGCGGCTCGTCGCGACGGGCGCGGCGTCCTCAGTGACCGACGCCGACGCGCTTCTCGCGATGGAGCACGCGGCGCTGCCCGAGCGGACGATCCTGCTGAACGATCCCAATCCGCCGGCGCTCGCGCTTCTGATGGCGCCTCTGGGCGCGCTCCCGATCGTTCCGGCGTACGCGATCTGGGCCGCGCTTGGCGCGGTCGCCCTGGCTGGCGCGGCCTACCTGCTCGGCCGCCTCGCGGACCCGCGGCAGCGCATGCGCCTTTTTCCATTCACCGTCCTCGCGCCCCCTTCCCTCATCGCGCTCACGCAGGGTCAGACGACCCCGTTCATCCTGCTCGCAGTCGCGGCGTCGCTTCGGGCGCCACCGTTCTGGTCGGGCGTCCTCCTCGGTCTCGCCGCGTTCCGTCCGCAGCTACTACCGCTCTTCGCCCTCGTCGCGCTGACCGAGCGCCGGCGCGCGCTCGGCCTCCTCGCGACGACCGCCTTGGTCGGGCTCGTCTCGCTCGCGACCGTTGGCCTGGATGGGATGGCGCGCTACCCCGATCTGCTCACGCGCGCCGCCACCGAGCTACGACCGGGCGAGCTCGGCCTCGCCGCGCTGGTGCGTCGGGTCGTCGGCGGTGAGGACCTCGTGCTCAACGCAGTGCTCGCGGTCCTGATCTACGCGGTCGCGGCGGCTGCGATGTTCCTGCGATCGCGCATGTTCACGACGCGCAGTGTGGATGCATCGATCTGGTCGATCCTCGCAGCGCCGCACGCGCTTCTACACGACGGAGTGATGGCCTATCCAGCGGTGGCGCGTGCCGCGGTCACGACTGGCGCGACCGCGCTCTGGGTGGGCTCGGGAATCATGGTCGCGCTCATCCAACAGGCCGGGATACCGCTTGCGACGTTCTGGCTGCTCGCGCTCTGGTTGTTTTCAGCGCGTCGTGAAGCGGATTTGCGCGACTAGGCCGCAGAGCGGGCGCCGCCCCGCGCCTAAGGAGCTACTCGCCCTTGAACTTCTGCGAGTTTCCCATGTGCGGCCACGCGCGCTCCTGCGCGACGGCCAGTAGCTGTTTGGTGTGGTTGCGGTCGTGATGGATCCATTCGTGGAGCAGATCGCGAATGGAGAGCTGACCGGCCATCGGATGGGCGATGCTCTTCGCGAGATCGGCCGGCCGCAGCGACCGTACGAGCTTGATGCTGTCGTTGCGGACGCCCATGAACTCCATCCAGAGGCTCTGGCCAAGGCGCGCGCAGTCATTCCGCGTCTTGGCGACCTCGGCCTGGTCCCAGGAGCTCGTCTTCTCTTTGCCGGCCAGAATCTCGCGGATCCGACCGGCGAAGCCGCGCTTCTCCGCCTCGACCAGATGACCGACGACCTGGTTGGCGCACCACTCTTTCTGGTCGAAGTGCCAGCCGGTGTCATCACCAAGGGCTACAAGCTCGGCCTCGATCAGGGCGCACGTCGCCTCGAGGTACGCCGCCACCTGCGCCGGCGCGAGCTCGCCGGGGGTCTGAGGGGGCGCAGCCCCCTCATTGCGGGTCACGTGACGAGCTGCGGCGCGCTCCGGATCGGGATCTTCACCTTGAGGACGACGTTGCCGTCGGCGCGCGCCTCGTGCGTTGATTCTCCGTGGAGAAGCTCCAGACGCTCGCTCCGCCGAATGCCGGACTGGAGCTCTCCGTCGGGCGGCAGCTCCTTGCCGTCGCTCTGCAGGAGGACGTCGAGGGTGTCTTCCTTCCACTGGAGGCCGAGAACGATGTCCTTAGCCTGCGCCTTGTCGATGCGCTCGACGATCGAGTCCTGGATCAGCCGAAAGATCGCGACCTCGTCGTCGGACGGCAGTCGGCGGTCCCGGCCGGTGCTCGAGAAGTCGATGCGCACGCCGTGCTTGTCGATGAGCGTCTGGACATAGCGCCGGAGCGTCGGCACGAGACCGAGGTCGTCGAGGATCATCGGCCGTAGCTCGAAGATGAATCCCCGCAGCTCCTGCAGCGTCTTGTTCACCATCTGGCGCAGCGACGCGAGCTCGCCACGCGACTTCTGGGCATCGACGTCGAAGAGACGCTCGCTGATCTCCGATTGGAGGACGACGTTCGCCATCGCCTGCGCTGGTCCGTCGTGGACCTGGCGGGCGATCCGCTTGCGCTCCTCCTCCTGCGTGTCGACGACGGCCTGAAGGAGACGGCTTTCGTCGATCAGGGGCGCCGTGTCGGGTGGGAGCGGCGGCGTTGTGTACTCGGCGAGCTGACGCTGGGCCGTCGCGAGGATCTGGGCGCTGCGGTCGATGAGCTTGCGCTTGGATTGGAGCGAGTTGAGCTGACCCTCCATGGTCATACGGCGGGCCATCGCGGCCGCGTGCTCGTCCGTCGCGCCAAAGATCTCCTCGCGCTGGAAGTTGCCCGGGTTCCTGCGAACCTCCTCGACCTTCGCCTTCATCTGGTCTTCGCGAGACTTGAGGCGGTTCACCTCGGTCTGCGTCGATTCGACGAGGAGGTCGAGCTCGCGGATCTCGGCCGTGACCTTCTGCTGCTCGGTCGCGATCTCCGCGAGTACGTTCGGAGGTGCCATCGTCAATTACCGATCTCCGGTCCTTTGATCCAGCCTTGCCGGATCGCGTAGACGACCGCCTGCGTGCGGTCGTTGACCGACAGCTTACGAAGGATGCTCGACATGTGATTCTTCACCGTCTGCTCGGAGATGGCGAGGGCGTAGGCGACCTCCTTGTTGGTCATGCCCTGAGCGATGTTGTCCAAGATCTGCACCTCACGGGGTGAAAGCGGCGCGAAGACGTGCGTCGACCCAGGACCATACACGGAAAGCTCGCGGAACTCAGCGAGGACCTTGGACGCCACCGCCGGTCGGCTGAAGATCTTCTCGTTGATGATGAACTGGCCGGCCCGCACCTTGCGGATCGCGTCGATGAGCTCGGTCGGCTCGCAGTCCTTGTGAAGGTATGCCGCGGCGCCGGCTCGGATCGCCTCGAAGAGGATCTGCTCCTGATCTTGCGCGGTCAGGATGACGACGCCGACGGCCGGGAGCTCTCGCCGCACCCGCTGCGTCGCTTTGATGCCGGAGAGGCGCGGAAGATCCACCTCGATGACGAGGACGTCCGGCTCCAGCTCGTTCGTCTTCGCGACGGCCTCTTCGCCATCGGAAGCAACGCCGATGATCTCCATGTCCGGCTCCTTCTCGATGACCTGCCGGATGCCCATGGTCGTGATGCGACTCGCGTCGGCGAGAAGGATCCGTATCGCGCGTTCCGGCCTTTCGCTCATTCCTGCTCCTTGTGAGTCCGCTCGTCGCGACGCGCACGGAGCGGCTCAACCTTCTTTTCGACGGGCAGGAGCAGCGTGACCGCCGTTCCCTTACCCGGTGTTGACTGGATCTGGAGCGTGCCCCCGATGAGCTCGGCGCGCTCGCGCATCGAGAGAAGTCCGACCGACTTCTTGTGGCGGGCCGCCTTCACGAGGTCGAAGCCCATCCCGTCGTCGGTGACGTGCAGCACCCAGGTGTCGTTCGCGCGCGACCACGCCATACCAACGGCACTCGCGTGCGCGTGCTTGTGGACGTTCTGCAGCGCCTCTTGCATGACCCGGTAGACCGCGAGCTCTTCCATCGGACTGAGTCCGGTGTCCTTCAGGTCGAGCTGGCTCGCGACCTTGATGCCGCAGCGCGCTTCCCACTCGGACGCGTAGTTGCGGATGGCCTCCGCGAGACCCAGCTCGGTGAGCTCGGGTGGCCGGAGGTCGTAGATCATCGCGCGCACCGAGTCGAGCGACCCGCGGAACTGGCCCTTGAGGTTCGAGAGCTCGGTCTTGAGGGTCTGACGAACTTCCGCTGGAGCGCGCTCGGCGATGCGCTCGAGGTACTCGACCTCGAAGATCGCGTTCGCGAGCACCTGGGCCGGTCCGTCGTGGACGTCGCGGTAGAGCCGCTCCCGCTCCGCCTCGAGGCTGCCGAGCACGCGCTGGGCGACCTCGACCGAGACGTCGTCGCTGTCGGACGAAGGATCGATCCCCGATCCGAGCAGGTAGGCGGCACTCGACTCGATGTGCTGCACGACCAGCTGCAGCTGCTTCAGACGGCGATAGTCGCGCTGGGTCTCTTCGTCGAGCTCGCCGTTCGTCGTGTGGCGTGAGCGGCCCTCGGCCTGTTTCTGATACGCCCGCCCGTACTTCTCGAGCTTCTGGCGCAGGTCGCGAACGTCACGCCGCAGCGCATCGACGACCGCCTCAAATTGCGCATCGAGGTCATCGGATGCTCGAGGAACACGCATTGGGTCGCTCATCGGCGGTCAGTCTAGCGGCGCTTAGCGTGAATTCGGGACCAAAAAGAGAACGTATGACGGGCTCTCGGTGACGATCGGCCACCGCAAATCGCGCGCGCGCACCGCGAGCGGCGAAGCGGGCTTGACAAGTAAGCCTCCGACGCCTCGTCGTGCGAGAACATCGCGCCAAGTGGGACCAAGAGAGACGAGAGTCTCGTAGTCGCGAAGGGCATCACCGGTGTATGGGAAGAGTCGGCCGTCGATGAACACCGGTGTTGCAGGCGCGTACCAAATGAGGAATCCGCCCCAGTCGTAGTCATTCACGACGCCCGGACCAGGCGGCAGCGAGGACAGCACGCCGGTCGGATAGGCGCCGAGGTTTGGCTCGCCGCGCGCGATAAAGCCCGCACCGATGACCGCGGCGAGCGCGATCACGCCCGTCGCGAGGTCGACACGAAGCGACGGAACCCGCGGCGCGAAGGCCGGAACGCGCGCGCCGATGCGGAGACGCCCGACGATAGCGCCGATCGCCTCGGGCGCATGTGCCGCCAGATACGGGACGGATGCGACGGCGAAGAACGGCGTGTGTCGCGCGGCCGTCATGGAAACGAAGAGCACCGGCACGAGGAGCGCGGCATCGCGCAGCGAAGTCGGACGCGAAAGCTGCGCGGTCACCAAAACGGCGAGGACCACGAACGCGAAGACGAAACCGTACGGCTGCGTCACGTCGGGCACCCCTTCTTCCTGGATGACCCGCGGCGGCGAGAGGAAGTGGCCGCTCGCGGACGTCCAGATCGAGACGCCCGACGGAGTGAGAAGCGTCACGGCGAGGGACAGCGCGACGACGCCGAGCGCGAGAGGGCGCGCGTCCGGACGGCGGAGCCACAGCTCACCGCAGACGACCGCGGTCACCGCGAGGCCGAGGGCGAACGAGGCGTGGAGGTTCGCCCACAACACGATGAGCGCAGGCACGGCAAGGAGGAGGCGCGGTCGTTCGGCCGACGCGCGCAGGAGCAGGATCAGTGCGGCGAAGCAGAGCAGGCCCATGAGCTGGGGGCGCTCGGTCCATGCGAACCGCGTCAACGCGATCGCCGGCAGCGCCGCGACCATGGCGACGATCGGCCTTCGCTGCGCGGTGAGCGCCGCGGCGACGATGAGCGTGACTATCGCGGCGACGAGGAGGGCGCGGAGCACGATGATCCCGTTCCAGCCGAGCGCCGCATAGGCCTGGTACCAGATGACCTGGCCGAGCCACTGATCGGTGAGCACCGGCAAACCATTCACCGTCCATGAGAATTCGTCGACGCGAGCGAGACCTTCGGTGACGGTCTGCCGTCCCTGCGCGAGGTGCCAGAAGAGATCCGGGTCGCCGATGGTCGCGAGAGTGGAAAGCACGCCGAAGATCCCGCCTGCGACGAGCGGCAGCGACCACGAAAACGGGCGGGTCACGGCCGCGCCAGGACGATCCATCGACCCTCGGGGTCCGTCGAGCGCACGCGCCAGCCGTCCTCACGCAGCGCGACGGCGAGTGGACGATGCGGCCGCAGGAGCAGCTCGCTCACCTTGTACTTGTCGAGGAGGTCCCGCCATCGAGGCCGAAGAGCGACGAGGGCGCGGTAATCGTCGAGCACGCCGTCGAGGTACGGCACGTAGCGCCCGTCGATGAACACGGGGCGCTCTGGAAGGTTGAAGATGAGATAGCCGCCCCAGTCGTACTCGTTGAAGAGAACTCCGCTGTCGGCTCGCAGCGCGTCGAGCGCGCCCACCGGATAGGCACGTTCATCTGGACGCGCCGGAGCGGTGACGACGCTCGCGAGCGCGGCGATGACCAGTACAAGGGCGATGGGTGCGCGCACCGGCGCGGGTAGCTCGAACGTCCGCCGATTGCTCCCCGCGTAGACGAGCCCGGTCAGACGCGCGCCGAGGAACGCCGTCGCCGCGAAACAGAAGAAGAGCATCTGGCGCTGCGCGGTGAACGCGAGGTACAGCAGCGGCGCCAGCAGCATGGCCTCGCGCAACGATCCACCGCGCAGCAGCGCGCTGCCGATCACGAGCATGACGAACCCGGCGAAGAGCGCGCCCGCCGGCGTCACGACATCAGGTGGAAGGAACTCGGTCAGGAAGCGCGGAGGACGCAGGAGATCCTCGCGTGCGGCGCCCGCGAAGTCGAGCGGAGCAGGATTGAGGAACGTGACCGCCACGCACGCCAGCGCCGTCAGAGCGAGAGGCAGGCCGCGCCGTCCATTCGTGAGAACACTCTCCGTCGCGAAGATGGCAACGACGACCAGGCCGAGGAGATATCCGCCGTGCAGCGCCGTCCACGCGAGGAAGAGCGGCGGCAGCACGAGAAGGCGCCGCGAGAAACCGGGACGTGACGAAAGGAGCAGCTCCAGGAGCGCCGGAAAGAGAGCGAGCGTGAAAAGCTGTGGTCGGTCGGTCCACGTGATCTTGGAGACGAGCAGGGCGGCGACGACGAGCGGCAGCGAGATCGACCAGGACGTCCCGCCCTGGCGCGCGAGCCGAACCAGAAAGAAGGACCCCACCGCGATGAGCGCCGCGCGGAGGATGGCGACCCCGGCCCAGCCACCAGCCGCGAACACGCCGGCAAAAGCTATCTGCCCGAGCCACTCGCCGATCCCAAAGTGCGTCCCCGCGACCGTCGAGGAGAAGATGTCCTGCCGGAGGAACTCGCGATGGTCGAGGATCCACTGGCCCGTCGCGAGGTGCCAGTACGTATCCGAGTCGGTCGACGGTAGACCAACCGCGATGATGAAGACCGCGCTCGCCACCGCGAGGGGATACGCGTTCGCGGCGAAGAGCGCCGCTAGCGATCGCGACGCAGAAGCCATCGGACCGTGAACGCCGCGACGTCGCGCATCGCGAGCAACGCCCCCGCCGGCGTGACGCCCTCGGCCACGCCCGCGATCCGCGGTCGGTGCGGGATGTCGATCTCGCGGACGACGCGGCGGCGCGAGCAGAGCGTGATGAGTATTTCAGCCTCGAAGAAATTCGACTCGCTCCGCGGCGGAGCGGATCGGAGGTCCTCGGCTCGATAGAGCTTCACGCTGTCGATGTCGTGTACGGGCAGCCGGAAGATGCGGCGCAGCAGCCCCGAATACAGCTGAGCGATCACCACGCGGCTCGCCGGGTCGCGACGCGGGACGCGGCGACCCACGACGAGCGCGGCGCCGTCGCGTATCCCCCACATCGGCCCGAGCGCGGCGGCCGGCACCTGGCCGTCCGCGGGGGTGAAGTAGATCCACTCGCCCCGCGCCTCGGCATAGAGGCGCTTCATCGTCGGCGGGATTCCGCGCCGCGACGCGTTGCGCAGGAGTCTGAGCTCCGCGACCTCCGTGCACGAGCGCTGCAGCTCCGCCCACGTGCCGTCGGTGCTCCCGTCGTCGCAGACGATCAGCTCGAAGCTCGAGGCGAGAGCGCGCGCGGCGTCGCGGTGGCCTCTCACGACCCCGGCCACCGTGACCTCCTCGTTGTGGGCAGGGATCACGATCGAGAGCTGGATTGCGTCACCCTAGGGCACGACGCCCTCGTGGCCGGTGTCCGCCGAGGCGCGAACGAAGCAGACGGGGTCGCCGCGGACCGGGTAGATCCGGACCGTGCCGCGCTCGATCGGTGGAGCGAGCCACGGGACCAGATCGCCTCGATAGAGCCCGTCGTACGCCGAGAAGTGCGCCGCCTCCAGCACGACGCTCTTCGCGCCGTAGCGCGCGGCAACGCAGGCGGCGAGGTCCGTCCCGTCGGCCGGTGTGACAAGCGCCGGCCGATCGGCGATCCACCGCCAGGCCGCGCCGTCGATCGCAAGGAACGGCCCGGCCGGGATGGCGTCGACGGCGTCAAGCCGAACGCGATAGCCCGCGTTGAATGTCGCGTCCCACGTGGAGAGGCCGAAGACCGCGAGCAAGAGGGCCGCCGCGATCGTTCCGTTCACGGCGAGCCGGCGAGTGCGTTCGTCGCGGCGCGACAGCCAGGTCTCGCCGCCGAGCGCGGCGAGCGCCATCGCGAATGGATAGAAGGCCGAGAGCGAGTGGAAGTACGAGCCGCGTGTCGCGTGGAGCGGCCAGATCACCCCCTCGGCCACATAGATAAGGAGTACGAGGCCAACGAAAGCGCGCACGGCCGGTTGTCGCCAGGCAGCCCTCGACCCGAGGACGAGCGGGTACGCGAGGAACACCATCAGGCCAAACAGCGCCACAACGAGGTCCGACCAGAGCGCGCCGAGCCGGGTCGTGACGATCGTCGCGAGACCCACCGTGCCGGTAGGCGCGACGGCGAAGAAGTCCTCGTAGCGCGCGAGGAAGACGGTGCGTGAGAGGAGGTCGGGCGAATCGCCGAGTGCGATCCCGCGCGCCATCCATCCCGCACCGATGGCGAGCGCGCCGGCGCTGCCTAGGATCCCGGCCCCTCGAGAGGACTGGCGAAGCGCGAGCGCGAGCAGCGCGACGCCGAAGAGCGCGCCTTCGGCACGCGCGAGGAACAAGAGGCCGACGAGAACGCCACAGATTGCGCCGGCGCGCAGATCGCCAGCGGCGGCGCGCGCGAAGGTGACGAAGAACATCGTCCCGATGAGAGCGGCGATCGCGAACGAGTCGAGAGTGACCCACGCGGGCGCGAACGCACCTCCGCCGATGCCCGCCAGCGCGGCCGCGACCAGCGCGGCTCGCGGTGACGCGCCGATCGAGCGCGCCGCCGCGAAAGCAACGGCAGGCACGAACGCGGCGACAGCGATGATCGCGGCCTGCGCCGACCGGAACGTGCCGAGGACGGGCTCGAGGACGAAAATGCCCGCGCCCTGAATGACGGTGGTGAGCGGCATCCAGAACCGGTGACTTGCGATCGGGAGCGGGTCGAGGCGCGGAGCTTCGAGAAAGTTCCAGATGAAATCGGCGGTGAGTCCCTGACCGTGGGCGAGCCGCCGCGCGACGTCCACGTAGTAGTACGCGTCGGTGAAGCCCGGCTGTGTCACAGCAAACACCGCGGAGAGCACGCGGAACGCGACGAGCGCGAGCGAGAGGCCGACGAGCCAGCGGCTCACGCTCTGGCACCGATCCGTTCGGCGCGCTCGGTGCGGAGGTAGAGCACACCGCCGACGACGATCACCGAGAACACGCTGACCGCTCGGTCAAGCACGGCGACGGCGACGGCGTCGTTCTGGGCGAGACCAAACCCCGCGGTGAGGACGTAGACCATCGCGATCTCGACGAACCCGAAGCCGGCGGGGGTAAGCGGGACGGTGGTCAGAAGCGACGAGGCGACGGCCACGAAGATCACCTGGGACGGCGGCAGGTAGAGACCAAGGGCGAAGAGCACGAACATCAGCCGGCCCGCCTCGAGGGCCCATACGAGAAGGGTCAGTGGCGCGGCGACGGGCAAGGCGCGAAAGCTGTGGAGTACGCCTTCTCGGAAGAGCCGACCGATGCGGCAGACCTCCGCCGGAAAGAATCGCGCGAGCCGCGGACCGATCGCGTAGAGCCCGACCAGGCCGAGGACGATCAGGAGGCCCAGCACCGCGCCGGTGACATAGAGGACGTTCAAGTCCTGCAGGATCGTGCGCCCGAAGGCGACGTAGCCGTCGACGACGAGGAGCCCGAAGACCACGAAAAGGTCGAGCAGCCGCTCCGCGACGACCACCCCGACCGTGCGCGACAGCGATATCCCGAAACGGCGCTTCACCAGGTAGCTGCGATACAGATCGCCGAGCTTCGCCGGCACGAGGCAGTTCACGAACCAGCCCAGGAGCAGGACTTCGAGGAGATCGCGTCCGAAGATCCGCGCTCCGCCCCCGCGCAGCAGGCGCGCCCACCGGATGGCGCGGACCGGGAACGACAGGTAGTACACGACGAGCGCCCCGACGAACACCGGATCGGCCCGTCGCAAGGTGGCAAACGCTTCCGACCAGTCCACGTTCCGCGCGAAGTACGCGATGAGCGCGATCGGGATCGCGGTCGAGACGAGCTCGCGCCAACCGAACAGCTGGCGTCGAACGGCAAGCTCGTCGGTGTGCTCTGCCGCTTCGGCGAGCCGCTCGATCGTCGGGTCCTCGACAGCGGTTGAGGGGGCGTTGCCCCCCTCAAATCCCCCCGGAGGCTGCGGGGCTCTGCCCCCTTCAACCGCCCCGGAGGCTGGGGGGGCTCTGCCCCCTTCAACCGCCCCGGGGGGCTGGGGGGGCGAAGCCCCCTCAACGGCTTCGTTGCAGCCACTTCCGAAAGCGGTCGTATCGGGTGAAGACATGGACGCCACCGCCGGAGAGCCGTCCGTGCGCGACGCCCTGCCGAAGGGACGTCAGGAAATCGCCTCGGCCGGCGAAGTCGGGCATCTCGACGTACGCGCGGCCGATCTCGGACGCGCGATGCGCATCGCTTCCGGCTGTGCCGACGATGTCGTGCTCCTTGGCGTAGGCGGCGGCCGAGCGGTTGTTCAGGAAGATCGCCTCCCGCGCATTGAAGATCTCGAGCGCGTCGATCTGCGAACGCAGGCGATCGAGTGAAGCGCGCCGCATGCGGTAACGCCGATTGATGCTGAAGGGGTGCGGGACGACGACGAGCCCACCCTGGTCGTGGATGCGCGCGATCGTCTCTTCTCCGCTCAGATCGCGGGGGACGGCGCGTTCGAGAAAGAGCCCGATGATCTCTCCGTCACGCGTGCTGACCTCCTCGCCGATGACGACGCGGAAGCCGTCGGCGAGCTCGCGCAGTCGGAGCGCCCCATCGATCGTGTCGTGGTCGGTGGCGCAGATGATGTCGATGCGCGCGGCGCGCACTCCCCGGGCCTGCTCGGCGACCTTGGTGCGACTGTCCGGCGAAGCCTCACAGTGCGTGTGCATATCCACGCGAACACGCTTCGCCTCGGTTCCTATGTGGCCCTTCCTTTTTCATGCGCATCGTCGACCACGCCGCGCACCCGCTCGCGAAATCGTGACACATCGAAGCGTCGCGCCGAGTCGCGGAGCGCTTTCGGTTTGAAGCGCGCGCGCTCCGCGCGAAGGACGCCCTCGGCGAAGGCCCGCGCCTCTGGCACGTCGACCAGGACGCCCTCCTCGCCGTCGCGGACGATGTCGAACACGCCTCCGGCGGCGAGAGCGACGACGGGGGCACCCGAGGCGAGTGCCTCGACGCACACGATGCCGAAGTCGTCCTCGGCCGGGAAGATGAGCCCTCGTGCCGACGCGAGCAGCGAGCGGAGGGTGGCGTCGTCGGCGCGTCCGGCGAAGACGACGTTTTCATGCGCGATGCGCTCGAGGGCTCCGCGCTCGCGGCCTTCGCCCACGACGAGCAGGCGCATCCCGATGTCGTTGAAGGCACGCACGGCGACATCCGCGCGCTTGTACGCCGAGAGCCTTCCGACAAACAACCAGAAGTCACCGCGATCATCGTTCGCAGAGAGCGAGTCGACGTCGACCGGCGGATGGACGACCTCGACAGCGCCGGCCGGTATGCCGTAGTAGGTCTGTATCCGGCTCCGCACCGCGGTCGAGTTCGCCATCCAGTGGTCGATGCGCTTGGCCGCTCTTTGGTCATCCTCGCGAAGACGTCCGAGCAGATCTCGCACGAGCGGCACGAGGGGGGCGGGCACTTCCTGCTCTAGGTAACGGTCGCTCCAGTCGTACAGGTACCGGGTCGGCGAGTGGCAGTACGCGACCGCCACGGTGCGATCGGCGAGGCCAATTCCTTTGATGAACGCGCTGGTCGAGACGAGGGCGAGGTCGGTCTCGGGCGGCACGCGGAGTGCGCGCGCCGCGTTCGGATAGAGCGGTAAGAGCAGGCGGTGACTCTCGCCGAGCAGCAACCACTGGAGATAGCTCGTGCGCAGGATCCATCCAGGAAGGTCGCCGTATCGGCGGCGGTCGTGGAAGAACGTGTAAACAGGCGCCTCGGGCCACATCTGGTGCAGGGTCTCGACGACGCGCTCGGCGCCGCCGTGCACGACGAAGTACTCGTGTGCCAGCGCGACCTTCATCTGCCGAGGATGCGCTGTCGAGCGACCAGGGCGGCGAAGACCGGTAGGACGCGCTGGCGACGCCAGCGGCTCGGCTCGAACGCGAGACGCCAGAGCCATTCGAGTCCGATCGCATGGACGAAGCCGGGTGGAAGCCGCACCCGTCCCGCGAGCTGATCGAAGACGCCTCCGACCCCGATCGCGGTCCGAACGGATGGAAGGAGCGGCAGGTTCCGCGCGATCCAACGCTCCTGCGCCGGCATGCCGTACGCGACGAGGAGGATGCGCGCCCCGGTCGCCTGGATCCGCCCGCGGATTGCGTCGTCGTCCTCGGGTCCAGGCGAGCCGGCGTAGGTGCCGGCGACGCGCAACGACGGGACTTGCCGCACGAGCGCCGCCGCCGCGCGCTCGGCGACACCCGGCGCGGCACCGAGGAGGAAGACCGGCCCGCTGAGCAGCTGGAGGACGGCAGGCACGAGCAGCCGGCCCGGCACCCGGCCCGGCAGTGGATCGCGAAGAACACGGGATGCGACGAGCACCCCGGTGCCGTCGGCGACGACCAGATCAGCGGCGCGCGCGATCTTCCCGAGCCCGGCGTCGCGGCGGGCGAGCATCACGAACTCGGGATTCGCCGTGATGACGAAGGTCCGCTGTCCGGCGGCGTGGCGTTCGATGACCCGTTCCGCTGCGGCGGCGAGGTCGACGCGGTCGAAGCCGACGCCGAGGATGTCGACGCGCGCCGGCGCCAAGGTTCGCTCGCTAGCGAACTGCGACGAGGCTTCTGCGGAAGAAGTCGAGGTGCTCGAGCGCGAGGCCGGTGCCCTTTGCGACGCAGTAGAGCGGGTTCTCGGCCACGTAGCAGGCGACACCGGTGACCTGCGTCAGGAGCTTGTCCATGTTCCGCAGGAGCGCGCCGCCACCGGAAAGGACCATGCCCTTGTCGATGACGTCCGACGCGAGCTCCGGAGGCGTTTCCTCGAGAACGGCCTTGACGGCCCCGATGATCTGCTGGAGGACCGGGTCCATCGCTTCGGTGATCTCGTTGGAACCGATCGTGATCGTCCGCGGCAGACCGGCGATGAGGTCGCGTCCGCGGACCTCCATCGTGAGCTCGGGATCCATCGGAAGCGCCGTGCCGATCTGGATCTTCACGTCTTCCGCGGTGCGCTCGCCGATCATGAGGTTGTAGCGCTTGCGCACGAAGTTCGCGATCGCCTCGTCGAGCCTGTTCCCGGCGGCACGAACGCTACGCGACACCACGATGCCGCCGAGCGAAATGACGGCGATCTCCGCGGTGCCGCCTCCGATGTCGATGATGAGATTCCCTGACGGACCGGAGATCGGGATGTTCGCGCCGATCGCGGCGGCGAGCGGCTCCTCGATCAAGTGCGCCTCGCGAGCACCCGCTCGCACCGCGGCGTCCTTCACCGCGCGTCGCTCGACGCTCGTCACCCCGGAGGGAACGCAGATCATGAGCTGGGGCTGGAAGATGCGGATCTGGCCGCACACCTTGTTGATGAAGTACCTGAGCATGTACTCGGTGATCACGTAGTCCGCGATCACGCCGTCGCGCATCGGACGGATCGCGGTGATCGTCCCGGGCGTCCGGCCGAGCATGAGTCTCGCCTCCTCGCCCACCGCGACGATGCGGGGCCGATCCGAGCCATCCTCCTTCGCGAGCGCGACGACCGACGGCTCGGTGAGGACGATTCCCTTCCCGCGGACATAAACGATGACGTTGGCCGTGCCGAGATCAATGCCGATCTGACGTGAGAACACTCATCCCTCTCTCATGGCGAGTAACGCGCGGGAGAGGCGAGTGTATCGGCCAGGGGACGCGCTAGGCGGCTCTTGAGGCACTCGCGGTTATCGGAGCGGTCGCCATTCGCGTCCGCGACAGGGCCCAGACGACCACGAAGTAGCCGATGTACGCCACGACTTCGATCACTGTGGGTTCATCTTGATAGCCAACGAGAGCACGGAGGATCGCCCCGACACCTTGATCGTCGGGCAGCCACGCCCTCGTGCTCCAGAGCATCGGCCCCTCGATGGCGGCGAGCACGCCAGCCTCGGCGAACTCGTGCGCCGCGTGGGCGACGAGCCCGGCGGCAAAGAGCACCAGGATGATCGTCGTTACCTTGAAGAACGTCCGCAGGTCGATCCGCCGCCCGAACGCGTAGATCAGCACCCCGACGCCGACCGCGACGGCAAGACCGATGACGCTCCCGAGGAGCTTTCCCTCGCCGGGCGCGGCGAAGAGCAGGAGCGCAAGCTCGACGCCTTCGCGCACCACGACGAAGAACGCGAGGAGGAATAGCCCCCACGCCATTCCACCGCGGTCGAGCACTCCCTGAACCGAACGCTGGAGCTCACTCTTGAGGTGGCGCGCGTTCCGCAGCATCCAGAAGATCATCCAGGTGAGGAAGATCGCGGCGAGCACCATCGTCACGCCCTCAAAAAGCTGTTCCGTCTGGCCTTCGAACTCCGCGTTGAGCGCGTTCAGGATCCCGAGGAATCCAAGGCTCACCCCTGCAGCGGCACACACGCCGAGCCATACCCAACGTTGGGCCGCGCGCGCGCCGACATGGGTGAGATAGGCCAGCAGGATCCCCACGACGAGAGCCATCTCGATGCCTTCGCGCATCGAGATGACGAGTGCTGCGAGATCCGCGGCCGACATCCGACCCCCTCGGTGCGATACTCGGCCGCGGGGAGCGCCCTTCGCGCGGCCTGGGACGCGACTTAGGCCAACCTAACAAATTCCGACTGATTGGGTCAACAATGGCTTCGAGCGCGGTCGAGGAGTACCTCCAGGCGATCTACACGCTCGCTGACGAGAACGGGCATGTCGTGTCGGCGCGCCTCGCCGAGTTCCTGGGCTTCTCGGCGCCGGCTGTCTCGGAGATGGTTCATCGGCTTGAGCGCGAGGGACTCATCGCGCTGGACGACCATAAAGAAGTGCATCTGACCAAGACCGGCCAGCGCGACGCCGATTCGATCGTCCGTCGTCATCGTCTCGCCGAACGGTTCCTCGTCGAGGTGCTCGGATTCGAGTGGTGGAAGACGCACGAAGAGGCGGAGCGCCTCGAGCACGCGATGTCGCCCGAAATGGAGCAGCGGATCCAACACGTGCTCGGTGACCCGCAGACCTGCCCGCACGGCAACCCAATGCCCGGCGTCACGCCCCGCCCGACCAAGCCGCTCGAGCGCGTGATGCCCGGCGCCACGGCAAAGGTTGAGCGCATTCCCGACCAGTTCGAGCATGAGCCAGGGTTTCTCCAGTACCTGGATTCACAGGGGCTGAAGCCGGGTGTCGATGTCCGCGTCGTCGATCTACGCCGGGGGCAGCCGATCCGCGTCGTGGTCGACGGCACCGAGCGAACGATCCGCGCGGACTGCGGCCAGAAGGTATGGGTGCGCGCCTGATGGAGAAGCCCGCGATCTACGTCACAGGCGACGGCAGCTACTGGCTCGCACACGTTCCAGTGCTGCGGGGGTGCATCGCCTCAGGGACCACGCGCGAGCAGGCGATCGCGAATGCGCGCCGAGCGTTTCGCGCTTACCTCGAACTGCTCGACACGCGCGGCGTTTCCATCGACCACTGGAGGGACCTCGACGCAGACACCTTCGAGGTGCGCGACATGCCTGGAGACCGGATCGTGCCCGAGGACATCGGCCCGATGGAGGAGCACGAGCTCCGCGACTTCCTCCATCAGTTCGAGGCCTCGCGCTCGGCGCTCGTATCGCTTGTCCGCGAGATCTCTTCGGAAGAGCTCGAGCGAAAGCCCACCGACACGATCTGGAGCGTTCGCGAAGCGCTGGAGCACGTGATGCTCACCGAAGCGTCCCTTCTCTCGCGGCTCGAGAAGTGGCCCGCCGACCCTTTCAACACATTGCAGGCCGTCCATCGCATGGCCTTTCAGCGATTCACCGTGATGGAGCCCGCGGACACGGCGCTCGATCACATGGTCATGGGACGGCGGTGGACGACGCGCAAGGTGATGCGCCGGATCCTCGAGCATGAGTTCGAGCATCTCGGGCACATCAAGGAGATCGTCGCCGCCCTTGGAGCGAGCCGCCCGCCGGAGTAATCGCCAGAGCCGTTAGATGCTCATGGCCGCTGGCGCGCCCACTCGGCGGCCTGCGCCGCGCGGCGCTCGATGATCCCGCGCTGGTCGGCCCGCACATCCGGTAGATCCGCCGGGTCGAACGCGCGGACCTCGACGAGCTCCCCCGACAGGCGCTCAGCGCCCCCGACCAACCGGTACGCGTAGACGAGCTCGACCCGCTGCCAGCGATACCCCTGATTTGCCTCGAGGATCGGGCCGACCTCGATCTCGATCCCGGTCTCCTCGCTGACCTCGCGGGCGAGCGCTTCCTCGAGACGCTCGCGCGGAGAGAGGAACCCGCCGAGGAAGCGCCACTCCGGGGCGCCGAACCGATGGCGCGCGAGGATCACGTGGCCGTTCGAATCGACGCCCAGGCCGACGACGCCGACGAGGAACCGCGACTGGGTGCGATCGAGGATGCGCCGCTGCCAGCGCACGGGAAGAGCGTTGTAAAGGAGGGCGAGCGCTCGGAACAGCATGTGCCGACTCTACGGCGCGGCTATCGGCACCGCTCCTATCCCATGTGCCTTTGGCACAGCCAGCTTTTGCACCACAGCCCGGGTCTTCACGTCGATCACGTTCACCATGCCGTCAACGTTCGTCGTCGTGAGGAGTCGATCGCCTTCGGGGTCGTAGGTCGTGTGGAAGGGTTGCTTGCCGAGCTTCGTCTCGGAAACGACGCGGCGCTCCTTCCAGTCCACCCACAGCAGGCCTGGGCCGAGGTGGTCGGAGAGCACCATCAGCGACTTGTCGGCCATGAAGTACACCCCGTCCTGGCCGACCTTCGCGGTGTGGAAGGGATACCGTCCCTCGAACCGGATCTCTTTCTTCACGGTCTTCGCGACCGGGTCGTAAATGACCATGCGGTCGGAGGGCCTGTCGATGAAACCCGACGAGCTGGACCAGACCTCGGTCTCATCCGGCGTGAAGTAGACATCGTGGACATCGCTCACCTTGATCGCTGTGATCTTGTTCGTCGCGAGGTCGTAGACGCGGAGGACGTCGGCTTGCGTCGTGTTCGTCAGGGAGAACCAGACCTCGTTCGGCCGGCTGGGCGCAATGGCGAGCACGTGTTGCGGCACGCCGACCATGAGCGGCGGAAGCGGCTTCCAGGTCTCGGCTTCGAATCGCGCGATGTACATGTCCCGCTCGTGTGCGACGAAAAGTGTCTTCCCGTCGGGCGACCACGCGATCCCATGCGGCTGCTTCCCCACCGTGAGTCGCGCGACCTCTTTCATGGAAAGGGGATCGATGATCGAGGTGGTCTTGTTCATGCGGTTGTTCACGGCGACCCACTTCCCGTCGGGCGAGACGCCGAGCTGATGCGGGAGCCTGCCGACCGCGATCTTCCCGACGAGTGCGTAAGGCTCGCCGGGCTTTCCATCAAGTACCCAGACCTGATCGGTGCTTTCCGATGTGACGAAGATCCGAAGCTTCGAATACAGCGCCCTTGACGGGATCGGCGGCGGCGTGGGAGTGGAGGCTGCTGTGGGCTCAGGCTGCCTTTGAGCGGTAACCGGGAGAACGGGCGCCTCGGCGGGCTCCGACGCGCACGCGGCGATAACGATCGTCCCGACGATCGCGAACGCGAGGATACGCACGAGCTTTATCGCCACTCCACCCACCGCCCCAAGCGGCGCAGAGACTAAGAGACTAGCGGTTAACTGGGTGGTCGTGCCTGATTACGCTCACCGGCGCCTTCGTCGGCTTTCGCTGACCCGCAGACGGACCAGGGACCGCTGGAGCTCGGCTCTGGCGCGCTGCTCGTCCGCGGCGGAGGCCGTGCCGGCGGCGAGCACCTGCGCTGCCCGCTCGCGGGCCTCCTGGGCGCGGCTCGCGTCGATGTCATCGGCGTGCTCGGCTGCGTCGGTGAGGACGACCACCCGGTCCCCGCGGACGTCCATGAATCCGCCGAACACCGCGAGCACCTCCTCGACGCCGCCCCGCTTCACCTTGAACACCCCGGGGCCGAGCGTCGTGAAGAGCGGAACGTGGTGCGGCAGGATCCCGACGTAACCCTCGGTCGCCGGAGCGACGACCATGTCGACGTCTTCCTCGTAGGCCTTGCCCTCCGGCGTGATCACTTCGAGGTGCAGCGGCATCAGGACCCGCCTTCCTTCGCCATGCGCTCACCCTTCTCGCGGGCGGTCTCGATCGTTCCGACGTTGTAGAAGGCCTGCTCCGAAAGATCGTCGTGCTTGCCCTCGAGCACCTCGCGGAAGCTGCGAACCGTGTCCGCGACCTTGACGTACTGGCCGGGCACTCCGGTGAACTGCTCGGCCACGAACATCGGCTGCGCGAGGAATCGCTGCAGCTTGCGAGCGCGCGCGACAAGAAGCTTGTCCTCGTCCGACAGCTCGTCGATCCCGAGGATCGCGATGATGTCCTGAAGGTCTTTGTATCGCTGCAGCACGCGCTGCACCTCGCGCGCGGTCTCGTAGTGCTCCTGGCCGACGATATTCGGGTCGAGCGCGCGACTGGTCGAGGTTAGAGGATCGACGGCCGGGTAGAGGCCGAGCTCGGTGAGATAGCGCTCGAGCCGGATCGACGCGTCCAGATGCGCGAAGGTCGTCGCTGGCGCCGGATCGGTGTAGTCGTCCGCGGGAACGAACACCGCCTGCAGGGAGGTGATCGATCCCTTCTTCGTCGAGGTGATGCGTTCCTGGAGCTCCCCCATCTCGGTCGCCAACGTGGGTTGGTAACCCACGGCGCTCGGCATGCGGCCGAGGAGAGCTGACACCTCCGAACCCGCCTGGGTGAACCGGAAGATGTTGTCGATGAAGATCAGGAGGTCCCGGCCCTGCTCGTCGCGGAAATACTCGGCGATGGTGAGACCGGTGAGCGCGACCCGGAGACGAGCGCCGGGCGGCTCGTTCATCTGACCGAAGACCATCGACATCTTGTCGATGACGCCGGACTCCTTCATCTCGCCGAGCAGCTGCGTGCCCTCGCGCGAGCGCTCGCCCACGCCGCAAAAGACCGAGTAGCCACCGTGCTCCGAGGCGACGTTGCGGATGAGCTCCTGGATGACGATGGTCTTGCCGGTCCCGGCACCGCCGAAGACCGCGGACTTCCCACCCTTGAGGAACGGGCAGATGAGGTCGATCACTTTCATGCCCGTCTCGAAGATCTCCGCCTGCGTCGCCTGCTCGGTGAAAGGAGGCGGCGCGCGGTGAATCGGGTCGCGCCGGTCGCCCTTCACCTCGCCCTTGCCGTCGATCGGCTCGCCAATGACGTTGAAGAGGCGGCCAAGCGTGGCTTCGCCGACCGGGACCGTGATCGGACCGCCGGTTGCGACCGCGTCCATCCCGCGGCGGAGTCCGTCAGTCGCGGCCATGGAGACGGCGCGCACCCAGTTGTTGCCGAGGTGCTGCTGGACTTCCGCGATCACGTCGCTGCCATCGTCGCGCCTCACCGTTAGAGCGTCGTAGATCGCAGGCAGATGGCCCTCTTCGAACTGGACGTCGAGGACCGGGCCGATGATCTGGACGATCTTTCCAGCGTCGCCCTTCTTCTTGGCTGTCATCGCGAGCGCCATCTCTTCCTTACCCCTTGCCGAGGGCCTCGGCCCCCGATGCGATCTCGAGCATCTCTTTGGTGATGCGCGCCTGACGTGCCTTGTTCGCGGCGAGCGTGAGGTCGTCGATGAGATCGCCAGCGGCGTCGGTAGCGTTTCGCATGGCGACCATCTGCGCTGAGAACGCGGATGCCTTGGACTCGAGGATCGTCTGAAACACCGCGACCTCGATGAGTCTCGGGATGACCTCGTTGAGGACGGTCTCCGGATCCGGCTCGAAGAGGTACTGCAGCGGCGGTTGGTCGCCTCGGTCCTCTTCCTCTGGCACAAACGGCAGGAGCTTTCGGATCGTCGGCTCCTGGCGCAGCGTGTTCACGAAACGAGTGAAGCCCAGATAGATCTCATCGACCTTGCCTGTCACGAACTCCTCGACCGCGACCCGCGCGATCACGTTCGTGTCGGTGCTGGTCGGCCGGTCGGGGATCCCGGGGAACTCCGCGGTCACCGGGGCTCGCAGCCGGCGAAGCTGGTTGATGCCCTTGCGTCCCACGGCCACGAACGACGCGGCGGGCTGCTGCTGCGAGAAGCGGAGCGCCGCGCGGATCAGGTTCACGTTCATCGGTCCCACGAGCCCGCGGTCCGTCGTCACGAGCACGATCCCTACGCGACGGACCTCGCGCTTAGCGAGAAGCGGGCTGGTCTCGGGGTCCGCATACGGTGCGAGTTCGTTCAGGACGGTTCGCAGCCGCTCCTCGTACGGCCGCGACGCGAGGACGGCGGCCTGCGCGCGGCGCATCTTCGACGCAGCGACGAGCTGCATCGCCCGCGTGACCTGCTGAATGTTCTTGATGCTCCGGACACGTCGCCGGAGCTCGCGCTCTGACGGCACGCGTTAGGCCTTCGGGGTCGCGGCGGCCTTCGCCGCCGGCTTCGCGGGTGGTTGCGGCTTCTTGTCTCCCGGCTTGGCGGGCGGCTCCCCCTTCTGGTCCGTCGGCTTCTCAAGGGGCTCCTGCGTCTTGCCTTCCTCCGGCGCGGCGGCGGGGGCCTTCTCGTCGGTGTACTGATGCGCTTTCTTGAACTCCTCGAGCATCGCGCGGACTTCCTTCTCGACCTCGGGGCTCCACGCCTTGTCCTTCGCGATCCTGGCCGTGACGTTCTTCCCGACGGAATCCATGAACCGGTACAGGTCACGCTCGAAGTCGGCGACGCGCTCCTTCGGAACCTCGTCGATGAATCCGTTGGTGGCCGCGAAGATGATCACGACCTCCTTTTCGAGCGGCAGCGGCTGGTACTGAGGCTGCTTCATGATCTCGGTGACCTTCTCGCCTCGGCGGAGCTGCTGTTGCGTCGCTTTGTCGAGGTCCGAGCCGAACTGAGCGAACGCAGCGAGCTCGCGGTACTGCGCGAGCTCGAGCTTCAGACTCCGGACGACCGCCTTCATGGCCTTCGTCTGCGCATCGCCGCCCACGCGCGAAACCGAGAGCCCGGTGTTCATCGCCGGCCGCTGACCCTGGTTGAAGAGGTCGGTCTCCAGGTAGATCTGACCGTCGGTGATCGAGATGACGTTCGTCGGGATGTAGGCGGAGATGTCGTTCGCCTGCGTTTCGATGATCGGCAGCGCGGTCAGCGAGCCGCCGCCCTCGTCCTTGTTCAA
>JBOGTG010000103.1:0-68245 GCA_050692175.1 Candidatus Limnocylindria bacterium | reverse complement strand
GGGAAGATCTATTTCGTGAGCGGCACGCGCACCCGCAAGAGTCGAAATCTGGCGGCGAACCCGAGCTGCGCCTTCTCCGTCTCGCTCACCGGCATCGACCTCGTTATCGAGGGTACCGCGATCCGCGTCGCTGATCGCCCGACGCTCCTGCGGCTCGCCAAGCGGTATGCGGCCCAGGGCTGGCCCGCGAGCGTGAGTGGCGCGGCCCTCACGGCGGAATACAGCGCGCCCAGCGCCGGTCCGCCGCCGTGGAATCTCTACGTGGTCAGGCCCAGCACGGTATTCGGTGTCGCCTCGGGCGATCCCCGAGGAGCGACCCGCTGGCGGTTCGAGAGCACGCGGTAAGGGTCGCCAGCAGGTCACGAACCGTCAGGCTCGGCCCGCCCATTGGAGCACTCGCAGCGCGCGCAGCGTGTTCCAACGACTGGGCTTGCCCTCGCCCTCGTCCATCGCGAAATGGATCTCGCCGTCGTGCGGCTTCTCGAGCGGCCATCGGCCGCCGGCGCCCCGTTTCTCCTCGACGATCGCGATCGCTTCGGCGACGCGATCGTCGGGCTTCGCGCCGGCCGCGCGAAGGTAGTCGAGTCCCCACAGGACGTCGTAGTGCCAACCGGGCGGAAAAGAGAACTGCGTGTACTTTCGGTCGATCACCTCGCCCGTCGACAGACGGCGCAGCATCCGACGCTCGAGCAGGTACTGCTCGCCCCGCTCGCGTGCCGTCCTCACTGCCGGCGAACCACCGGTAACGCGCTCGTGTTCGAGCAGTCCTTCGAGAACGCGGATGGTGGTGTCGAACGACCCACGTGTCGAACCGCGCTCCTGTTCGCAGTTCCACCCGCCGTCAGCCATCTGCTCGCGGAGGAGTCGCTCGACGATCGCACCGACGTCCTCGCCGAAGTACGAGCCGACCATGACGGCGGTTCCGTTGATGCACGGCTCTACCTCGCCCTCGAAGAACCGCAGGTCGTCGTACTCCCAGCGCACGCGCTCGCGGACCAGAGCGACCGCGCGGCGCACGCCTGCATCCGCCGGGTCAATGCCCATCACGCGCAGCAGCCACAACGTGTGGTTGGTGGAGGTCCAGCCGGGAAGGGCGGCGCCGCCGCCCCACCGGCCGTCAGGAGCCTGAAGCGAGAGCAGTCGCGCGCCCCAACCTTCGACGGCGACCTTCGCGCGCTCGGCCGCGACCTCGTCGGGACGGGCATCCGTGAGGTCGCGCATCACCTGCCAGCGGATCGACGGGTCCGAGTCGAGCAGCCACTGGATGACGGACATGGTCTTCCTCCCGCGGAGCTGTGCCTTGATGAGGTCGCCACACTAGTCGAGCCATAAATCGCGCACTCGCGATGTCGTTCGGCACGGGACAAACTACGAAATGTCCCGCAGTCTCCCCCTCGTAGCTACGCGTCGACGCCGCGCGACGCAGCAGGTCGAGTCCGCCCATCGCGCACCCGCAGCTGAGGGCGTGAATAGCGGGTTCGAGTCCGGTCGGGCCAGCGATCTGACGCTGCGCAACAAGTCGGCCTAACGCTGCTCTCAGTACGCGTAGGTCGACAATCTTCCTTCGCCAGGAACGGTTCGGGGCGTCGCGCGGGCTTCGCCCAGTCTTCCGCTCTGTTGACCCTGGGGCCATCCGTCGGAACCCTCACTGACTCGGGGATAGCAGCGAGGACGTAGGCTGTTCGGCCGCAAGGGACGGAGCCTTGTGATGTAAGGGCGAACCGGTCCTGGTCCAAGCAGACTGGACCACCACCGGCGAACGTCGACACGACATTTGCGTAGGTTTTCGAGAAGGTGGTTGGCTTGGGCGACCTTTGCCATTCGTTTACTTGGCAATAGATGACCATGTCGCCCATCGGCGAGGAGTGCGATACCCGGACGCGCGCGCAAGACACGGCAGGGGAACGTCATGCGTATCCGGGCGATTTTCGTTCTCACGATGACTCTCACGATCTCACTGCTCGCGCCCGCGACGGTGATCGCGGACAGCGAGCCGCAAACGTACTTGCTGGTCCTCGAGCACCCGAATGTCGCGATGGCGCCGAACGGGGACACGGTGGCAGTCACCGGCGAGGGCGAGTTCAGCGTCAACCCGAAATCGGCCGAGGGCTCCGGCGCGTTCACGCACACATTCGCCGCCGGCGGCAGCATGAGCGGAACCTGGACGGCGACCGAGCTCCTCGCGTATCAGTCCTACGGCTGTGGAGTGGTGTTCGGTGATCCGATCCCGCCAGAGCTCTGTGGCGGCATGGTGAAGCTCCGCGTGACGCTGACTGCCGGGTCGATCTCGCTTCCGGGGATCCTGACGGTCTTCTGCCTCATCGGTCCCAACCCACCCAACAGTGCCGAGGAGGGCATCACGCTCCTCGTCCCGGGCATCATCAACTTCAACAAGGTGGTGAGCGGCGAAAACGTCTACGTTCGCCTCGACTGATCAGTGCCCACGCGAGCGCTAGGAGGCTCCGGCCGAATGCCGGAGCCTCCTGTTAATGAAGGGGTTCCAGTGCCAAAACGCGCGTCAGCGCCCGCTCCCACCCTCGAGCTACCTTCACACGGCTTGATCCAGCTCTACCCAATCGTCCGCCGTGACGTAGAGCCGAGCGGTACCCATGCGGTCCGTCGAGTGCCGTCTTCCGCTCCGATGACAGCCTGACCCGCCTCGGGATCGCAGCGACAATCTAGTGACGCCAGTCCTGGCGGGGTTCCAGCCCGTCGACGCCCTCGGCGCTCGCCGTGATGCCGCGCGACGAAGCAGGTCGTATGCCGTGCGAATGGATCACGCCGAAGCCGGCCTCGTGGATGGCATGGCGGCCGGCGTCGTCCTCGCGACGAGCCGCACACCGGCAAGGATGATGACCGCACCGACCACCTGAAGAGGAAACGGCCGCTCTCCGAGGACGACGAAGGCGATGACCAGAGCGGCAACTGGCGCGAAGTAGCTGATCAGTGCCCCGCGCGACGGGCCGAAGTTGCGCACCGCCCAGAAGAAGATCAGGAACGCAACGAAAGTCGAGACGACGCCGAGGATCCCCACCGCCAGCCACGATTGACCGCTCCAGGTTGGGACGTCACGGTAGCCTCGCTCGAGGAACCCGAGCGGAAACAGCATCGCTGTCCCCAGTAGCGACGACATCGTGACGAATCCCAGGACGCTCTCCGTCCGAACTACGAGTGCGCTGATGGTGAGGCACGCCGCCCAGCAGATGGCGCTACCGAGCTCGAGGAGATCGCCGAGAAGCCGGGTGGTCGAGACCTCCCCGCCGATCTGCTGGCCGCCCGCGATCACGATTGCGGCGCCAAGACTTGCGACTGCGAACCCGAGCAGCTTTTGTGACGTCAGCTGCTCGCGGATGAGCGTCGCGAACAGCGCCGTCGCGACGGGGATCGTCGTTGGCACGATCAGCGCGCTGTCCGACGCGGGCGTGTATTGAAGCCCAAGAAACGCCAAGCCGTTGAAGCCGAGGAAGCCGAACGCTGCTGCGGCTGTCACCGGCCGCCAGCGGCGAACAGGCAACGGAGTCCGGGTGATCAAAGCGACCACGACGAGAAACGCCGACGCAATCGCGAACCGCATCGTTGAGAGCTCGAATGGGGGAACCGCGCCCAAGGCGATCTTCGCTGCGGTCCACTGTGCTGCCAGTGCTAAGGCGGCGGTCGAATATGCGAGAACGACCACGGCCTGGGACACGCCGGGATACTAGTGATCCTTTAGATCACCTTCTGCCCATCGCATAAGCGACCCAGCCCGCGCGGATCAGGGTGTGTCCGTGCTCCCACGTGTGTTGGACACCCTTCGTGTTTCGCCCAACCTGCTGGGAACGAGGACGCCGAGAACGCTCGCCCAGAGGAGCACCGCAACGTGGCCGTCGGCCCGTTCTCACTCGACTACGACACGGCGAAGCGCATGGGTCGGCTCGACGCCGGCGTGACGGGCTTCGTAGAAGACGTGACCGGCCTGCGGATCGCCGCGACGAAGCAGGGACGCCAGTCTTCGCAGGGTTCCCACCGGGCTCACGCTCGGCGGTCGCCACGGCTCCGTCGCCAGCCACCGTAGGGCGCACGACGTCTCGCGAGCATCCACCCTCCGACGAGAGGTGCAACGACGAACAGCCCCCAGAGAGTCAACGCTCCGCCGATGAACTCCCGGACTGCTGCAGGGCCACCGAGCATGAACAGTCGGCTAAGCGTGATTGCAGTGCCAAGGGTCCAGCCACCAAGCCATGTAATGACGAAACCCTGAGTCCATCCGGGGCGCCACTGTTTGGAGAAACGGTGTTCGTTCTGCAGCACCGCAGCCGCGCCGTAGGCGAACGCAATACCCCAGAAGAGAGCAACAGGACCGAACCCGTCGCGACTCGCGCCCTCCGGCTCGGGCAAGAGCGGTCCGATGAGAAGCGGCAGCGCCATGAGTGCCAGAAGTGCGGCGAGTACCCACGCAACAGCGCGGTCGACCTTTACGAAAGGCTTCGTCTTCGCCATGTCCGAGCAGGCTACCCTCGCTGTCGGGTCGGAGGGGGTCTCCAACCAGAATCGGTCACCCCCGGCCTGGCGCAAGGTCGATGCCGCCGCGTGAGCACATCATCGGTCAGGCTCGGATCGCTTCGTCGGGCTCCCCTATTGCGGCGCCGCTACGCGAGACCGCGCGCTGTCCATGCCCGCGCCGCCACGTCGAAAGGCGCCTTGGGCAGCAGCTCCCGGCAGCGCTCCCTGAGCTCGGCTCGGCGATTGGCCTCGAGTCCCACGGTATAGGCGCCAGCGGGACCAACGCCGAGAGTGAAGGGCCCCCACCAATCCTCGAAACGCGCGTGAGGCACCGTTGCTACAAGTGCCGTCGCTTCGACGCCGCGAAGGCCCGCATTCGCGAACAGCTCGGCGAGGTGCCCCGCCCTCGCGCCCGCTAGGTCCGACTCGTCCTTCACATCGGGATCGAGCTCGCGCGCGGCCCGCCAGAAGACACTCAGCGGCCCACTCCCGCCGGCGTGATCCCACACGCAGGCCGCGATAACACCGTTGCTTCGCACGACGCGCGCCATCTCGCGCAGCCCCGCGACCGGGTCCGACATGAAGTGGACGACCAGCTGCGCCAGCGCCGCGTCGAACGCATTGTCCGGGAACGGCAGCCGCTCCGCAGCCGCGAGCCGTACGTCGACCGTAGGGAAGCGCTCGCGAGCCGCCGCGACGAAGGGCTCCGATGGATCGACCGCGAACACATTGGTAGCGCCGAGGCGATCGACGAGCTCGCCTGTGAGCGCACCGGGGCCGCAACCGACATCAATCACCCTTTGCCCCGAACGTACGCTGGCAAAGTCCGCCAGTTGGGGGGCGAGCCGAGCCGAATACCTGCCCATGAAGCGGTCGTACGCATCAGCGCTGACCGCGAAGCTCACACTTGGACCACACAGAAGAGGTTGCCATCCGGATCCTCCAGAACGACAAAGTCATCATCCGGTTTGTACCGCCACGGATAACGAGTCGCCCCGATCTTCACGAGCCTTTCCACTTCGCCCTGCTGGTCGGTTGTGTAGAGGTCTAGATGCAGTCGGCTCCTCTTGCCCGAGCGCCTTGTTGAAGTTTGGTCCAAAGACACATTTGGTCCGCGCCCGTCCGGGTCCCGCAGAATCACGAAGCCGCCCTCGACAGGTCTTGTCTGTATGTAGTGGAGGGCTTCCTGCCAGAACGCCAGCATCCGATCGAACTCATAACAAAGGATGACGATCGAGCCGATCGTCACGCCTCCGATCATCGGCGGCCCTCCCGACGCGCTTCTGTCGAGCGAGATCGAAGCGCGAAGTCGACAGCCGCGCGGGGCGTCATAGCGCGCCCGGCGGCGCGTACCCGCTCGAGCTCATCGGACTCGACCGCGTCGGTGAGGATGGCCACCGTCCTCTCGTAGTGCGGGCGTTCGTCGGGTGGCCAGGCGAAACCTTGAGCTTCCATCATCGCCTCGGCCGCTCCGATCAGGGTCGCTGCGCGGTCGAGCTGGCTTCGTAGCGCGGCAACGGCCGCGAGGCCGCTGACCACGAGTGGTGTCATCCATGCGTCTCCACGTCGATAACTGATGTCGAGCGCTTCGCGCGATAGGGCCTCAGCCTGGTCGAGGTTCCCGAGCTGACGCTCGACCATCGCGAGGTTGCTGGCCTCCATGCCGATCGTGGCGTAGTTTCCCGTCTCTCGCGCGAGCGCGATGCGCTCGCTCATCAGCGTTCTGGCTTCGAGGAACTCTCCCGCCATCTGGGCGGTGACGCCCAGCACGTGGAGCGCATTCGAACGCCCCGCTCGATCAGCCGTGCCTTCGGTGATCGCGAGCGCCTCGCGGCAGAGTCTCCGCGCGTCGTCGACGCCCGTCCTCCGTAGCGAGATCCGCGCGAGACCCGTCAAGGCTTTCGCCATCAACGAGGGGTCGCCGAGGCGGCGGCCGATCGCGAGGGCCTGGTCGTGTAGTGCGGACGCGCGGTCATCGTCGCCTTGCCAGAACGCAAGAAGGCCCGCTTGGAACAAGGTCTCTCCGCGGTTCACCTCCGTGCCACCTGGCGACCCGAGCGCACGATCGGACCAGTGCGAACCCTCGTCCAGCCGCTTCGTCGTCATCCAAAACGGAGCGAGCGAGCTCGCGAGGCGAAGCGCGTCGTCGGTTCGTCTTTCGTCGATGAACCATTGCAGTGCGTCGAGCAGATCGCGGTATCGCCGATCGAGCTCGCCGGATATCGCCTTGCCGTCCAGGCCGCGCTGGCCCGGTACCGTCTGCTCTGCGAAAGCGAGCAGTGACTCCGCTGCCTTCGCGTTCACGGGCGAAATCGTATCGGTGGCTGACCCGGGTTTCGTTCGCCGGCTACTTCGGCGTGACCGCCGGCCGAACGAGGCACCCGAGGCATGCGGCCAGGGCTCCGTCGGGGAGCTGACGGCGCGCCTCCGCGTTCGACCATGCCCACGCGCCGGCGCCGCGCCGGCTGGCCACGAACAGGGCACCGAGGCGTAGGTACTGGAGGTGGAAGTGGCGGGCGTTCGCGAAGCCGCGACCGGAGAAGAAGATGTCGTCGCGACGATTGGCCCGCTGCCTGAACGATCCTATCGCCGCGGCGACCTCGTCCTGGATCGGCGGTCGACCATCGACCGCGACCAGGACCGCGTTCGGCGCGTCGGCGGGCAGCTGGCGCAGCTTGCCGAGGAGGGCGCTCGCGATCCCGTTGGCGCGCTCGCGGCCCGGCCGGTCGCTCTCGTCCAGCCGCGGACGCGTCACCTCCAAGTTGAAGCGGTGGACGGCCCGGAACGTGACCGTGAAGTCCGGCCCGCGCTGGCCGGCCCCGTAGGCCTCGAACGCGAGCTCGATGCGGCGGTCGGCTAGCAGCGAGAACGCCACTTCGAGCTCGGCTCTGACGTCGCTGCGGCCCTCGCTCTCTGCGGCGCCGCGTAGCTTCTTGCGGATCTTGTCACGGTGCGCGTCGGCGAACGAGACGAAGCGGGCCGAGGCGCTGAGCCTTTCGGCCAGGTCGCCCGCGACCTCGTCGACCGCATCGCGTGGAGCGCCCTCCAGGAGGTAGTTCAGCAGACGGTCGACGGTCGCACTGCGCGACTGCCGTCGTCCGGTCACCGTCTAGCGCCCACTCGCCGTACGTTACCGGCGCGCAGTCGAGGGCAACGCTCGCGCTACCCTCCGGCGGTGACGGCGAAAGTGACCTGGCCGCAGGCCCTCGCCTGGCGCATGCGCCGGCACTACCTCGATCCCGTGGGAGACAAGTCGGTGGCGGAGGTCGTCCGCCGTCTGTGCGGCGTGCAGTCGCAGGTTGCGTCGTATGCCGAGCTCTGTGTGCGCGTCCGGCGCCAGACCTCGAAGGCCGGCGAGGTGGCGCGGGCGCTCCGCGAGGGCAGACTCATCAAGACGTGGGCGATGCGCGGCACGCTCCACCTGCTCGCCCCCGAGGACGCCGGCACGTTTCTTTCGCTGATCGCCGCCGGCCGATCATGGGAGCTGCCCAGCTGGCAAAAGTACTTCGGCGTCACCCCGAAACAGCTGGACGCGCTTCGCGAGGTCGTCCGAGACACTCTTCACGGAAAGGCCCTCACGCGCGGCGAGTTGATCGACGCGGTGACCGCGCGACGAGGCTTCGGTCACCTTGGGGACGCGCTCCGCTCGGGGTGGGGCACGCTCCTCAAGCCCTATGCGTGGCAGGGCGACCTCTGCTTCGGGCCGAGCCAAGGAAACCGCGTCACATTCACGACCCCGCGCTCGGCCAGCTCACGATGGGCAGGCGTGCCCGACCCCGAGGAGGCCGCGCCCGCTGCGATCGCGGCCTACCTGCGCGCTTACGGACCGGCGAACGCCGATGCGTTCGGGACGTGGATCGGCCAAGCGCGGATAGGGAAGTGGCGCCTTCGGGCCTGGTTCGAGGCGCTCGGCCCGCGGCTGGCCGCGGTCGATGTAGGCGGCGAGCGCGCGTACGTCCTCGCGGAGGATCTCGATGAGCTGAGATCGACAAAGCCGACCAAGGCGATCCGTCTCCTGCCTGGCTTCGACCAGTTCGTGATGGGGCCAGGCACGGGCGACGGTCACGTCGTGCCCGCGCGGCGGCGAGCCGCGGTCAGCAAACAGGCCGGTTGGATCGCGCCGGTCGTCCTCGGCGGCGGCGTCGTCCGCGGGACTTGGCAGCTCTCCGGCGAGCGGGTTCAGGTCGCGTGGTTTAAGGAAGCCGGTGCGGTGCCGCGAACGGCCTTGCATGGTGAGGTCAAGCGACTCTCCACGATCCTCGGGCGTGAGCTGCGACTCGAGGTCGCAGCGGCCTAGCCCGACGAGACGGGAGCGACCAGAAGGTTGCGGCCCTTCGTGCCGATGACCTTCACCGGTGTCCCCTGGGCGATGTCCGTCTCCGCGGTCGCGACGGCTGACAACGGGTAACCCATCGCGTCACGCATCGCGATCTGGCCGTATCCGCCGGCCGAGATCGGCGCGATGACGCGCGCGTCCCAGCCGACATATGTGGAGAGCCCGTTGCCGGGAGAGGAACCGCGAAGGAGGAGGCCGCTTAGATCGAGGCGCGTGAGTATGGCGACCGCCGCGCCAACGATCGCGAGCGAATAGGGCAGCCCCGGGCCAAACCCGCCGAAGCGGCCACCGATCATCCGGCCGGGTGGGCCGATCGTGCCGCCGGAGTCCGGTTGCGAAACGAGGCCGCCCAATCCATAGCCGAGCAGAAATGCGCCGGCGACTTCAGTGAAAAGGACATCGCCCATTCGCAGCGCGACCCACGAGTCCAGTTTCGTGCCGCGAGTTCGCGAGGCCCATCGAGCGAGCACGATGAGCGCTACACCGAGTCCGACACCAAGCGCGAACTTCGCCTCTGCGAGCGAGCCGAATTCCGGCATCGAGCGGATGGTTTACCAAAGTTGAAGCACGAGGCGCTTCCACGGCTGACCACCCGGTGGCCTGCGGAGCGCTTTATCGATTCGTTACCTGTGGAAGACTCGTAGTCATGAGCCCGCACGTCGCGTGGATCCACGTCGCTCCGAGGCGCTCGCGATCCAGGAGCTCGAGCAGGTTCCACTCGGTCGTCAGGGCGTCGAGAACGATCGTCGCTTCTGCATCGTGGATCCCGACGGCCGAATGCTGAACGCGAAGCGCGTGCAACGCTTCGTCGCGGTCCGTCCGCATTTTGACGACGCCATGCGAGGCCTCGCGCTCGACATGCCCGATGGCACTAGGGTGAATGGCGCGGTGGATCTTGGCAGCGCGATCTCCGTCTCGATCTACGGCCGCAATGTCCCGGCGCGCATCGTCGAGGGCCCGTGGTCCGAGGCGCTGTCCGCCCTCGCCGAGCGGCCGGTGCTTCTGGTCCGCTTCGACAACCCAGGCGAAGGTTTCGCCCGCGCCGACGAGGGCGCCGGTGCGTCGCTCCTCTCGGAGGGATCACTCCGCGCGATCGCGAAGGCGGCCGGCGTGTCCGGCCCGGTCGATCCTCGCCGCTTCCGCATGCTCTTCGGCATTGCGGGCATCGACGCGCACGTGGAGGACAGCTGGATCGGCCGTGACGTGCACGTCGGCTCGGCGGTAGTCGTTCCGGGCGGGAACATCGGTCGCTGCGCCGTGACGACGCTCGACCCGGCGACCGGCGTGTCAGACCTCGACACGCTCGCTGCGCTCGCGAGATATCGCAGGGAGTTGGTGACGAGCGAGCCGCTCCCGTTTGGCGTCTGGGCACGCGTCGCCCAGGCCGGGTCGTCCGCGTCGGGGACACGGTTCACGTCGGCTGACGCTTCAGTCGAGGGCGGTTACGCCTTCGCACCCTTCGGTGTGGCCGACAACGCGCCGAGGTACACGCCTAGTAAGACGAGCGCGCCACCGACGAGGAACGTCCATGTCACGGTCTCGTGGGCCAGCCAGACGCCGATCGCAACGGTGACGAACGGCGTGAGAACGAACGTGTAGGACGTCCCTGAGGCGGTCCAGCGCCGGAGGACGAACAGGAAGAGCAGGAACACGGCGACCGTACCGACCAAGACGAGGTACCAGAACGCGAGCCATGTCTCGACTCGTGTCGGAACAGTCACGCGTTCGCCTGCGACCAGCGCCAGCCCAGCGAGAAACACCGTGCCGACCGCCATCGCGACCGCATTCAGCGTGACGATGTGGACAGGTGGAATGCCTTTGGCCAGGACGGTGGCTTCAGCGGCGCAGATCGCAGTCGCCACGATCGCGACCAGCGGCAAGAGCGGGACGGCCGCACTGATCTGCTCCCCGAAGACCACGGCGATCCCAGCGATCGCAAGGAGGGAGCCGAGAAGCGGGCGCAGTTGCCAACTTTCTTGGCGGTGGGCTAGAGCGAGGAAGAATGTCGCGAGCGGCGCGATCGCAATCACGACCTGTGCGAGACCTGCTTGCACCTCGAGGAGACCCCAATAGATGAGTGCGTAGCTGAGGCCGAAGTTGAGGACCCCGAAGACGACGATGCCTACGAGCGCGCGACCCTTCGGAAGCGGCAACCGAAGGAAGAGCATGGCCGCGAACATCAGAAGCGTCGCGGCCGCAAAGCGTGCGGCCGCTCCCGAGAATGGTGGCAGCTCGACGTTACTGAAGCGGATCGCAACGGAATTCGCGCCGCCGAGAAGGATCACGCCGGCGAACGCAGCAAGGGTGAGGTTGTCGGGGCGAGCGGTCCTGCTGGAGACGCGAGACACGCTAGCACCGTGTGCCGACCCGTCGGAACTCCGGGGGCCCGGCGCGTGCAAGGCCCCCCGTGTTCCGCTCAGCTATTCAACGGACGCCGGCGGGCTCGATGTGCTCGACCCACTCGCTGCGCCAGGCCGGTGCCTCGAAGGGGTTAGCGAAGTAGTCGGTCTGCTTGACGATCTTGCCGTCAGCGCCGGTCTCGATGATCGACACAGCACTCACCGGGATGCCGTCGCCGTAATCGATCGTCCCTTCGATGACCCAGGCCTCACCCGGCTTCAGGATGCGCCGTAGCTCCATCTTCGGTGTGGTGCCTGTGCTTGTCGGATAGCTCTTGTTGACCGCCTCGATGTTGGCGCGGCCCCGGATCCGCTCTCCGGACTGCGGCCACTCCTGGACCATGTCATCGGCCGCCATTTCGCGCTGCGCCTGTGCGAACTTCTCCATATCGCCGTTCTCGTACAGCTCGCGGATGCGCTCTGCCATCTGATCGTTGTTCATCGTGTCCTCCTGCCCCTGCGGCACGTCGCGGGGCGTCAGCCTGGCGGCGGACGCCGCGCGATCGTTCAGCGACAGTCTCCTCCATGAGGCACTGGCGTGACGCGACATTCGGCCGGGGAGGGGACAAGCAAGCCGCCACGCGTCGCCCTGACGTCATCCGTGGCGTGCGGACAGGTGAATCCCGAACGGTAGTCGCGCCGCGCGCTCTGGCTAGGTCTTCGGGGAGTCGCTCGCCTCCGAGGATGCCGACAGTCCGAAGTCGGCGAAGCGCTGCTTCGTGAGCTGCTCCGCCTCGTCCCACCACTTGGCAAGACGCTCTTCCTGTTCGCGAAGGCGCTCGCCCAGCTGATGTTCGAACTCGACGAGCTCTTCCAGCAGCTGCGCGTGGAACCTTTCCTTTTCCGCGCCGAGCTGACGCTCGGCGCGCTCACGCTCTCCGACCTTCCATTCCTCGATGCGCGCGAGCTCGATGTCGCGCTGTTCTTTGAGTGAGGCAACCATCGCATCGATCCCGAGGCCCAGTCTGCGGCGCTGATCCGCCATCCAGCGCTCGACGCGTTCGGAGGTCTGCTCGACCGCGCGCTGGAGCTCTTCGCTCGCCGCCGCGCGCAGCGGATCCTTCGACTCGGTTGGAGCCGCGACGACAGCGTTTGCCTCGGAGGTCTCGGTCGGCGCTGGGATCTCCGTGGGCCGACCGTCGTCGTTGGCGGGGTCGAGGGGGCTCTCGATCAGAGCGTCTTCGAAGGCGGGACGGAGCGCCGTCTCGGATCGCGGACCGAGACGCAGGCGAAGCGGTGTCGGCTCGGGTTCAGGCATCCAGCTCATGTCATTCGCCTCCGGGCGTGCTGGCATAAGGCTCCTACGGCAGGGCGGTCCTTCATATAGTCCAAATGGGGGAGTTCCCCGCTGGGGCCCCTACCCCATCAGGGCCCCTGCCCCTGCTAGTGCGCGGCGACGAAGCGAATGCTGATCATCGTGCGGCAGCGCGGGCAGCTGAGCGTCGCCAGCGACGACTCGGTCTGCCCGAGCGCCGGAACGAACCTGAGACCGTCCGCCTCAGCCACGCTCCGCTTGCACTCCGGACAGCGAAGCTCGCCCCGATCGAGCTCGGCGTGGGTCGCCTGTAGGTCGGCGAAGCCGACTCGCTTCTTTCGTCCCACCTAGATCTGCCCCCTTGCCCGTCGGGTTGATGCCCACCGTCGAGTGTGCGCCATTCGGCGGCCGGGCGCCGTCGGCGATCCGGCGCTCGCGGTCCTCAGCGCGGCCGTCGCCGGAAGGGTCAGCCGCTCCCGCCGGAACGGCACCTTGGCCAGTCGGCGGATGTCTTCGAAGTCCTTGCGCTGCGTCTCGTTCACGAAGGTGTACGCGATGCCGCGCCGGCCGGCTCGTCCCGTCCGTCCGACGCGGTGGACGTAGGTGTCGGCGTTCTCGGGAAGGTCGTAGTTCACGACGTGACCGATGTCATCGACGTGGATGCCACGCGCCGCGAGGTTGGTCGCTACGAGCGTCGGGAATTTCCCGCGGCGGAACCCGTCGAGTACGCGCTCGCGCTCGCGCTGACCGACGTTCCCGTGGAGAGCGCGGGCCGGCCGGCCGAGCCGGTCGAGCGCCTTTACGAGCTTGTCGGCGCCGTACTTCGTCCTGCGGAACACGAGCGTGCGCTCCACGCCGGACCGACCGAGGAGCTCGTGGAGAGCGCCGACCTTGTCAACCTCGCGTACCTCGATCCACGCCTGATCGATCGAATCCACGGTCGGCGTCTCGGGTTTCACCGCGACCGTCGCGGGGTTCTTCGTGTAACGCTGCGCGATCGCTTTGACGTCCGCCGTGAGCGTCGCTGAGAAAAGCGCCGTCTGGCGGGCGGCCGGCACGAGCGCCACGATCCTCGCGATGTCGGGCGCGAAGCCGAGGTCGAGGAGGCGATCCGCCTCATCGAGGATCAGGACTCGAACCTTGGAGAGGTTGCAGGTTCGACGCGCCACGAGGTCGAGCAAGCGACCCGGCGTTGCGACAGCGACGTGAGCGCCACGGCGCAGCGCAACCTCCTGATCGCGGTAGCCAACGCCGCCGTAAAGCGCGACGACTCGGGCAGAGCGGTGGCGCCCCAGCGCCTGGAACTCGGCGGCGACCTGCGCGCAGAGCTCCCGCGTCGGCACGATCACGAGCGCGAATGGTGCCGAGGGCCGGCCGTCGATCCGCTCGAGGATCGGGAGCGCGAAGGCGCCCGTCTTTCCGGTGCCGGTCTGCGCCTGCGCGAAGAGATCGCGCCCGTCACGAAGGTGCGGAATCACAAGGTCCTGGATCGGCGTGAGGTTCGTCCAACCGAGGTCTTGCGTGGCACGGTCAAGGTCTGGAGCAAGAGTGATCAAGTAGAGCGGAGGTCCTTCCCTGGCTACAAAAAAGCGGGCCGCGTATTGCGGCCCGGCACACATCTCTTCTGGGGCCCCGATTTGTTCACGTAATCATCTCATACCGATAGCGCGTGGCCCGCATCTGCTACTCGCATTGCTCCAATTTCGCTGTACGCTTGATGTCGACGCGGGCCGCTTGTCGGCCAGAAAGGGCGGGCCGCGTGAGATCAGGTGGATTCCCCTGCCGGTTCGTCGGATGCCGTGAGTGTTTCGTCGTGAGCATCCAGGGCTCGATGCCGGCATTGACAGCCGCGAGCCTCCTGCGCACACAGCACGAGGTCGCCGTTCACAACTACCAGCACGTCCGTTTGGAGGAGCACCCTCGCGGTCTACAGACCGCGGTGCGATTCGTACCGAAGCGCACGACTTCCTAGAACTGGTTGTTCGACCGGCGGGCGAGTTCGCCGTTGGTCACAAGTCTGCTGGCACAGAGCGTGCGCCGTGCCGCATCATGCGAAGCGGGTTGCTTCATCGTCCAGCCGGCACTGCGCGAGCGCTCGCACTCGCGACCGTAGCCCTCATCGCCTGCACCGCGTCGACCCCGCCCACGTCGACGCCCACCGAACAGGCGCAGGCGTCTCCCTCGCCGACGCCGACACCACTCCCGCCACCCAGATTCGCCCGCTCGGTCAGCCCAGTGGGCGCGGGCCTCGCGGCCAGCGGAGACTTCAAAGGCAACGGCAAATCGCAGATCGCGCTGCTCGGGGATCCGACGGGCGACGCGAGTCTTCGCATCACCCTGCGCGAGCCGAGCACCGACGGCGACTCATTCTCGGAGTCGGTGTGGCTCACGACCGGCGCGAACACTTTCCGGATGAACCGCGCGAAGTTCGCGATCGCCGACCTCACGGCTGACGGGAAGGACGACCTCGTGGCGCTCTACGACGAGAGCGAGAACAGGTCGGCGCTGCTCGTCTTCCGTTCGACTGGGTCCAGCTTCAGCTCGCCCGAGAAGTGGTGGGGCAGCGAGGGCTACACGTGGAGTCGTGCGCGAGCCGTCCTCGCAGGGAGTTTCTCCGGAAACAGTCGCACCGCCGTTCTCGTTGCGTACCAGTACGACGGTCTCCAGATGCGCATCCACTATTTCGAGTCGACAGGGTCGGCCTTCACATTCGGCGGCACTCAGGGCGCGTACGACTCGGGCACCGCGCAGTTCGACCTTTCGCTCGCGCGCTTCGCCGTCGGTCGGTTCACGCGCACGAGCGGCGCTGACCAGCTCGCCGCGCTGTACCAGGCGCCCAAAGCGAGGGCGCGGCTGCTCCTGTTCGATCCAGCCCCGAGTGGCCTCGTCCTCACGAACAACATGTACGAAACGAACGAGGGCGAGTACGACCTCGGCCGAGCATCGATCGGCGCCGCAGACGTGACGGGCGATTCGAAGGACGACCTCGTCGCGGTGTACGGCGACGCCGACGGCAGCGCGAACGTGCAGGTGTTCGACTCCAGCAGCTCCTTCCGGCCGGCCAACGGTTTCGCGGGCTGGGCCACGCTGCCCGCGGGCTCGGCGTGCGCCGGTGCCACCGCGGTACTCCTAGGCGACTGGAACGGCGACCGCAAGATCGACGCGGATGCAATCGCCCCGGCCGACGGCGTCCAGGTGCATAGCAACGTCCTACGCAACATGGGCGGCGCGTTCAGGGTGACGTCCACATCCGAGGCGACCGTGTGCCCGCGGTGGCCGCTCACTGGGATGCCGCTCGCCGGGGGATCGGCCTCGAAGCGACCGCTTTACGTGAAGATCGACAACAACCCGACGGCCCGCCCCCATTACGGGATCGCGCAAGCCGATCAGGTGTACGAGTGGCTTGTCGAAGGGCTCACCACGCGCCTCGCCGCGGTCTACCAATCCAAAGACCCGGACGTCATTGGGTCAGTGCGGAGCGCGCGCATGACCGACGCGCCGATCATCCCGAGCCTCGCTGGCGCGTTCGTCTATTCAGGTGGCGGCCCCGAGGAGCTCATGCGCATCCACTACGACGCGTTCGTCACATATCGGTACATCGATCTCGCGCCCTCGTACGGCTGGGGCTATCGGGTCGGGTTCCGTCCCGGGCCCTACAACTACTTCACGACGTACGGGAACGTGCGCGATTCCCTGGCTGCGGCGCCGGACGGCGATCAGCCGGTGAGCATCCCTTCGTGGGACTTCCTGCCGCCCACGGCGACAGATCCCCTCGCGGGCGGTATGACCGGGAGCATCGACGCGACCGGGATCACGGTCCCATACCGCGCGGGGTTCGAGGTCGGTTATCGGTACGACCCGGCCTCGCGCAGCTACGCCCGCTTCCAGGCCGGCGTTCGCGAGGTCGACGGCGCGACGCGCGAAGTCGTCGCCGCCAGGAACATCGTCGTCATCCAGACACAGGTCCACTTCACGACGGAATTCGGACTCGATCCGGCCGGCAACCCCAAGCTGGACATGACCCTCATCGGGACCGGCGTCGGCTCGGTGTTCCGCGACGGGAAGCGCCAGGACGTGATCTGGACGCGCCCCGACATCTTCGACGTATTCACCCTCCGGAACTTGAACGGGGAAGCCGTGCGCCTGTCGCCGGGCCAGACCTGGATCCACATCGTGCCCGTCGACTGGACGATCCCGAGCCAGTGACTCACCACTCCCAGCGCTGACGCCTGACGAAAATCGCCCATCCAGCAAGTGCCCAGAGTGCGATAGGCACGAGCGCGCCCGCCGTCGTGAGCGCTCCGAGCCCGAGCAGCGCGGTCCGATCGTTCCCCGCGTAGCCCGCTGACGCCAGGAGCATCTCGATTCCATCGAACAGCGTCAGTAGACCGAGCCCGAGCGTGAAGATCGAGATGACGGCGAAGAGAGCGAGGCGGCGAAGCAACGACATTCTCAAATCCTCGCACGCCAGCCGATTCTCGTAGCCTCTTGAACGTGCGCGTTCGTCGGCGTGCCGCGGCGATCGCGTTCATCGGCCTCGTGTTCCTGGGACTGCCGACGGGAATGCTTGGCATCGCCTGGCCCTCGATGCGCGCGTCGCTCGATGCGCCTTTCGCGGGACTCGGCCTGCTCGTCGCCGCGATGACGGTCGCGCAGTTCGCGGCCAGCGCCGCCAGCGGCCTCCTGCGCGAGCGTCTCGGGACGATCGCGCTCCTCCTGGCGTCCGTCGGCGCGGCCGCTGGAGGTCTCGCCATCTTCGCGATCGCAAGCGGCTGGTGGGCGACGATCCTCGCCTCCGCCGTCCTCGGCTGCGGCCTCGGGTTGCTGGACGCCGCGGCAAATACCGAGGCCGCTCTTCGCGGCGACATCCGCTTCATGGGTGCGCTGCACGGGGCGTGGGCAATCGGAGCATCTCTCGGTCCTCCACTCGTAGGAGCCACGCTTGTTGTAAGCGACTCGTGGCGCCCCACGTATTTCGTGGCTGCCGCAGCGTTCGCATTGCTCGGCGTGGCCACGTACGCGGTCCGCTCGGATCTCAGCGCCGCACCCGAGCTCGAGGCCGACGCGACGGGAGAGCGAAGCATCGGCCGGACGGTGATCCTCGGGTGCGCGCTGATGTTCGTGTACGTCGGGGTCGAGCTTGGGGCGGGGCAGTGGACGTACACCCGCTTCACCGTGGACGGCTCGCTCGGCGTCGGCCTCGCCGGACTCGCCGTCTTTCTCTTTTGGTCGGCTCTTGCCGCCGGCCGCGTGGCGCTAGCCGCATACGGCGATCGCGTTCCGACGCCACACCTGTTCGACCTGAGCGTCTTCGGCACCCTCGCGAGCGCCCTTGGCTTCTGGGTTTTGCCTCCACCGCTCGCCGCCCTGGTCGCGCTCCCGTTGCTCGGCGCTGCGCTGTCGGTTTTCGTACCGGTCCTTCTTTATCTCACGCCCCGCCGCATCGGGAGCGCGGCGGCGCCACGGGCGATCGGCTACCAAGTGGCGGCCGGAATGATCGGCGGAGCGACGCTTCCCGCAGCTGTCGGTGTGCTCATGCAATGGATCGATGTCGCCGTACTAGGTCCGTGCCTGGTCGCGATGGCGGTCGTGTTGACCGGGCTGCATGTCGCGTCGACGCGCCCGGTGGGCTCGCGTAACTAGGTACGCCAGCTCTTCAGGTAGAGCGTCTCGGCGATCCACGGGCGCGCGAATCCGGGGAGATCGCCGACGTGCGAGTAGCGATGGCGCTTATAGAAGGAGCGCGCACGCCGGTTTGCCTTCGTCACGAGGAAGACGAAGTGGCGAGACCCGGATGCCCGAGCGTCTCGATCGTCGAGCGCGCACGCGCGATCCGCGCGCGCGCAGCGTCGATGGTGTCGATTCGCGCGAATAACACATCACCAAGTCGCGTCTCGAGCTCGCGCATGAGATCGCCGCGCAAGCGGCGGGCCCATCGTCTCCCGAGCATGCCGGCATGCGTGCCGAGAAGACGCGCCAGCAGATAGCCGGCGAGCAGGAGCCCTGCGAGAACGACGAGCGGAATTGGGATTGGCCCGAGGATCGGCACATCGACGCTCGCGAAAGGTGCATGAAGGAAGAAGACGGCCGCGACCCAGAGTCCCGTGAAGACCAGGCCCGCCGTCACGACGTACTGAAGCGCGCCGATGACGGACCACACGAAGCTCGTTGGCGCACGAACGTCGGCTGTGCGGGTCGCGACGGCGGCATCGATGGCGCCGGCGAGCCGCGCCCGGAGGGCTTCGGCATCGATGAGCGACGCGATCGCGCCTCGAATCTCTGGTGGGACGCGGGGCAGGAGGTCCTCGACGAGGATCCGGATCGGTTCGGCCGGCCGGGCGAGGCTGCCGCGCTCGCGCCACCTTCGCAGATACCCTTCCGGATCAGCGACCACCCGGTCGCGGCCTGTCGCGCGATAGAGGAATGCGGTGACGGGCCCGAACGGACCCGCGCCGCGTGGACGAGCCGCAAGCCGCGTCGCGGCGACCGCCTGACGCTCGAGCCCGGCGAGATCTACGATGCTCGCGGCTTCCCGTGTCACATCGGCCAGCGCGCGCGCCCGCCGTTCAGCGGTGATGAGCGGCTCCGCGTCAGTAACGACGCCGGCGCGCGTCGCCAGATCGAGCGCGGCCTCGTGGAGCTCAGCCGCGATCCGTTCGGTCATGACGCGCTTCGCGTCGGCGCCATCGATGATCCAGTCGCGCAGCTCGCGCGCGTCGCCGCCGCTGGCTGCGCTCGTGACCGCGACCTTCACGTTCTCGATCCCCTCCGCGCGAAGGCTGGCGGCAAGGTGGTCGCGCACACGTTCGGCGTCGGGGCCGATGCGGTCCGCCTTGTTCAACACGACGATCTGACGGGCGAGGCGCGGCACCCAGTGCCGTAGGTAGTCGTCGTGGAGCACCGCGTCGCGGTATTTCTCGGGATCTGCGACCCACACCACCGCATCGACGCGGGGAAGCAGCTCGTCGACGCGCGCGCGATGCTCGGGCGTGGTCGAGTCGACGTCGGGAAGGTCCAGGATCGCGACGTCGGCAAACGCGACGTTCCTGTGATCCCGCACTTCGCGTACGCCGAGCCACCGTAGGAGCGGTGCGGTCTCCTCTCGCGCGCTCTCCGCGACCCAGGCGACGGGCATGTCGGTCGTAGGACGCCGGGCGCTCGCGGGACTCACGACGCCCCCGGCGAGAGCGTTCAGGAGACTCGACTTGCCGACTCCGGTGCCGCCGACCAGAGCGAGCACGTATGCGGATCCTTCGAAGCCGAGTCGCTGGCGCGCGTCGCCGAGGACGCGCCGGGCGCGAACGGTGTCGAGGCCGAGCGTTCCCGCTGCGTCGACCGCGTCGTCGAGTGCGGCGAGGCTCCCGGAGAGCGTCACGCGGCGAGCGGCGCCATCGCGGCGCGCATCTCTTGGGCGAGCGTGCGCAGCTCGACGGGATCCGCGGTCAGGCGGTCGTAACGCGAGCGTTCCGTCGAGAACTCGTCACCGAGCAGCGTTTCGAGGCGCTCGCGTGCGTTCGCGATCATCTCCCTCATCGCGGCCTCTCCAAAGATCGCCTGCATCAGCTTTTGATTCAGGAATCCGGTTGCCGCGACGATGCCGAGCTCGGTGCCGGTCACGCCCGCGGTGTGCGCGAAGACGCCGACCATCGCGGCGACGGTGAGTGCGTTCACGCCGAGCGACACGCCGAACGCGAGGTTGCGCTTTCCGGCACCGCGTGCCTGCACGTCGGTCGCGATGCTCGCGACCCAATCGCGTAGCCGCGGCTGCACGCGCGACGCGAGATCCGGCGATGCCGACCAGAGCGCGGGGTCTCGGGCGAGCTGCTCCGCGGGGCCCGCACGGCTGGACCATGCGCTCGCGACGCGGCGCGCGGCTTCGGTCGCGCGTGCGACCGCGACGGCGATGACGTCGCTCGTGACCTCTTTCTCGACGACGCCGATCGGAGCCTCCGGCATGCCCCGGAGCGCGGCCACGATCGTCCCGCGGATCCGGCCGAGCCCGCGCGAAAAGAAGCGCGTGATCTGGTCGGCCTTCACGTAGGACTCCCAGTGCCGCAGCACCTCGGTGCGGAGGAACGTCCCGCCGCGGAGCTCTTCGAAGAGCGCCGCGAGCTCGGCGTCGTAGGCCCTCGCCGCGATGGCGCGGAGCGTCTCGCCTTCGGCCGCGCCGTGCTCGACGTCGGCGGCGACGCTCTCCAGGAGCGGGTCGAGGCCGGCGAGCGCGCCCTCGAGCGCGCGGCGTGCGAGCGCGAGCCGTCGCTCGCGATCGGCGGCGAGCTCGTCCACCCGCTGGAGCACCGGCGCCGCCGCGTCGAGCTCGAGGCGTTCGCCTGAAGTGTCGAGACGCCCCTCGGCGACGCCCACCATCTGAACGCGCGCGTCGTCGATCCCCCGGAGCGCGGTGTCCTTTAGAACTCGACGGAGGTCCTCGAGGACGACGCGCTGCTCGGACTCATCCGGCGGCATGCGATTCACCACGATCAGGACGGGAAGGCCGCGGGCGGCGATGCGCTGCACCACGTCGAACGGGACCCTGTCCGCATAACGCGTCGCCGATGTGACGAAGATGCCGAGGTCCGCAGCCTCGACGAGCGCGTCCGCGATGACCCTGTTCGCCCGCTCGACGGAATCGAGGTCCGGCGCGTCGACGAGAGCGAGACCCGCCGATGCGGTCGCCGCCGGCGCGCGGACGATCCGTCCCGCGTCGATGCCGGCCAGGGCGCCGCGTCGCAGCGTTGCGGCGTCGGCGTCGGTGGCCAGAAGCACCGCCTCCCTCGTCGTCGGCCGAAGGACGCCGGTGCGGCTCACGGTCGCCCGAGCCAGCGTGTTCATCAGCGTCGATTTACCAGCACCGGTGGGACCGAGGAGGACGACGAGCAGCGGCGCCTCGAGCGCCGTCACGCGCGGCAGAACGTAGGCCCGGACGTGATCGCGAAGCTGACGCGCGCGATCCTTCGCTCCGCCGGCTTCGTCTTGGCGCACGAGTGCGGCGCGGCGGTCGGCCAGAGACGCGATGAGCTGCGCGCGCTCCGCCAGAGCTGTCACGACTCTTGCGGCTGCAAGGTAGAGACCTGCGGGCTGTGGTCAGCTATCGTGCGTACCGGTGCGCTACGGTGGCTTCCCGTGCAGATACGGTGGTTGCGATGTGCGCTTCTCCGTCGAGAGGGGCGACTCCTATCCATCGCTCCTCGAGGCGAGCGCGAAACGCACCGAGCACGAGATCGCAGAGCACCAATACCACCACGTGCCGATGAGGACCGAGACTCCACCCCCGGGCTCACTTCAGCGTCTTCCACGACGAGGTGCCGCTCCCAAGCGCATCGACTAGCCCGCGACCGCGATGCGTCGGGTCGAGACGGCCTGCCGTGCTCGCGGATCCCTCCGGCGACCACGCAGGGTCGCCGGCTCCCACTGCGCCGTCAGGCCGTCTCGCCCCGACTAGCTTCAGGCGCGAAAGTGTCGCGCATCCCGGTCGCCAGATCCCGCGGTTTCGTGCCGAGTTCGGACCGCGCCTTGGCGTCACTTGCCCAGAAGGTGACGCCATCCGCGGATGAAACAGCCTCGCGCAGGCTGGGGATGATGCGGCCCGCCAGGCGCACGATCGCGGACGGCACGATAAGCCGTGGCAGCGTGCGTCCGGTCGCGAGTGCTACCGCGCGATACGCATCGCCGAGCGTCGTGACCTCCCCGCCGAGGACGTAGCACTCGCCGATACGCCCCCGATCCAGCGCGCGAAGGATGCCGTCGGCGAGATCGTCTACGTGCACGAGATTCAGTCCGAGCCCCTCGAACGCGCGATACCGCAACCGGCCGTCCGCGAGCGCGCGGAAATTTGCGCCCACCGCGGAATGGTCGTTCGGTCCGTAGACCTGACCGGGCTGGACGATCACGATCGGCACTCCGCTCCGCGCCGCGTCGAGCGCGATCTCGTGGGCCCGCCGCTTCGTGTCCTCGTACGCGGATGTCGGCGGGGAGGTCGGCTGAAAGCCCTCAGACACCACCGCGCCGTGCGTGTTGCCGAACGCCGCGATGGTGGACAGATACACGATGCGCGGTGTCTCGGCGGCTCTCGCAGCTTGCAGGATGCTGCGAGTTCCGGTGACGTTCGCTGCCTCCATCACCAGGCGCCTTTCGTGGGTGACGCCGATCTCGTAGATCGCGGCACCGTGTACGAGCGCGTCGCAGCGACGGAGCTCGCCGATCGCGTTGGTCGGATCGACGACGTCGCCGGCGACGAGGTCGCAGCCCAGCGCGGTGAGCGCTGCGGCGCGCGACGGATCTCGTACGAGCGCGGTGACTGCGTCGCCGCGCGCGCGGAGCGCGCGCGCCACGGCGCCCATGACGAAGCCGGTTGCGCCCGTCACGAAGACCCTCATGGGGGAATACTGTCGCGCCTTCCCGCGTTTGGCATTCGTGAGCGACCGCATGCCCGCGCTCTTCATCGGACACGGAAGCCCGATGAACGCGCTCGTTACGAACAAGTGGACCGAGGACTGGAAGGCGCTCGGCGCGTCGCTTCCGCGCCCTCGCGCGATCGTCGCGATCTCGGCTCACTGGTACACCGACGGCACGGGCGTCACGGCGGTCTCCACGCCCCGGACGATCCACGACTTCGGCGGATTCCCTCGCGAACTCTTCGAGATCCAGTACCCGGCGCCCGGCGATCCCGATCTGGCGAAGGACCTCACCGAGATCCTGGCGCCGACGCCTGTCCTCCTCGATAGCTACTGGGGGCTCGACCACGGAACGTGGTCGGTCCTCGTGCGGATGTTCCCGAAGGCGGACATCCCGGTGGTCCAGCTCAGCATCGACGGAACGGCGCCGCCGGACACGCACCGCGCCCTCGGTGAGCGGCTCGCATCGCTCCGGGACAAGGGCGTCCTGCTTGTTGGCAGCGGCAATGTCGTGCACAACCTGCGTGCCGGGTTCGGCGATCAGGCGCCCGAATACGACTGGGCGAAGCGCTTCGACGAGAAAGTCCGCGAGCTCACCGTGACCGGCGACGCGGAACAGCTCGCGAGCTACGAGCAGCTGGGTCCGGACGCGGAGCTCTGCGTGCCGACGCCCGACCACTTCTACCCGCTCCTTTACACGGTGGGCGCCCGGCGCGAAGGCGACGCGGTTTCCTTTCCGACTGAGGGCCTGAACGGCGGCGTGTCGATGCTCGCGGTGAAGCTGGGCTAGCGCTAGCGCCCTGCGAACGCCCTGATCCCAGCCACGAGCTGGTCCGCGATCTGCTGACGGCGGGACGAGGCATCCGTCGATGCGAGCAGCGCACGCTCCTCCTCGGTGTTCGACATGAAGAGGCCCTCGGCGAGCGCGGCGGGTGCGTTGCTCTTGAGGAGCGTCCCGTTCGCGAAGTTGGTGATCGCTTTGTGAGGGAGGAAAGCACTCCCGCTCGTATCCAGGAGCTTGTAGTTGGCGTCCATGGTCGCTGCAAAAGCCTTGTCCTTGTGCGGCTTCCCATAGAAGAACCAGGCGTAGTCCACCGTGGGGTCGGTGCTTGCGTTGAGATGGATGCTCAAGACGAGATGCGCGCTTGACGCGTTGCAGATCTGCGCTCGCGCGGAGTTTCCGAGCGTCGTGTTGTTGTCGCTGCGGGTCAGCGTGACGTTGTAGACGGTCGAGTCCAGCAGAGCACGTATTCGCAGCGCGATGTCGAGGTTGAGCTCCTTCTCGACGAGCGTGCCTCTTATCGCACCGGGGTCGGTGCCGCCGTGGCCTGGATCGAGACACGCGCGGTACCGATTGTCGGCTGCGGCCCCCGGCACGCTCACCAGTAGCAGAACGGCGAGCGCGACAACGGCGCTGCGCCCCAGTCTTCGGGGAACGTGCGACATGCGCATCATCGGAGTATGAAGCCCTCGGCGAGGGGGTCGTCCGGCGCGATAAGGAGTTCGCTCCGACCGGTGATCCACGCGCTCCCTTCGATTTCCGGCACGACCGCCTCGTAGCCCTCCCACTGGAGCTCGCGCGCGATGCGACCGACAAAGCGTGTTCCGATGATGCTCTCGACGACGAACGCTTCACCCCGAGCGAGGCGCCCTCGCGCCCGCTCGATCGCCACCCGCGCAGACAGACCTGTGCCTGTCGGAGATCGGTCGACCTCGCCGTCCGCGAAGACGCAGACGTTGCGAGAATCCGCGTCCCCGGCAAGCGCCGGTCCAGTGAAGATCGTCCCGTACAGGAATGAGAGATCTGGCTCGCGCGGATGCCGGACCTCGCGGGTCTTCATCACCGCACGCTTGATCGCGCTGCCGACCGCGATGAGATCGCGGAAACGTTCGCTCGTCATCTCGAGCCCGACGCTCGCCGCGTCGACGAACGCGTAGAAGGCGCCTCCGAAGGCGAGGTCGTAACGGACCTCACCCATACCCGGCACGGTCACGCGGTCGTCGAGAGACACGACGAAGGACGGCACATTCTCGAACGCGACGCTCCGCACGCGCGCCCCCTCGCGGCGCGGACGCGCGGTCACCCTGCCGGCCGGTGTATCGAGCCGGACGACCTCACGGTCCGTGAGAAGACCGACCTCGAGCGCGACCGTCACGAGTGCGATCACCCCGTGGCCGCACATCGTGCTCCAGCCCTCGTTGTGCATGAACAGAACGCCTGCGTCGCCGTCGGGCGTCACCGGCTCGGTGGGGATCGCCCCATACATATCGGCGTGCCCCCGCGGTTCGAACATCAGGCCGCGCCGCAGACCGTCCAGGCGCTCCCTGGCGAAACGCCGTTTCTCGAGGATGGTGGCGCCCGGGATGGGGTCGAGGCCGCCGGTGACGACCCGGAGCGGCTCCCCAGCGGCGTGCGACTCGACGGTGAGCACTCGCCGCCACGACGCCGGCGGCTGCCAGGGGTGGGCAAGGCCGATATCCCCTATTTGGCGTAGTGCGCCGGACTCTGGTTTAGCCAACACTGGCAGTGTGAGCGACGATCTCCGACTGCGCGCGATCGGTGCTGTAGGCCCGACCGACTCCGTCGAGTCGATCGAGCCCGCGGACGCGGAGGTGCGCGAAATGCACCGGTCCGACCTCGACGCTCTCAAGGATGGCGCCGCGATGCTTACGCAGGCCGGCAATCGCGTGGCCGCGCTCGCCGTCATGTGGTCTGCCGTCGCGATCGGGCCGACCGACCTCGGTGCCCATCGTCGTCTCGCCGCGATGCTCGCAAATGCCGGCGATCTCGATGGTGCCGCGAACGAGTACGCGCGCTACATCGAGTTCATGCTCCCGCTCGGCGACGTCGGTCGCGCGACGATGGAGCTCACGTATGGCGCCAAGGTCCTCGGCGCGCATCCGGCTCTGCATGAGGCGGCCGAGAAGATCGTCATCGCCGTTCGTGCGCTGGCTCCCGGCGATCTCGTCGCCCCGGCACCGACGCTTCCGATGCCACGGCTTCTGCCGAAGGTTCCCTTCCGTTTTTGCATCCACGACGACGGCGACCGCCATTGGATGCAGCTCGAAGGTGGCACGACCGACCTCGTTCCGACCGCCGTCCGCATGCTCGACCGAAGCGATGAGGTGGTCGAGACACGAAAGTTCATCCCGCTGGCGCCAGGCCAGAAGGGCCACGCCAAGATCATCGAGGGCGAGCCGAACGGCGTCGCGTGGGTCGTTCTCGGCGTCAGCGACGAGGTGGTCGCCGCGCTCGATGCGGGCACGCCATCGCCATATCGCGTCGAGGCAAAGGTCGGGGAAGAGTGGATCTCCACCGTTCTCGTCGACACCGGCTGCCGCATCGGCCGCCGCCGGTCCAAGATCGCCGTCTCCTAAAGGTCGATCGACCGTCCCACGCCACCCTCGCGCGCGGCCTCGAGCACCATCGCGGCGGCCGCTGCATCCTGCACCGCCACTCCGACCGATTTGTAGAGCGTGAGCTGCGCCGGATCTCCGCGGCCCGGCCGCGTGCCGCTCACCAGCTCGCCGAGCTCGGCGTGGACGTGCTGGGGCGTCATCGCGCCTTCGGCGATCGCCATGGCGATGTCGTTCGACCCCGCGGGTGGAGGCGCGAGCGTGGCGGCGCGTGACTCGACGACCAGGAGGGCGTCGCGGAACGTCGCGCCGTCGACCTCGCGACCAGCGGTGTTGTATCCCACTGAGTTCACGTGGGCACCGGGTTTGAGCCACTCGCGCCGAACGACCGGCTCCGCGCTGTGTGTGCACGCGCAAACCACGTCGGCCTCGCGCACCGCCTGCTGGATGTCAACGTAGGCTCCGACCTGGCGGAAGCTGCCCCCGCCGAACTCCTGCGCGAGGGCCTTGGCCTTCCCCAGGTCGCGCCCGGCCACGCAGATCGAGCCGAACCTGCGGACGCGCGACACGGCGCGCAGGTGAGCCCGCGCCTGAACGCCCGTCCCGATGACGACGAGGCGATAGGGATCCTCACGCGCGAGGAGGTCGGTGGCGAGCGCCGATCCGGCGGCGGTGCGGGCCGCGGTAATCGCCTCCCCGTCCATCAGCGCGAGCGGACTGCCGTTATCGGCATCGAACACGACGATGACCGCCTGATGCGTCGGCCGGTCGGTGTTCCGCGGGAACAGCGACACGAGTTTGGTCGCGAGCGCGCCCGACGACGGTAGGTAGGCCGGCATCGCAGCCAGCAACGCATCGCGCTCAGGCACGAGCGCCGCGATTCGCGCCGGCATCGAGACGCGACCCGCGGAGAGATCCGCCATGGCACGCGCGACTGTCTCGCGCAGCCGATCCAGATCGAGTAGTCCTTCGACATCCGACCGCGAGAGGACGAGCACCGCGCGATGTTAGGTCGCCGGGACCTCTTCCTCGTTGCGGCGCACGACCACCGGACCGAGACGGAATCGCTCGCCGAAGACTTCCGTGCTCACGACGAATCCGGCGAAGATCAACAGGACGCCGAGGAGCTCGCCGAGGTAGAACGCCCAGGTGATGCCGAAGCGGTTCATTCCGCTCGTCACGCCGGGGATGAAGCCGCCGAGCGCGATGAGGAGCGTCGCCGGTACACGTGAGTGCAGCTCGCCGCGCGCGAGCGCGACCGCGGCGCGGGGCAGGGAAGCGAAGAAGTTCACAGCGACTGCGATCGCTCCGTAGATCTGCGCGACGACGGGAGGAAGCACGCGCCGGCCGAGGACGCGCTCCTTCGGCATGAAGACGTAGGCGCTGAAGATCGCGCCGACCACCAGAGCGAAGGCTCCGATGATGTTGAACGGACCGGCAAGGATCCGGATGTTCCCCGGTATCGCGCTACCCACGGGGACGCCGGTCGTGGCGTCGAGCGCGAACGGCGCGTCGAGCGTCGCGCCCAGCACAAGCCCGGCGGCGACGACCGAGCCGATGCCAAGGACGGCCAGTGTGATCGGGGCAACGAGGGGCCGCGCGCGCCATGTCGCGATCGCTATCGCGATCGCGGCGGCGAGGCACGCCACGAACACACTGGCGAACGCGGTGGTGTCCTCGGGATAGCGTCCGCGGATGGCGAACGCGTAGAGGGCGCCGACCACGAAGCTCGCGGCGACGAAGTAGCCGAATCGCGTGCGCGCGAGAAGGACAATCGTGCCGGCGCCCAGATACGCGGCGACGAAGAACGCGCCGATGAGGTACCACGCCCGGTAGAGCCCCTCGTTCCATCCGAACGCCGAGCCGAGGAACTCGGTGCCGGCACTGATGCCGTACCAGAGCAAGCCGACCGCCCACACGAGCTGAAAGGTGCGATGGCGGCGCGACCACTGCGCGAGCACGGCGGCCGCGAAGACGAAGCTGACGAGCGAGGAAAGGAGCGGGAGCACGACGTTCGGGCTCATGACGGGACCATCCGCCCGGCGCTCGGCGAAGTCAATTGCGATGCCCAGGTTTGGGTAGGAGCCGCTAACGTAGACGCATGTGCCGGTCGATCAAGACCCTCCGCCGCCCGGACGGTCCTGCGTCCGAGGAGGAGATTGCCGCCGCCGCGCTGCAGTACATCCGCAAGGTCAGCGGCTACCGCGCGCCCTCGAAGCGCAACACCAAAGCGTTCGATGCCGCCGTGACCGAGGTCGGCCGCGCGTCGCGGCGCCTCCTGGAGGCCATCGAAAAGGGCCAGAGCGAGCCTAGTCCCGGCTCGTCCCGCGCTCGCGCCTAATCCAGATGCGGTAGAGGTCACTCCACCAGCGGGCCAATTTACTGCGAGTCCGCCAGAGCCGAGACTCGCGCGAGCGCTCTTCTAGAAGGAGAGGCGACGAGGCCCGGCAGGGTTGAGGGGCAATCACCGCCAGGGTCCCGACGCTTCTCCTTCTTTCTTTCTCCAGCAGCTCGTCCTGCTCAAGCAGCTCGTCGCTTGGCCCCTTCTCAGGCCGCCGGCAGGTATTGCGCGAGCATCTCCCGGAGGGCCGCGGGGTAGTAGGGCTTCGAGAGGAAGGCCGTGCAGCCGGCCTCGAGCGCCTTGTTTTCGTCTCCAGGCGTGGCCGAGGCGGAGACCGCCACGATGGGCACGTGCTTCGCCCAGGTCTCCTTGCGCAGGAGCTTGACGACGGTCCAGCCGTCGAGCTTCGGAAGCTGGAGGTCCAGGAGGATGAGCTGCGGCCGGTGCTCGCGGGCGAGCTCCAGCGCGGCGAAACCATCCGTGGCGACGGTCGCTTCGTGGCCGGCGTGCCTCACGATTCGGAGCGCCAGCTCGAGATTGTTCGGGTCGTCCTCCACCACGAGGATCTTGGCCATCCCTACCGCCCGCGATCAGGCTTGGTGCGAGGCAAGCGGCAGGTCCAGCGTGAAGGTGGACCCGAGCCCGAGCCCGACGCTGCTCGCGGCCACCGTGCCGCCCTGCGCTTCGACGATCAAGCGCGCGACGTAGAGACCGAGGCCGACGCCGATCTTGTCCTTCGTCGCGGCGGTCTCGATCCGACCGTACTTGCGGAAGATCACGCGCACGTGCGATCGGGCGAGGCCGACGCCTTGATCCTTCACGAGGACGCGCGCCCGGTTATCGCGCTGCCCCACCGTCACGTGGACGGTCGACCCCGGAGGAGAGAAGCGCAGCGCGTTGTTGAGGATGTGCTCGATCGCGGTGCGCAGACGTGCCGGATCGGCGTCGACCCACACGGGATCGGATTCCGCGACGAGCTGCAAACGATCGCGGTCGGTCTCCTTGACCAGTGTTGCGACGAATTCCGAGAGATCGAAACGTCCGCGATTAAGCCGGAAGCGCCCCGCCTCGAGCTGTCCGACTTCGAGGACGTCATCCGCGAAGCGCTTGAAGTTGCGGCTCTGCCGGCGCAGCTCGTCGATCGCGCTCCGCTCCGCTGCCGAGAGAGCAGGTGCTTTCGTGAGATCGGGGATCGCCGACTCGATCTCACCCGCCGAGCGCCGGAGCGTGTGCGCGATCAGGGCGAGCGACTCCTCCCGGTGCGCGTCGACGCTCCGGAGCGCGATGCGCTCGCGGCGTACCTGATCGATCAACAGAGCGAGCATCAGGAAGATCGCCGCGCGAGTGAGCCCGTTCCAGACGCTCGCCGAGGAAGAAACCTCCGGATGCGCGACGAGATCGGCCCAGATCCACGCGACCGCCGAAAGGAGGGCCATCGCCACCCCGGACGTGCGCCCGAGCCACCAGCTCGCGAGCCCGACCGGGATCAGATAGAAGATCGCAAAGCCGAAGTCGGGTCCGGTCGAGATGTCGACGAGCCAGATGGCCGCGACCCCGGCGGCCGCGATAAGGGTGAGCGGCACGACCCGGTGACTCCCTCGTATGTCGAGGTCCGCGATGCGGCGTGGTGCGGTTTGCGCTCGCAGTGCCGGGCTCCCTTCGCTCATCCCGCGAGAGTATGCCGCGCTTTCGGACGCTTTTGGTCCACTTTCGGTGTCGACTAGAGCAAATGGATTAGCTCACGAATATCCCAATGTGTAACGCGAATCGGCCGTCAGAGGGATAGACCTGCCTATACAAAGGTCAGAGACTAATGTCACGATTCGACCCAATGAGGAGGGCCCGAATGCGTCGTTTGCGGACACTGCCTTTGATCATCTTCGCCGCGCTCTTCGCAGTGAGCTGCGGCGGAGCCGGGCTGCCCACGGCTGCGACGGCCGACCCGCTCGCGGGACAGTACATCGTGAACGGCGGCGGCGGGGCGCTCGACAACGTTAGGGCAGTCGCCGACGCTTTCCAGAAGATCCACCCGACGATCACCTGGCAAGGCCTGGGGGACGTCGGCTCCGACGCGGGCGTCAATCTCGCCGTCAGCGGCGAGACTGACCTCGGGTATATCAGCCGTGATCTCCGCGACGCGGAGAAGGGCAAGGTCGAGTCGGTCTCCATCGGCGCGAGCGGCACCGCGGTCGCCGTGAGCGCGTCCAACCCGGTCAAGGCTTTGACGAAAGACCAGGTCGCAAGAATCTTCACCGGTCAGATCACGGACTGGAAGGATGTCGGCGGCACCGCGGGGAAGATCCGCGTGCTCATCCGCGAATCCGGGTCATCGACGCGCAGCGCGTTCGAGGCGTACTTCTACGACGGGAAGAAGCCGACGTACGCCCCCGCAGCGATCGAGGTCACGAAAATCGACGAGACCGTGAAGGCGATCGACTCTTTCAAGGAGTCGATTGGCATGGTCACGATGAACGCGAGCACGTTTGGCAACGCGCAGATCGCTTTTGTGACCATCGACGGAGTGCAGGCGAACCGCGAAAACCTGACCAGCGGCAAGTACCAGGTCCGTCGACCCCTCTACTTCGTGTACAACCCGGCGACGGTCAAGCCTGCGATCAGGGCCTTCCTGGACTTCGTGAAGGGACCCGAAGGCCAGAAGATCCTCGCGGGCCTCTAAGCCACACCGAGCCCGCGTGATCGCCGAGGAGGAAGGCTAGCTCGGGCTATGGAGAAGCTCTTCGCGCCGAGTTTGCTCAGGGCGCTCGTCAGCCGCAACGTGCTGGTGAGCGTCCTTGCGCTCGTGGTCATGACCGCGGTCGCGATCTACGAGTCGAACCAGCTCATCCTCAAGCAGTTCGAAGACGAGTCGCAGATCCTGGCGGACGTGGCGCTGAAGGAGATCGAGGACCAGTCCGACGCCGCTCTCAAGGCCGCGGGTCTATCGGCCGGACTGCCGACGACTCGCGAGCTGACCCAACGGCGGGATGTCGAGGGAACGCAAGCCTTCCTCCTGCCTGTGAAGTCGCGCCTCGACGTCGACGTGATGAACATCGCCGACATGAACGGCCTCATCATCGCCGGCGCCCAGGCGAACAAGAGCGACACCCTCGAGCCGGAGCTCGTCAAGTACGCGAAGGCCGGGGCGCAAGGGCAAGCGTTCCTTTACGACGAACCGGAAGGCCTCGTGATCCGCGCGATGGCGCTAATCCGCGACGCCGAGTCGAACGACATCGGCATCCTCGAGGTGGGCAACAGCCTCAACTCGGAGTTCCTCAAAGACATCAAGGCCCGGTCGACGGCGGACCTCGCGCTCATCTGGAACGGCCAGGTTCGGGCGTCCACCGTCGACTTCGGGTCGAACACCATGTTCCCGACGACCTTCCAGGTCGACGGCCAGCCGAGTGACGTCCTGATCCAGAACATCACAGCCCACAGCCGAAACTATTACGGCATCTTCCGCGTACTCGCAGCCCAGCGCGCCAACCCCGGCCTGCTGGCCGTCCTCGTGCCGACCGAGCCGGTCGAGCAGGCGCAGCGGACCCTCATCGGCATCCTCATCGTCCTCGGGTTCGGCCTCATCGGAGCCGTCACGTTTCTCAGCTACCGCACCGCGAAGAGCATCACCACGCCGCTCGAGAGCCTCGCTGCCGCCGCGCAGCGGATCGAGGCGGGCGACCTCGCGGCGCGTGTGCGGCAGGTGTCGCCACACGAGATCGGCACCCTGGAGCGCGCATTCGACACGATGGCCGCGTCACTCTATGAACGCGAGCGCGCGCAGCGCGAGTACCTCGACGAGGTCCGCGCCGTCAACGAGGTCGCGGATGCGGTCGTCGGTGTCACCGACGCCGAGCGGATCTTCGCGCGCTCCCTCGACCGCATGGTCTCGCTCCTGAACGCCGACGGTGGCGCCATCGTCATCCGAGAGGATCCGCCCGGAGCGCCGCCCGGTTCCGGTGGGCGCCTCTCCGCGCCGGCCACGGTGGGCATCGACGCTGAGATTGCGGTGACGCTCGCGATGCGCGTGCTCGTTCGCTCCGAGGCCGACGCCGACCGTATCCGGCTCTCGGCTGTGTCGGCGGGCGAGCTGCGATTCGTCGCGCACGTACCGCTCTCGGCGCGCGGCCGTACGATCGGGCTCCTGTCCGCGTACTTTCACGATCAGCGCGAGCTCACCGATACGCAGGCGCGGGCTCTGCGCACGATCGCTCGTCTGGTCTCGGTCGCGAACGAGAACGCCGACCTCGTCGGCGAGCTGCGCGTCAACAACCTGCAGCTCGAACGAGCGAACCGGCTGAAGAGCGAGTTCCTGGCGTCGGTGAGCCATGAGCTCCGCACGCCGATGAACGCGATCATCGGCTACACGAAGCTGATGCTCGATGGCCTGGACGGCGAGATGACCGCGCAGCAGCAGACCGACCTCTTCCGCGTCGCGCAGGCCGCCGACAACCTGCTCGGTCTCATCAACGGCCTGCTCGATCTCGCGAAGATCGAGGCGGGCAAGATGGAGCTCAACGTCGAGGAGGTCAACATCACCGACGTCACGGACGAGGCGCTCGAGCTGGTCCGCCCGAACGCCGACGAGAAGGGCCTGCAGGTGCGCGCCCTCATCCCGCAAGGGCTGCCAAACGTCTGGGCGGACCGGGCGCGAGTCCGTCAGGTCCTCGCGAACATGCTGGCCAACGCGGTGAAGTTCACCGAGCGGGGCACGGTCTCGGTCGCGGCAAGCGCAGCCGAAGGCTGGGTCACGGTCTCCGTTGCCGACACGGGTGTCGGCATCAGCCCCGAAGCGCAGGCCTACGTGTTCGACGAGTTCCGCCAGGCCGACAGCTCTACGACGCGCCGGTACGGCGGCACCGGGCTCGGCCTCGCGATCTCCAAGCGCCTCGTGACGCTGCACGGTGGGCGCATCTGGGTCGACAGCGAGGTCGGGCGCGGAAGCACGTTCCACTTCACCCTGCCGATCCGGGTGCGCGCCGGCAGCGAGACCGCTCTCCTTGCGCGAACCGGGTCGGCACGCTGATGGCGAGAGTGCTGGTCGTCGAGGACGACGCGAACAACCTCGACGTCGCGTCGCGAATCATCCGCGCCTCGGGTCACGAGGCCCTGGTGGCGGCTGATGGCGTGGCGGGGCTCGACCTCGCGCGGGTCGAGCGGCCCGACGCGATCCTCGTCGATCTCTTGCTCCCGCGGATGGACGGCTGGAGCCTTACGCGCTCTCTCCGCACCGAGCCGTGGGCCGCGAGCATCCCGATCATCGCCGTCTCGGCGCTGGCGCTTCCGTCGGACCGGGCCCGCGCGATCGAGGCCGGCTGCGATGACTTCGTCTCCAAGCCCTTCGCGCCGGCGGAGCTGCGCGCGATCCTCCTCCGGTACTTCCCGGGCGGAGCCGCGCACGTGCCGCTCGCGCGCGACGGCGCGACCCCGCCTGTGCGGGGGCCGGTGCCGATCACGCTTGGACGCGTGCTCATCGTGGACGACGAGATCGCGAACGTGGAGCTTCTGGCGCGACGCCTCGAGGCCATCGGTTGCCAGACGCAGGTGGCGAGCTCCGGCGAGCGCGCGATCGCGCTTGCGCGGAGCGAGCAACCCGATCTGATCCTGCTCGACGTGATGATGCCGGGTATCGACGGCTGGCAGACCTGCCGCCGTCTCAAGTCCCAGCCGGAGACGGCGGACATTCCGGTCATCTTCGTCACGGCGAAGGATCGGTATGAAGACTTGAGCAAGGGCTTCGAGGTCGGCGGCATCGACTACCTCACCAAGCCGTTCGAACCGATCGAGCTCGCCGCTCGCGTTCGCAGTGCCATCTTCACCAAGCGTCTGCAGGACGAGCTGCGGAAGACGGCCGGCGATCTCAAGCGGATGGAGCAGTCGCGCAAAGAGCTCATCGGCATGCTCGGCCACGACATTCGGAACCTCGCCAACAGCGTCGTCGCGTTCATGCAGCTGGTCCGGATGGGCCAGCTCCAGCCGGGCCGTCAGGAGTTCGACGAGCTCCTGCGACTCTCGGAGTCGAACATCAGCGAGCTGCTGCGGATGGTCAACGCCCTCCTCGACGTCTACAAGATGGAGGAAGGCAAGCTCGAGGCGATGCCGCAGTCGATCGCGCTCGCGGGACTCGCCGAACGGAGCATCGCGCAGGTGGCGCCCGAAGCGCTCGCGAAGGGCATTGAAGTCGAGAGCGCGCTCCCCCAAGACGTCAACGTGTTCGTCGACGACGGCCTCATCGTGCGGGTGCTCACGAACCTCCTCGCCAATGCGGTCAAACACACGCCGAGCGGGGGAAAGGTGCGTATCGAGAGCGCGCGCGACCGCAAGCTCGAGAGCTCGATCGTCATCCGCGTCCATGACACCGGACCGGGCATCCCCGCTGAGGATGCCCCGCACATCTTCGACCGCTTCTATCAGGGGGCCGGTCGGAGCCGGGGAGGTAGTGGGCTCGGTCTGGCCTTCTGCAAGCTCGCCGTTGAGCTCCACGGCGGCACCATCAACGTGGTCAACCCCGGCGAGAGCGGCGCCATCGTCCAGTTCACGCTGCCCGCGGCTGACCAGGCCCCCGCGGGGCAATAACGCCGATGTTCGGGCGCGTCCTCCGCGATGCATTCCCGCTTAGACGTGGTGAGTGGGGCCTCGGCCTCTTCCTCTACGCCCTGCTGACGCTCATGGTGGCGTCCGACTGGGTCGGCAAGCTCGGGGCCGATGCGCTCTTCGTGAAGCGCTGGGGCGTCAACTACGTGCCCGTCATGTATATCGTCACGCCGATCGCGATGCTCGCCGTCTCGGCGATGATCTTCTTCTTCGTCGATCGCGTCCGCCGCAGGACGCTCCTCCTCTGGTACGTCGCCGGCGTCACGCTCCTTTCGGTCGCGATCCAGGCCGGCGTCTGGTATCAGGACCAGCTCTCGAATGGGTGGCTAGTACAGCCCATCTCCTACGTCTTCGCGCACGGCGTGAAGGAGACGATCTACATCCTCTTTTGGGTCTACGCCGGGAACCTCTACGGGACCGAGCAGTCGAAGCGGCTCTTTCCGTTCTTCGCCGGCTCCGTCCTGGTCGGGAAAATACTTGGCGGCGCGGTTGGCACGGGAATCGCGCCGGTCATCCACGCCGAAAACTTCATCGGCGCGCAGGCAGTTGGTTTCCTGGTCTGCTTCGTCGCGTTGGTGATCTACCGAAGGCTTCCCGAGGGACACGGGAGCCGTGCCGATGAGGAGCGCCCGAGAGGCGCCCGGGCGGTGCTCAAGGATTCCGTCGAGGGCTACCGGACCGTTACGTCGGACAAGATGCTGCGAACGTTTGGCGTCGGCGTCTTCTTCTGGTACTTCCTCATGCAGTTCGGGAACTTCCTCTACCTCGTGGGTCTCGACCAGCAGACCGCGGGGACCGGCACGCAGAGCGAGGACCTCTTCAGCCAGCTCTACGCCGGCATCTACACGAGCTCGTCGCTCGTTGCGATCTTCATCCAGAGCGTCATCACGAGCGGCCTTCTCCGCTGGATGGGGATCAGCCGCGTGCTCTTCCTGCTGCCGCTCTGGTATCTCGGGAGCTTCGCCGCAGCCGCACTGACCTTCACCGGAGCGGGCATCGCCTTCCTCGCCGGCGTGGCGATCCAGCTCGGCGAACGCATCGTGATCCCGGCGATACACCGCCCGGCGACCGAGCTCATCTACAGCCAGGTCGAGTCGGCGATCCGCCCGCGGGCCCGCGCATTCCTCTCCGGCGGTGTCAATGCCTTCGGTAACTTCGCGGCCGCAGTTGCGCTGCTTGCCGGCCTCCAGCTGCAGGACAACCGGCTCCTCCTCGCCCTTGCGACTGGGTTTTCCGGCGTGTACGTCTACAACGCGTGGCACACGATGAGGGTGTTCGGGCGGCGCATCGTCGCGAATCTCAGCTCGATCGACCCGGAAGTGAGGTTCAGCGCGGCGGAAATGCTCTCCACGGAGCACGGCGCTGTTCCGGAGAAGCTCCTCCGGACGCTCGACGGCGCGATCCCCGCGGATGTGGAGCACGGAGTGCGCGTCGCGCTCACCAGGCGCGGAGTCCTCGCGGTGGCGGCCGATGCGACCGAGTAGGGTGAGCACGACAGTGACGACCCCCGCCGCCCCGGCACACGAGGCGGATGCCGAGCGCCGCCACGAGCACCGTTTCCAGGTCAGCGAGAGCATCGCGCGCCTGGTCATGCGCACGACCGCAAATAACCTTCCACTCTCGCGAGACGACCGCCCGTACCAGTGGTCGACGACGACCTACTGCGACACGCTCGCGTGGTCGATCTTCCGCGCCGCCGAGAAGGGCTCGGCTATGCAGCTGCGCATCCGGGAGTACCACCGCACCCGGCCGCGCGAGGTCCTGAACCCTGGAACCGCATGGATCGAGTTCAAAGACGACGAGCAGGACACCTCGCTGAAGGAGCGTTTCGGCGTGTCGATGGATATCGCGCGGTCGTTCCTCCGAGGCAGCACGACCCTTCCCGATCCCGAGCACGGGCTCGCCGAGCGAGCCGTCCGTCTGCTGCGGGACGGGGCCCGGCCGGTCGCCGTGACCCAGTACAACCGTCTCGCATACAACTCACTCGATTCGTCGCTGCGGATCACCGCCGACCACAACCTCATGTACTTCGCGCTTCCATGGGAGACGCGAGGAGACCCAGATGGTCCCCCGTCCCCGCTCGGCTCGCTCCTCGCGATGGAACCGGACGTGATCGTCGAGATGAAGTGGTACGGCGATCTCCCGCACTGGGCGATCGACCTCCATGCGTATCTCAAGGAGAACACCCGCGAAGAACGGCCCTCGAAGTTCATCGTGGCGATGCGCTGGCTCCTCGGCGAGACTGATGGGACCAAGAGAACGAAAAAGAAGTGAAGGCGATAGAGGAAGGCGTCCACTCTGACGCACCGGCGACCCGCGTGGTAGTCGTCGAAGACGACCAGGCGTCCGCCGACGTGCTCCAGCGACGCTTGCAGGCGAACGGCATGGTCGTCTCGGTGGCGCACGACGGGCGACGCGGCATCGAGCTTGTGGAGGAGCTTCTGCCGGATCTGGTGCTTCTCGACGTGATGCTCCCCGACACCGACGGTTACGACGTCTGCCTGCGGATCAAGAGCAACACCGCGACATCCCCGATCCCGGTGATCTTCCTCTCGGCCCGCGGCGTGGTCGTGGACAAAGTCCGCGGACTCTCCTGCGGTGCCGCCGACTACATCACGAAGCCCTTCCAGGCGGCGGAGCTCCTCGCGCGGATCGACGCTGTCCTCGGGCAGGCGCGCAATCCCCGTGTGCCCCGACTCGGCCGTCCGATCGAGCTCGCACCCGGCGAGCGTCTTGTGGCGCGCGTCGCGATCGCGGACTCCGCCCTGCGCGAGCACGTCGAGCAGCTCCTCCTTGCGCGCTTCGATCTCGCCGACGAGAGCGATACGCCGGACGTCGTGCTCGTCGAAGGAAATGCGGCGGTCCCTGTCGACGTCCCCGAAGACGTCGCGGTCGTGCGCTTGAGCGCGGGGCGCGGTGGCAACGACGGGGGCGAGCTGATTCCGGTAGACGCGCAGCTTCCCCGGATCGTCGATCTGCTGATTCGCGAGCGCGGCCTCGACCACGACCTGCAGGCCGCGGCCGAGGCCCTGATCGTGCTCGCGTCTGCGATCGGCTCGCACGACCGGCCCGGCTCCGGGCACGGAGAGCGAGTCGCTGCGCGCGCGGTCCAGATCGGCCGCGCCCTCGGGCTGGACGAGTCGACCCGGATGACGATCCGTCTGGGCTCGTTGCTTCGCGATGTCGGAAACGCACGCCTTCCCGCTGCGATGCTCTCCAAGTCGGGTGAGCTCTCGCCCGAGGAGCGTGCCATGCTCGAGCGCCACCCGATCCTGGGCGAGGAGATCCTGGCCGGATTCAAGCGCCTTTCGGGGCTCCTTCCGATCGTGCGTCATCATCACGAGCGGCTCGACGGCACGGGTTACCCGGACGGGCTCCGCGCGGAGCAGATTCCCCTGGAGGTGCGCATCGTGAGCGTTGCCGACCGATTCGAAGCACTCCTCGCGGACCGCGCCGACCGACCGGCCGTCTCTGACGCGGAAGCCGTTCGCATCCTTCAGAGCGCGGTCGCGCGCGGCGAGCTCGACGCGGCGGTTGTCGCCGCCCTCGCTTCGCAGGTTCGCTCGGGCGGGGCGCGCTGATGGCCGATGTCATCCGCGTCGTCATCGTCGACGACGAGCGGCTCTTTGCCGAGCTCATGCGTGTGGCGCTGCGCGCGGCCGACGGCATCGAGGTGCTTGCGGTCGTGCACGACCTGAAGTCCGCGATCGCTGCCCTCAACGAGCACCGTCCGGACGTCGTGATCGCCGACTACCACCTGCCCGACGGTACCGGGGCCGATCTCGCGCGCGCCGTGCGCGGGTCGCTCCCTGAGACGTCGGTGCTCGTCCTAACGGCGGACCCGTCCGCCGTGACGCTGAACGACGTCGCGCGGTCCGGGGCGGTCGGCCACATGACCAAGGGGCGTGGGCTGAACGAGGTCGTCGACAGTGTCCGCGCCGCCGCATCGGGCGAGATCCTGTTCGCGCCGAGCGAGCTGCAGCGCCTCCTGCTCGAGAGCGCGTCCTCGCGCAAGATCGTCGAGCCCCTCACCGGCCGGGAGCTCGAGGTGCTGAGGCTCCTCGCGAGCGGCACGAGCACGACCGCCGCGGCGGAGTCGCTCGGCATATCGACCGCGACGCTCCGCGCGCACGTGCAGGCCGTGCTGCGAAAGCTCGGCGCGCACTCTCGTCTCGAGGCCGTCGCCGAGGCTGCGCGCCTCGGGCTCGTCACCCTCGAGTCGTGGACCCGCGACCGCGTGGGTCCCCCGCGCGGGGGATCGGGTCCCTCCCCCGAACGGTCATGAATCCAGCCCTTTCGGGTGTAGGTCAACACCTATGACCCGCCGCTAGCATCGGAGGCGCAAGAAATGGCGAAACTGCTCGTGGCCGACGATCTCGTGCCCATCCGTCAGATGGTCCGGATCACCCTGTCCACTCAGGGATGGACGATCGTCGAGGCGAAGAACGGCAATGAGGCGCTCGAGCTCGTCCGCTCGGAGAAGCCCGATCTCGTCCTTCTGGACGTTGACATGGGCCCGGGCCCCAACGGCTTCGACGTGTGCCGCCAGATCAAAGCCGACGAAGCCACCAAGGACATTCCCGTCGTGATGCTCACCGCGCACGAGAGCGACAGCGACCGCGCGATCGGATTCGCCGCCGGCGCGACGCAGTACCTCACGAAGCCGTTCGGACCGCTCGAGCTCATCGACACGATCCGCGGAATCCTGGCGCACAGCTAAGGCCAAGCGATGAGTGACGACGACACCAAGGACATGGTCGAGACGGTCGACGTGTCCCCGCGCGAGGCGGAGGTTCCGCAGACACCCGGCGCCGACGTCTTCCGTCAGCTTCTCCATCAGGCCGTCCGCGTGGCCGACATGGCCAACTCGCAGGCGATGCGCATGGCCCTGGACTTCGCGAAGGTCTACGAGCGCGAGCAGGGCGTCCGCAAGGAGTTCGAGTCCCAGCTCAAGCAGATGACGCTCATGGAGAAGCAGGCGACGCGCTACGCGGAGGACCTCGCCGGGATGCTTCGCAGCGAGCGCGAGCGCCGTCAGGAGCTGGAGCGCGCTCTGGAGCAGGAGCGAGTCGCCAACGACGAGCTACGGCGCACCGGGCTGCAGGGCATCAGCCACCTGCTGCTCGCCGCGACGATCAAGGACCGCACCACCGGTACGCACCTCCAGCGGGTGCGCCGGTATGTCGAGGCGATCGCCGAGCGGCTGGATCTGCCCTCCGGGCTGGTCGAGGAGTTCGGCTACTCCAGCGTCATGCACGACGTCGGCAAGATCCACACGCCCGACCACATCCTTCAGAGCGAGCACCACCTGTCGGACGACGAGTTCAGCGTGATCAAGCAGCACTGCATCGACGGCGAGAAGATGCTCGGCACCGCGCGGTTCTTCGAGACCGCGCGCGCCATCGCGCGCGAGCACCACGAGCGCTGGGACGGAAAGGGCTACCCGGACGGAAAGAAGGGCGACGAGATCTCGCTCGCAGCGAGGATCGTTTCCGTCGCTGACGTATTCGACGCGCTCACCTCGAAGCGTCCATACAAGGACGCCTGGTCGGCCGAGGCCGGTCTCAGAGCCATCGAGTCGGGGGCGGGGGAGCGTTTCGATCCCGCGATCGTCGCCGGCTTCGTCGCCCTCGCCAAAGAAGGCGTGCTCGAGCGGATCAGCTCGGAGGTCGCGGCATCGGACGCCGAGGAACACCCCGGAAGCTCAGCCAAGTAATCGTGGCGCCACCCGCGGCGCTCACGAGCATCGAGACGAGGACGAACACGGCGAGGACGGCGACCAGGAATTCCATCCCCAGCCCGTAGCGACTAACAGTCCTGCCGACGTAGTCGCTCGCGGCCACAGCGCGGATCGTTCCTCCGATCAGTCCCGCAGCAAGACCCGTGGCCAGCCCGCTGATCACCGCAGCCCGCTCGGTCGACAGCGATCGCGCCAGCGCAATCCCGAGCGCGATGTAGACCGCGGTCGAAAGCGCGAAGCTGACGACGCTGAGCGTTGCGCCGGCGGGCGTCAGCATCGGCCGGCTGCGCTCGGAGAGATCGCCAAGCTGGCGTGTGCTTTCGAAGGCATCCGACGACCCGATGATCACGAGCGCGAGGACCCCGAGCGCGATCAAGCCGAGCCGCACGGGCCGACACTCGGGCGCGGTGCCACCTCCGTCAAGCCGACACGAGGACCAGACCAGGGGACGCGCTCGGATGCGCGCGCGAGGGCCCCGCCCGAGGACTACGTGGCGGACGCGGTCTCGGGCTGCAGCCGGTCGAAGACGGACGCGGCCTCTTCGATGATCGAGCCGGACATATCGGTCGAGAGCGTGTACCGGACGACGTTGCCCTTGCGGCTCGCGACGATCGCCCCGAGTTCCCGCAGGACTCTGAGGTGCTGGCTTGTCGCGGAACGGTTGCGGCCGATGACGTGGGCGAGGTCACTTGCCGCGAGCGTTGTGTCGCGCAGGGCACGCACGATCTTGATGCGGGCGGGGTCGCAGAGAGCCTCGAGCAGAGCGCGCATCCGCTTCTCGTTGCGAGGCGTCAGCATCTGCTGCTCGGCCGTCATGACGGCGACGGGATCGATTGGTCTCGGAATGTCGTTTGGCATGACTCTTCGATGGAGCATGCGTGATCGGCCTGCACCTGCCATGACGCATTGGTCATCGGATCGGTCTACCGCGCGTGGAGCGTGTCGCTCAGGTCTCGCGCCCGGCCAGCAAGCGATAGCCGATCCCACGGACAGTCTCGATGTAGCGGGGATGGTCCGCATCGTCTCGGAGCTTGCGGCGCAGGCTACTGATTTGGCGCGCGAGCGTGTTGTTGCGGACCTCTCCATCGGGAGGCCCCAGGGCGTACGCAATCTCGCGGTAGGCCACCACGGCACCGACTCTCGCCGCAAGCGTGTAGAGGATGACGTGCTCGCCCGGAGAGAGCTTGAGCTCGCGCGTCCCCTGACTGATGCGCGGCTGAAGAGCGTCGATCTGAAGATCGGCAACGCTAAGAGGAGCCACGCGTTGACTGCGCGGAATTCGATTGCGTGGCAACGCGATCAGCATGGACCGCGAGGCGCCAGGACGCATGACGAAGGCGTCATTCCCGGGTTTCGGCGCCGCGCAAAGGAGATTTCCTGCCGGCATCGCCTGGTTGCGCCGCGGACACAAGCGGGCGGCTGCCTAGGCGCGCGACGGACTGAGCTCCTCCTCGCCGAGCATCGGTAGCGTGCCGACGAGGGCGCAGAGCCCGACGAAGGCGACGACGAGCCATGCGGCCCCGAACCCCCACGTCTGCACCGCGAAGCCCATGACCGGCGCACCGATCATCACCCCGGCGGTGCCGCCGATCGCCGCGAGGCCCTGGGCCGCGCCGGGCGCGGGCGGAAGCGAAGCAGCCGCGGTGTTGAACACCGCGGCGTAGGGGAGGCCCACGCCGATGCCGAGCACCACCGCGCCCGCGAGAGCCACGAGGAGAGGGCGACCGGGGACCGCGAGAAGCGCGACGCCGAGGACGACCGCGAGATCGCCGGTGCGCATGACCGCTTTGGTGCCGAGCTGTCTCGTGACGAGGAGGCCGCCGAGCGGCCGCGTGAGGAAAGCAAGAAGTAGAAGGAGCGACCCGAGAACCCCCGAGAGGGTGAGCGGCAGCGCGAACTCGCGAAGGAGGTACACCGTGATCCACGAGCCGGCCGCGAGCGCCATCCCGAATCCCGCCGCGTGCTGCAGGCTCAGGAGCCAGACGTTAGGGCTGCGGAGCGCATCGATCATGCTGCCGACCCGGCGAACGGCCGGCACCGATGGCGCGAAGATGACCCAGAGCACGAAGATCACCGCGAGCCCGGCCGCTTCCGCCGCGAACGATCCGCGCCACCCGCCGAGTCTTTCGGCCATGCTCGGAGTCGACAGCAACGCGAAGGCCGAACCGAGCGGAAATCCGCCGCCGTAGAGCCCAAGACCGAAATGCGGCTGGGCCTCGCCGTACAGCCCGGCGATAAAGCGCGTCGATGCCACGAATGCGAGCGCGGAACCGAACCCCTGGATCGCTTTCGCGAGGAGCAGGACCGAAAAGCTCGGTCCGGTCGCGAACAGCGCGGTCCCGATCGCTGCGGCGACAAGCCCGGCAGCGATCACGCGCTTCGGCCCGAGTCGGTCGGGGAGCCCGCTCGTGAAGAGCGTCGCAACGAAATAGGCCACGAAGAGAGCGGTCGAGAGGAGGCCGGCCTGAACGTCGGTGAGCCCGAGCTCCGCGTTGAGAAGGGGGAGTAGAGCGGCCTGGTCGGCGTAGGTGAAGCCGAAGGCGATCGCACCCACGCTGGCCAGCGCAACGCCTGTCGCCCGCACGCCCCGCACCCTACGGGAACTGCCTGTCCGGGCCCTCAGTGCACTGAAATAGGTGGAATCTGGGGCTTGACGGTAAGTGCAAACGATATTACATATTTTCTGATAGCGAAACACAGGAGGCTGAGGTGGCAACAGCAGATGAGGTCAAAGGCTGGCTGACAGGGCGGCTCCCCAAGGAATGGTTCGCCGGAGCGCCCGAGATCCGCATGGATGAGGACGAGATCTGGGTTATCGGGACGCTGCCGGACGTCCAGGCGGCGGGCGGCGGGGACGCACTGAAGGCTGCCCGGGAGGGCGCGATCCAGCGGTTTCGCGAGGGAACGCGGGACGAGCGGATCAAGATCGCGGACGAAGCTCGGCAGCGATTCGGAAAGAACCTGGCGTGGGGCGCGAAGGTCGGCGACCAGACCGCGCTCTTCACGCATCTGGCCGTACCGGTGATGACGCGTCTCCGGCTGCCGGAGCGCGAGCTGCTCGACACCCTGGTTCGTTCCGGCGTCGCCCGGAGTCGCTCGCACGCGCTCGCGTGGTGCGTGCGTCTCGTCGCCAAGAACGAGTCCTCGTGGATCAGCGAGCTGAAGGACGCGCTCTCAAAGGTGGGAGACGTGCGACAGCAGGGACCGCTCAACTAGTGGCGACCGAAGTCCGCGACACGCTCCGAACCGAGGCCGAACCAGCGAGCGCGCTTCTCGACGCGTACTCGCAGGCCGTCATCCGCGTGGTCGAGCGGGTCTCCCAAAGCGTCGTCAACGTTCGCCGCGGCCGGAGCGGCGGTAGCGGCGTGATCGTCGCGCCCGATGGCTACGCGCTGACGAACGCGCATGTGGTCGATGGGGCACGCGAGGTCGCGGTCACTTTGCACTCTGGCGCCGAACTCACCGCGGCGGTCGTCGGCTTCGACAGCGCGACGGACCTCGCCGTCATCCGCATCCTCGGCTCGGGCCTCCCGGCCGCCGAGCTCGCCGAGACTGACTCATTGCGGGTCGGACAGCTCGTCATCGCGATCGGCGATCCGCTCGGCTTCCACTCGACGGTCACGACCGGTGTCGTGAGCGCGCTCGGCCGATCGCTCAGCGCGCGCGACGGCCGGCTCATCGAGAACGTCATCCAGACCGATGCTGCGCTCAACCCCGGAAACTCGGGCGGTCCGCTCGTCGACACGCAGGCGAAGGTGGTTGGCATCAACACGGCGATCATCCCCACGGCTCAGGGGATCTGCTTCGCGATCCCAGCGGCGACCGCGCGCATGGTGGCAGGCATGCTCATCCGAGACGGCCGGGTCCGCCGGGCATACCTCGGGATCGGCGGCGCCGCGACCCCGATCGGCCGCCAGCTCGCGAACGAGCTTGGGATCACCAACCCCTCGGGTATTCGCGTTCTCGACGTGGTCGCGGGCGGACCCGCAGCGCGAGCCGGGCTCGAAGCGCGCGACCTCATCGTCAGTCTCGACGGTGCGCCGGTCGCGACGCTCTCGGACCTTCAGCGAAGCCTCGGCGCGGATCGGATCGGCCGATCTGTGGAGTTGACGTACGTGCGCTTCGGAGAGCTGCGCCACGCGACGGTCACGCCCTCGGAGGCTCGCTAGCTCCAGTTTCACTCCACCGCGTAGATCTGCCATTCCTCCGGCACGCCCTTGAGCTGCCGGCGACCCCGATCGACGAACGCGAGGTCCGAGCCTGTCACGAGGTCTTTCACCGTACTGGAACAGAGGATCTCGCCCGAGCTCGCCTCCGCGCTGATCCGCGCGGCGATGTGGACGGCGATACCGCCGATCTCGGTCCCGCGCAGCTCGATCTCCCCGGCGTGGAGGCCCGACCGTATGTCGATACCAGCGTCGTGCAACAAATCGCGCAGCGCTTGCGCGCACCGGACGCCGCGGGCCGGCCCGTCGAAGCTGGCAAGGACCCCGTCACCAGTCGCCCTGTGGAGGCGGCCGCGAAATTGTTCGAGCTGGCCGCGGACGATCTCGTCGTGCGTGTCCAGGACGGCGCGCCAGCGATGGTCGCCAAGGCGCGCCGCCAGGTCGGTCGACCCCACCATGTCCGTCAGCAGCACCGTTGCCAGGACGCGATCGGTGTCCGGCGCCCGCCGCGTGCCGGTGACGAACTCCTCCACCTCGCTCAGGATCGAGTCGGAATCCCCCAGGTAGACGAAGCCGTCGGCGCCCGGGACCTCGACGTACTTCGCGCCGGCGATGTGCTCGCCGAGATATCGGCCAAGCTCGACAGGGAAGAAGCGGAACTCCTTGCGATGGATCACGAGCGTCGGAACATGCAGCGTCGAGAGCACGTTGCGGACGTCCACCGCGAAGACCAGCCTGGCCATCGCGGTGCTGCGACCGGGGCTCGCGCCCATCCGTTGATAACGTGCCCACCACTGGGAATAGCGCTGATCGGAAGCGCCCGAGGGGCTGAAGACATCGACGATGCCGCCGGTCCCCCAGGTCTCCCGCGTCCGGCGCAGGAAGTCCTGCACCTCATCGGCTCGAAGACCCCAGGGATAGTCAGGGCCCTGTACGAGCCGCGCGCCCGTATTGATCAGGACGAGCGAGGTCACTCGCTGCGGCTGCGTCGCTGCGAAGAGGATGGCAAGCGGGCCGCTATCGCCGACACCCACGACGGTGGCGCGCTCCGAACCGGCGGCGTCCAGAACGGCGCGGATGTCGTCCGCCCAGTCCTCCCAGGTCGGTTCGGGCGCGGCCAACGGATCCGATGCGCCCGATCCTCGCTTGTCGAAGACGATGAGTCGGCCCATGGCTGCGAGACGGCGCAGCATCGCAGCGAAGCGCGGCTCTTCCCAGCGGCCATCAACGTGGCTGAACCACGCAGACATGAAGATGATGTCGCGCGGACCGTCGCCCACTGTCTGATAGGCGATGTGGTCTTCGCCGGCGCGCGCGTAACGCGTGTCGGGCACGCGGCGATCCTACGCGCTGGCTATGTCGGGTCCACGCCGAGCGCGACGCGTCCGCTGAACTCGTACTGACGCCGCTCGTGCATCGGGTGGAAGCGAACGCCCTGGATGTCGCGGAAGGCGCGCTCGAGCCCGACGCTCCGGAAGAACGAGCTCCCGCCCGTCACCTCCATCGCTAGGTACACGGCGCGGACCGTGGCGCGCGAGAGGATCGTCTTCCGTTTGTAGATCTCGTCGGAGGCGGCCAGGCTGGGCTCGCGATCGGCCGCGCCGCCCGCAACGAGCTGCTCCCAGACCATCCTCGCGTTCGCGAGCTCGGTGTCCATCTCGCCGACGAGCTGTTGGACGATCGGGTCGTCGCGCTTCTTCTGGACCTGCGCGACCGCGATGTCGCGAGCCGACTCGGCAACCCCGAGGTACGCGGCCGTCACAAGTGGCCAGACGATCGGGGAGATGACATCGAAGAAGCGATGCCACTTGCCCTTCGGGCGGCGAACCGAGACCGTGGCATCGGCGACTTCGATGTTCTCAATGACGATGTCGTTGGACCCCGTGCCGCGCATGCCCATCGTCCGCCAGTTGTCGAGGACCTTGACGCCGGGCCCGCGCATGTTGACGCCGAAGTGCAGCACCGTCGGGCCGTTCTGGGGATCGTCGTAGATGCCGGTCGTGAGCAGGAGGTCACCGGACGGCGATCCGCTCCCGAAGATCTTGCGAGCGTTGAACACATAGGTGCCGTTCTTCTTGGTGAGCGTCCCCGAGCCGTCGAGCCAATCGGATCCGCCGCTGGAGACGAGGATGAGCTCTTCCGCGGCGATCCGCCGGAGCAGCGGTTCTGCGGGCGGCGTCGCGTTGTGGCGCCAGCGCCAGACCAGGCCCTGGAGAAGGTGCGAGTGCATCGAGTACGCGAGTGCGGTCGAGCCGCATCCCCGCGCCATCGTTCGGATGATCTCGCAGTGCGCCGCGAACCCCGCGCCGCCTCCGCCGAGTTCGGCCGGCACCGGCGCCGAGAAGATCTTCGCGTCCCGGAGCGCCTGGTAGTTCTCGGCGACGAAGCTGTCGTTGGCGTCGTGGTCGGCTGCGCGAGTGCCGAAGTCGGTCGCCAGCTCTCGGGCGACAGCGACCCAATCCTTCGTGGTGCTAGCGGACTCAGTGGCGATAGCCATTCCTCAAACCTCCCTTGCGGCCGGTGAGCCTACTCGACGAAGGACGCTAGCGGAGCGACCCCGACGCCGGAAGTACAGAAAATGGACCGGCAGGCCGGCGAGGCGCGTGGCAGACTCGCGGCGTGCGGACATATGGCCAGTACTGCCCGGTCGCGAAGGCGGCGGAGGTGCTTGGTGACCGCTGGACCCTGCTCGTCGTCCGTGACCTCGTGGAGGGCGCGCATCGGTTCGGCGAGCTCGCGGCCGGTCTACCGACAATGTCCCGCACGCTCCTGTCGCAGCGCCTCCGTTCGCTCGAGCGCGAAGGGATCGTCGAGCGCCGTCGGGCGGCGGACGGACGCCCCGAGTACTGGCTCACTGACGTCGGACTGGACCTCCGGCCCGCGCTGCTCTCGCTCGGTGAGTGGGCCGTGCGGAATTACTCACGCGATCCCGTGCGCCGCGAGCTCGACGCACGCGTGCTCCTTACCTGGATCGTGCGCGAGGTCCGCCGTGAGGCGCTTCCGCCAGGGCGGTTCCTGGTTCGGTTCGACTTCCGCGGCGCGCGGCCGTCGACGAACTGGCTCCTGTCCGAGGAGCGCGAGCCGAGCGTCTGCACCGCCGACCCGGGGTTCGATCCCGACATCGTCGTGACCACCGACCTCGTGACCCTCAACAGGCTGTTCGCGGGCCGCATCGCGCTGAGCGCCGCCCTTCGGAGCGGAGCGATCGCACTGGAAGGGTCGGCGCCTGCCGTGCGCGGGTTCGCTCGCTGGTTCGGCGAGAGCCCCTTCGCGGAGACCACCCGAGGTCTGGTGGCCAAGAGCGCTTAGCACGCGTCATTCTGATGAGCTCGTTTTCCTCCTCGACGTGGACAACACGCTGGTGGACAACGACCGCGTCAAGAAGGACATCGAGCGCGCCATCGCCGGCGTGGTTCCCGCCGATCGCGCGCTGCGCTTCTGGTCCCTGTACGAGGAAGTACGAAGAGATGAAAGCGTCGTGGACTTTCCTGAAACGCTCCGGCGCTTCCGCCGCGCCTATCCGGACGAACCGCACACCGACGACGTCGATCGCGCGGTGCTGACCGTGCCGTTCGAGCGGTACCTCTATCCGCTCGCCCTCGAGGTGATCGCGCGGCTCCGGACAATCGGCGACGTCGCGATCCTCTCGGACGGCGACCGTGTCTACCAGCCCGCGAAGATCGATCGTGCCGGACTCCTCGTCGCGGTGCGCGGGGACGTGCTGGTCTACGAGCACAAAGAGGATCACCTCGCCGAGGTGCAGCGCCGCTTCCCGGCGGTCCGATACGTCCACGTCGAAGACAAGGCGGCGCTTCTCGCGCGGACGAAGCTCGCCCTGGGTGACCGCGTGACGACAATCCACGTCCGTCAGGGGCACTACGCATCCGCGCGTCCCGACGGCCCGGCGCCCGACGTCACTGTGGACCGGATCGCGGACCTCCTCGCCCTGGACTCGTCGCGATTCCGCGGCTGATCGCGCACGCCGCTTGCACGCACCGATCCGGGAGGTGACGCAATGCCACAGGACGCCTGGACCGAAAAGCGCGAGCGGCAGTACGACCACATCAAGTCGAACCTCAAGAAGCGTGGCCGATCCGAGCGAACCGCGGAGCGGATAGCCGCGGCCACGGTCAATCAGACGCGGACCGCGAAAGGCGAGACGAAAGAACCGAAGCCGCCGAGCGAGCGGGCCCGCGCGAAGCGTGACATGTCCGCCGCGGGCCGCAAAGGGGCGACCGCGAGAAAGCGTCGCTCGGGCCGCTGAAGGAATCTTCGGGCCTGCCTACGCGTTGTGCTCCGTGATGCCATCATCCGGGCATCTCGGGAGGCAGTTCTAATGACGATCGATCGCGCTCGGTTCGATAAAGGCCTGACCTACGACGGATTCAAGTCGCAGATGACGCGGAATCGCGAGCGCCTCGAAGAGAACGAACGCCGCGTGGAGCTGGGCACGGATGAGCTCGCTCCGTTTCGCGCGCTGCCGCGCCCGGTGAAGGTCGTGGTTCTGGCTGAGGATTGGTGCGGAGACGTTCTCGCGAATCTTCCCGTCCTGGGCCGGCTCGCGAAGGACAGCGGAAAGCTCGATGTGCGGATCTTCCTCCGCGATCAGAACGACGACATCATGCAGCGCTACCTGAACCAAGGGCAGTTCAAGTCGATCCCAGTCTTCGCCTTCTTCGACGATGACTTCCGCGAGCTCGGGCACTGGATCGAGCGGCCCGCATCGGTCACCGAGGTGCGAGCGAAGCGCCGGCGGGAGATCTTCGCGGCGCATCCTGAGTTCGGATCGCCCGACGCGCCGGTCGATCAGCTCTCGGAAGACGCCCGCGTTCGGCTGCAGGCCGAGCTCGCGAAGATGCGGGACGAAACCACGAGGTTCGCAAACGCCGAGGTAGTCCGAGAGCTCCGGGAGATCGCGACGCGCGTCGCCGCATGACCCCGACCGCGCACAAGGTCAAGATCACGTACTGCGCCGAATGCGGCTACGAGACGCAGACCCTCGACCTCGCGAAGGCGCTCATGCTCGAGTTCGGCGCGCGACTCTCGTGCATCGAGCTCATCCCGTGGGACGGCGGGACCTTCGAGGTCTCCGTCGACGGGGATCTGGTGCACTCGATGAACCGCGACGGAGGGTTCCCGAAGCACGCCGCGATCACGGACGCGGTGCGCGCTCGCCTGTCACGGTGAGGTGTCTCGTCGCGCTCGCGGTCGCGGGAACGCTCATCTGGCCGGGTCTCGTCGCCGATGTCGGAGGTTAGGGCCGTGTCCGTCCGGTATGACGCGGACCGCAAGTTGATCCGCGCCGCGAGCCGTTCAGCGGGAGGACAACGACTGTTCGACGATGGCGCCCTCACGCAGCTGCGCTTCGTCCGCCGCATGCAGCGGCTGGGGCTCGCATTGGGTGAGTTTGCTCGGCTCGTTCGCGCCACCGAAGAGCTCAGTTGCCGTCCTTCTTCCAGGGTCATCGTCTCCCGACTACGGACGCACCTAACCGCGGTCGAGACTCGTCTCCAGGAGCTTGACAGTGTGCGGCACGAGCTATCGGCCTGCTCACCGCCAATGAGGTTGGCTGCAGCGACGAGCTGTGCCTCTGCTCCGCGACTCGTGCGTCCGGTACGCGCCGGTAGATCGTTCGACCCACCCCCCTCCCGGAGGGGGTAGACTTGTCACGCCGGCGGGAGGACTCCAGATGAAGCAACAGCAGGCGCTCGGCGCGCGCTTGGCCAGCATCGAAGGGCACGTGAAGGCCATCCGGCGGATGGTCGACGAGGGCACGTACTGCATCGACGTGCTCAAGCAGACCTACGCCGTCGACCGTGCGTTCAAGCGCTTCGAGTCGGAGCTCCTGCGCGGTCATCTGGACACCTGCGTGCCCCAGGCCCTTCGCGAGGGGCGCAAGGACGAGGTCTTGAAAGAGCTCGCTGACGTGCTCGAGCTCGCGCGTCGCTAGATCGCTAGATAAAAGGGGAACTGCAGAAATGGCTAGTGGAAAGATTCTCGATCCGATCTGCGACATGATCGTCGACCTCGACGGGGCGCGCGAAGAGGGACTGACCCTTGAATATGCGGAACGTGAGTATGGCTTTTGCTCAGCCGGTTGCCAGCAGAAGTTCGCGAAGAGTCCCAGCACGTACATCCCGAAGGTTGAGGCCTGGCTCGCCAAAGGGGGCGATTCCCACGGCGACGGTCACGAAAGCGGCGGGAGCGCGCATGCGCATGGCGCTGGCACCGCCGCGCCCACGATCGATGCCGGGATCCGTGCCTGGTACAAGTCGTGTCGTTGCTGCCTGTCCGATGCCCATCCTCAGATCGTCGAGGTGCTCGACCGCGAGCGTGTCGCCACCGCGCAAGCTCCGGCTGACGCCGGAATCTGCGAGACCGCGGAGTCGCACGGAACATGACAGTCGCCAAGGAGCGCGAACAGGAGCTCACCCTCGCAATCGAGGGCATGACGTGCGCGAGCTGCGTACGCACGGTGGAAGGCGCGCTCGCGAACCCGGGCGTGAGCGACGCCAGCGTGAACCTGGCGACGGAAACGGCGCGCGTCCGCTTCGCAGAGGCTCCCGTTGCGGTGCCCGAACTCCGCCTCCGCAACTCTCCGATCGCCTCTTAGGTACATCCGCGTCAAGAAGCAACTGATTCACTCTGTCGACGCGAGCCATCTCGGCCTTCTGGGTAGCCGGGGATTACGCGCTGAGTGTTATCGCTTGGGCAACTTCGTCTACATGACGGGCCAGACAGGAATCACGCTGGACGGTAGGTTTGTCGGTGCCGGCGACCCTGCCGCTCAAGCCCGGCAAGCGTGCGAGAACATCAAGACGTTGATGGAAATGGCCGGTGGGAGCATGTCGGACGTCGTGAAGCTCACGGTCTATGTGACGGATATCAGGTATCGCGAGGAGACTTACCCCGTGATTCGCAAATACTTCGAAGGCGGCATCCGACCCTGTCAGACGGGGGTCGTAGCTGGCCTCGCAAGGGAGGACTTACTCATCGAAATCGACGCCTGGGGTTTCATCGACGATCCCGAGTGACGAGGCGCGACGCTCGCTCTGATCGCGTGGTCAAGCGTTGGGATCCCAACGAAGCTCCGCGTGGAAAGACATGAGCGAGAATAGCGCCGTGAGTCTGTCGCGCCGCAAGTTCCTGCTCCTGGCCGCTGGTGCCATCGGTGGCGCGTGTGTCGGAGGCACATCCCGGCCTGGGGATGCGCTCGCGCCGCTCTACGCGAATCCGACTACGAACGAGTGGCCTGCCGAGTTCTTGCAGCTGCCGGCAGAGACACAAGCCATGTATCGCTACGCCGCTGTGAACGAGGCGACTCTCAAGTGGTTCCCGTGCTATTGCGGTTGCGTCGCCGGCGGCCACCGCTCGAATTTCGACTGCTATGTGCGCGAGGTTCTGGCCGATGGCCGTGTGCGGCTGGACACGATGAGCTTTGGCTGAGACATCTGCACGGGGATCACGCGTGACGTGATCGACTTGAAAGCCCAGGGCATGACGCTCCTCGCGATTCGCCGCAGGGTCGACGAGAAGTGGAGCGGCCGCGGGCCGGGCACCAATACCCCGCTTCCGCCCCAATAGGAGGTTCGCCGGTGACAGTTCAGACCGCTTCCCCAGAGGTTTGGCCAGCGTGGGCTAGGGCGCTCTTCATCGCGCTTGTGGTAGTTGGGCTTATCGCGGCGCTCCCGTGGATCTTCATGTGGACCACGATGGCGGCGAGCTGCGTTCCGATGATGGGCGGGATGCCACAGATGACGACGCCTGGGATGCGGTAGCAGCGGCCACGCACAAAAGCTCCGGAAAACCTCGATCTGTTCGCGGTCACGTCGGCCTAGCGAAGTTGGGCGCGCCGGGGCCTCATACTTTTCGTCTGTGAAGCCACTCGACACGTTCGGCCGACCGCTGCATGACCTCCGGATCAGCGTCACCGATCGATGTAACTTCCGCTGCGTCTACTGCATGCCCAAGGAGATCTTCGGCAAGGATTACCAGTTCCTGCCGCGCGCCGAGATCCTGACCTTCGAGGAGATCGAGCGCCTCGTGCGCCTCTTTGTCGCGCTCGGCGTGCGGAAGATCCGCCTCACCGGCGGCGAGCCGCTCGTCCGTCGAGACCTCGAACGCCTCGTCGAAAAGCTCGCACGGATCGGCGATCTCGACCTCACGTTGACCACGAACGGCTCGCTCCTCGCCCAGAAGGCGCGCTCACTCGCCGACGCCGGCCTCCGGCGCGTCACCGTCAGCCTCGACTCGCTCGACGATGCCACCTTCCGCGCGATGAACGACGCCGACTTCCCAGTCGCGAAGGTGCTGGCCGGGATCGAGGCGGCGCGCGCCTCGGGGCTCGCGCCGATCAAGATCAATATGGTCACCAAGCGCGGCGTGAACGAGTCGAGCATCGTGCCGATGGCCCGCTACTTCAAAGGCACCGGCATGACGCTCCGCTTCATCGAGTTCATGGACGTGGGCTCAACGAACGGCTGGCGGCTCGACGATGTCGTACCGGCGCGCGAGATCGTTGCGATGATCGACCGCGAGATGCCGATCGAGCCCGTTCAGGCGGGCTATCGCGGCGAGGTCGCCGCACGCTACCGGTACAAGGACGGGAGCGGCGAGATCGGGGTCATCTCATCCGTGACCCAGCCTTTCTGCGCGGACTGCACCCGAGCGAGACTCTCAGCTGACGGCTCGCTGTACACGTGCCTCTTCGCGACGCAGGGTCACGACCTGCGCGCGCTCGTGCGGAGCGAAGCTACCGACGACGAGATCACCCAAGCCATCGCGGCGGTGTGGACGGAGCGGACCGATCGCTACTCTGACCTTCGCTCCGAGGAGACTGCCGGTCTTCACAAGATCGAGATGAGCTTCATCGGGGGTTAGCACCCTCCGACTCAGCTCGGCGTCGCCACTCGCAATTCGTTCTCGAGCTCGTCCGCGAGGCGCTCCGCGGCGGCGGTGTTGACGCGGAGGCGCTCGAGGGCTTGCGCGACGGTCTCGGCGACGTCCGGAGTTTTCTTTTGTTCGAGGAAGGCGGCCGCCTCATCGGCGAGGCCACGCTGAGCCAGCTGGCTGACCGCGTTGACCATCGACTGCTTCAGGAGCGGCGCGATCTCGGCGTTCGCGACATCGGCGTCCCAATGCTCCTTCAGGACCTGCCAAGCCACCGGCCGCGCGCGACGGAACTGCAGCATCGGCCCGAGCATGATCCCGCGGTCTTGGACGCGGATGAGCGGCGAGAAGATGGCGTCGCCGGTCCGGCGCGCGAGCTGCTGGTCCTCGAAGAAGACCAGACCCTGCCGGAACCGCGTCTCCTCCTGGGCGTCGGTGGCCTGCGCCTGCTGCATGCGCGCGACGTACCGCTCCCACAGCCGGTCGTCACCGATCGTGGCCGCGACCGCGACCACGATGCCGGCCACGTCCGGGTGCAGCCGCTCGTCGTCATCCAGATGCGCGCGGACCAGACGCTGCGCCTCCGCACGGACGTCCTCAGCTCGCGCGTACAGCCCGAGCATGCCGATCGCCCGCGTCCGCTTCTCGCGGATGTCGGAGTCTTCGCCGTCCGCCGTCCGCCAGCCGGTCGTATCCAGGATCGGACGGAAGAGATCCTCGACCAGACGGGCGAAGGGCCGTTCCGTCGCGTCGCGGACCGCGTAGTTCGCGAGCCAGGTGAGCGCGTCGGCGATCGAAGCGAGGACCGCGCGGTCCTGCTCGCCGCGGAGCGTCTCCACGCGGTGGAGGAACGTCGCGAGCTTGTCCTTGCCGTGACGGACCAGTGCCCAGAGATCGTCGAGCAGCGCGAGCCGTTCCTCCGCTGAAAGCTGCGCGACGCCCTGATCAAGGAGATCGCCTTCGAGCGCCGAGGCGAATTGGAATCGGTAGAAGCCGCGGCCGCCGCCGTTGGGGAAGAACCAACGCGCGCCCTCGAGCCGCAGGGTTTCGCGCGCGCGGCGGAGCACGAAGCGGTGCTCGCGGGTGCCGTCGGCGGTGCCGTACTTGAGAACCATCGGCACGGGCCACACCTGGCCGGTCGGCTTCGCGTTCGAGTCCGAGAAGTACCGCGCTTGCGTGAGCTCGAGCTCGAGCCCGCCGCCCGTCTGCTGCGCGCGGATGTGAACGAGCGGGTGCCCGGGCTCCTTGATCCACGCGTTCGCGACCCTTGTCACGTCCTGCCCGGACGCCTCGTCGAGAGCGCGCCAGAAGTCGTCGGCCGATGCGTTCGCCTCAGCATGACGCTTCAGGTAGATCCGAACGCCCTCGCGGAAGGCCTCCTCGCCAAGGTAGCCCTCGATCATGCGGAGCACGGCTGCGCCCTTCGTGTACGAGATCGCATCGAATCGCTGCGACGCTTCTTCCGCGCTCTTTGCCTCGACGGAGATCGGGTGGGTCGAGGCGAGGGCGTCGAGGTTAAACGCGCTTGTGTTGTCGGCGACGAAGTCGCGCCAGTAGCGCCACTCCGGATTGAGCGCGGCCGTAGCCTTCTCGCCGACGAATGAAGCGAACGATTCGTTCAGCCAGAGGTCTGTCCACCAGCGCATCGTGACGAGGTCGCCCCACCACATGTGGGTGAGCTCGTGCGCGGCAGTGCTGAAGATGCCCTTCAGGGTCTGGATCGAGGCGTTGCGATCGTCCGCCGCGAGGAGCCGCGTGCGGTAGGTGATCGCGCCGGGGTTCTCCATCGCGCCCGCTTCGAAGTCGGGGATCCCGATCGCGTCGACCTTGATATACGGATAGGGGATCGCGGTGTAGTCCTGAAGCCATTCCACCGATCGCACGTGCGCGTCGCGCGCGTAGATGCCCTGCTCGGCGAGTCCCGGTGGGAGGCAGACGCGGACGGGGATCCCGGACGGGGTGGTGACCGTCGGCGTGAACTCGTACGGCCCGACGCTGAACGCGACGAGGTACGAGGAGATCTTGGGTGTCTCGCGGAAACGCGTACGGGTGCGTCGCTCGTCGAGCTCCTCCTGGGACGTGGTGGGCATGTTTCCGATCGCCGCGTTTCCCGCCGGGTGGAGGAGCTCGAGCGAGAAACGGGCCTTGAACTCCGGCTCGTCGAAGCAGGGGAAGGCTCGCCGGGCGTCGGCGGCCTCGAACTGCGTGGCGGCGTAGCGCTCCTCGCCCCGGAGAGAGCGATAAAGGCCGCGGAGCGAGTCCCGGATGCCGCCCTTCCACGAGATCTCGAGCATGTGCTCGCCGGCTGGGATGTCGTTCGCGAACCGGAGCGTCGCGGTCTCCTGCTCGGTGTCCATGATGGCCTTTTCGAGCTTGTTCTTTCCGTCGATCATCGCGGTGACGATCTCCAGTTCGAGGGCGTGGAGGGTGATCTCCCGCGACGGCCGCGCCGAGCGCAGCGTTATCCGCTCCGAGCCATTCGATGTCCATGTGTCGAACTCGAGCTCGAACCGCAGCTCGTAGCGGCTCGGCAGGACATCCTTTGACAGTCTGAAATTGCGCTTGTCCCCGCCCACGACGCTGTAAAGCGTACCTGTTACGGTTTTTGCGTGCCCCCGCAATTCATCTACACGATGTACCAGCTCAAGAAGATCGTGCCCTCGACGCAGCGAGAAATCCTGCGCGGGATCACGCTCGCCTTCTATCCCGACGCGAAGATCGGGGTTCTCGGCCCGAACGGAGCCGGCAAGAGCACGCTGCTCAAGATCATGGCCGGGGTCGACCGCGATTACATCGGCGCCGCCCGGATCACCGAGGGTTTCCGCGCGGGCCTGCTCGCGCAGGAGCCGGCGCTCGATTCCGCGAAGGACGTGCGCGGGAACGTGGAGGAGGGCGTCGCAGCGCAGCGAGCCGTGCTCGATCGCTACAACGAGCTCTCGATGAAGCTCGGCGAGGATCTCGCGCCCGCGGAGATGGAGCGCGCGACCGACGAGCTGCAACGCACACAGGATCAGATCGAGGCGAAAGGCCTCTGGGAGCTCGACGCGGCGGTCGACGTCGCCATGGACGCGCTTCGCTGCCCGCCGGGAGACCAGGACGTCGCGACGCTCTCGGGTGGCGAACGCCGGCGCGTCGCGCTGTGCCGCCTCCTTCTATCCAAGCCCGACCTGCTGCTGCTCGACGAGCCGACCAACCACCTCGATGCGGAATCGGTGGGCTGGCTCGAGCGACATCTGGCCGAATACCCGGGCTGCGTCGTTGCGGTCACGCACGACCGGTACTTCCTCGACAACGTCGCAGGCTGGATCCTCGAGCTCGACAAGGGTGCCGGCATTCCGTATCAGGGCAACTACAGCTCCTGGCTCGAGCAGAAGCGCAAGCGACTCGCCGACGAGGAGAAGCAGGAATCCGCGCGGCAGAGAACGCTCGCGCGCGAGCTCGAGTGGGTCCGCGCCTCGCCCCGCGCGCGTCAGGCAAAGAGCAAGGCCCGCATCGAGTCGTACGAGCGCCTTTTAGCCTCTGACCCCGAGCTTCGCGAGCGCGAGCTCGAGATCTCGATCCCGCCCGGCCCACGGCTCGGCGACGTCGTCGTCGAGGCGGAGGGCATCCGCAAGGCCTACGGCGACAAGCTCCTCTTCGACGATCTGAGCTTCTCTCTCCCGCGCGGCGGCATCGTCGGCGTGATCGGTCCAAACGGCGCCGGCAAGACCACGCTGTTTCGTCTCATCACCGGCGAGGAGAAGGTCGACGCGGGGGCCCTTCGAGTCGGCGAGACGGTGAAGCTCGCGTACGTCTCGCAGTCCCGCGACACGCTCGACCCCAAGAAGAACGTGTGGGAAGAGATCTCAGGCGGCGAGGAGAACATCCAGATCGGTTCGCGGACACGGAACGCCCGCGCGTATGCGGCATCCCTCAACTTCCGCGGTGCCGATCAACAGAAGAAGGTGGGGGATCTCTCCGGCGGCGAGCGCAACCGCGTGCATCTCGCGAAGCTCCTGCGTTCCGGCGGCAACGTGCTGCTCCTCGACGAGCCGACGAACGACCTCGACGTGGACACCCTCCGCGCGCTCGAGGAAGCAGTACTCGACTTCGCCGGGTGCGTCGTCGTCATCAGCCACGACCGCTGGTTCCTCGACCGCATCGCGACGCACCTGCTCGTGTTCGAGGGCGACAGCCGCGTCCGCTGGTTCGAGGGCAACTACCAGGCGTACGAGGAACACATGCGCAAGACTGTTGGGACGGATTGGCGCCCGCACCGCATCCGCTATCGGCCGCTCATGCGCGCGTGAACCCGGCGATTCGCGTCGCGATCGCCGCGATCTTCGCAGCGGCTTCCGCCACTCTCCTCTTTCCGCTCTACCTGTCGCTCCGCGCCGGCGGTAACAAGGTCTTCGAACCACATCCGTTCGACTTCGCGCTCGTCGCGGTCGCGACGTTCGCCATAGCGGTCGGCGCGCAGCTCGTTCCGTGGAGCCGCGCTGGATACATCGCGTTCCTCGCGCTGCTGGGCAGCGCGGCGCTTCTCTTTGGGGTCCTGGGTGCGTTCGGGATCGGGCTCGCCGTCCTCCCGGTAGGGATCGTGGCGATCGTCCTGCTGTACCGGGCATTGCACCGACGGCCGCTTTCTGCGGGTCGCCCGGCCGCGATCGGGGGCGCGCTCGCCGGTTACGGAGCGATCCTGCTCTACATCGCGTTGATCGTTCCAGCCACCGTCGAGTGCCGCGTGAACGGCGGCGGAACCTCGAGCGGCCGCTGGGGTGGCGCAGGGGTGCAGCACATCACTGGCAGCGCATCCGTCACACCCGACGGCGTCGTCACCGGCCGGATCGAATCGTCGACCTCGGTCGCCACCTACCGCTGCGAGCAGGGGAGGGTTGTGGAATTCCGTCGCGAGTCCCGGTGACCGGCGATGGCCCTTCGATCCTGCATCTGGATCTTCATCCCGCGAACGTGATGCTGACGCGGTGCGGTCCGGTGGTGATCGATTGGGCGAACGCGGCTCGCGGCGAGGGCGAGTTCGATGTAGCCCTCACCGCAGTCGTGCTGGCGGGCGCGCCGGTCGGGCCGCCGCTCTCGTGGCTTCGCGATCGCTTCGTGCGAGCCTTCCTCGGTGAGTTCGCTCCTCTGGACTGGCGCGTCAGCCTCGATCGCGCGATCGCCTACAGACGGGCGGATGGCAACGTGAGCGACAAAGAGAAGGATCGACTGACAAGAGTCCGCCTCTAGTACTTCCGACTCATTAAGCCCGATACCCCTTGCACTCCTCGCGCGAAATCCACGGCGCGTAGCGTCCGCCTCGACCGCGTGTCGCGAGGAGGGCCGTGCCACGATGGGTATCCCGCGATCGGAGAGCGACCTCGCCGAGATATACGACGCGATGGCGTGCGGCGTCGTTGTCCGCAACGCAGCCGGCGGCGTCGTCTACGCGAACGCCGCGGCGACGCGCATCTTCGGGCGACCGCCCGAGGAGCTCGAAGGCGCGGAGGCACCAGGTGAGGACCGCCGCATCCGCGAGGACGGCACGACGATGCCGGACGACGAGGTCCCGAACGTCGCGGCGCAGGTCCGGGGCGTGCCGATCCGCAACGTGATGATGGGCATGGTCCGCGCGGACGGCTACGTGCGCTGGCTTCTCGTCGATGCGGTCCCGATCGCGGACGCCTTCGGCAGGGTCCGCGAGGTCGTCTCGAGCTTCACCGACGTCACCGACCGCAAGAAGGCCGAGCACGAGCTCGAACGGCTGGCGCTCCACGATCCCCTGACCGGTCTTCCCAACCGCTCGCTGCTGCTCGACCGTCTCGAGCAGGCGCTCCGGACCGCGCGCCGTCTTGCGACGCCGCTCGCCCTCCTGGTGATGGACCTCGATCGATTCAAGGAGATCAACGACACCTTCGGGCACCCGGCCGGTGACCTTCTCATCGGCGAGGTCGCGCAGCGGATCACCGCTGATCTGCGCGAGACCGACACCGTCGCGCGCCTCGGCGGTGACGAGTTCGCCGTACTCCTTCCTGGCGCCGACGAAGGCGGCGCGGGACACGTCGCGCAGAAGATCATCGCCGCGCTGCAGCGGCCGTTCGACATTCAGGGAGGCGCTCACGAGATCGCCATCTCCATTGGCATCGCCGTCAGCCCGCAGCACGGGGAGGATGTCGAGACTCTCATGCGACGGGCGGATATCGCCATGTACGTCGCGAAGCGGACCCCAGGCGGGTCCGCGGTGTACGCGGAGGAAGCCGATCCCGAAGGATCCGATCGGCTCGCCCTTGTGGCCGAGCTTCGCCACACCATCGAAACGGACCAGCTGCAGGTCGTCTATCAGCCCATCGTTGGCTTCGCGGAGGGCGAGGTGACGCGCGTCGAGGCGCTCGCGCGCTGGCGTCATCCGGACCGCGGCCTTGTCGCGCCAGGGGAATTCATCCCGCTCGCCGAGCGGTCCGGTCTCGTGAAGTCGCTCTTCGCCCGCGTGCTCGCGATGACGCTCGCGCAGTGCGCCGCGTGGCGTGAGGCGAACATACCGGTTCAGGCGGCAGTGAACCTCTCGATACGCAACCTGCTCGATCCGGAGCTTCCCCGCGTCGTCGCTCAGGCGCTCGAGCGTGCCGGTATCCCGCCGGGGTGGCTGGGGTTCGAGATCACCGAGACGATGCTCATGGCCGAGCCCAACCGGGTCCTGCGCACGCTCGCCGAGCTCCGTGACCTGGGTGTTCAGCTCGCCATCGACGATTTCGGTGTCGGTTACAGCTCGCTCGCCTACCTGCAACGCCTTCCGGCCTATGCCGTGAAGATCGACCGCTCGTTCGTGGGCCGGATGACGCGCGACCGCGGCAGCGCCGAGATCGTGAAGCTGATCACCAATCTCGGACACGCGCTCGGGATGAAGGTCGTCGCCGAAGGGATCGAAGACCAGGCCACGTACGATGCCTGCGCGGCCGTCGGCTGCGACAGCGCCCAGGGCTTCTTCGTCGGACGCCCCATGGTCGCGACGGCGATCCCGGCCTGGCTCGCGCAGGGACACCGCACCACGACAGTGAACTAACCGGCCTGCGCGCCGCACTGCTAACGAGTTGCGACGGGGGACCCTCCTGCGGGCGGTTTTCGGGCGGGTTTTTGCCGTCGGCGCTTCCTACAATTCGCCCTACTGATGGCCGCACCGGTGGTGGGTGTACGCGACTTTCCGCTGGCGCCGCCGCGCCCGGGGAACCCGATCCGCGTCGCACTTGCGATCGTCGCGGTCCTACTGGCCATCGCGGTCGCGATCGGTCTGGGAGCCCTGTACTCGCTGACTCTGGGGGGCGGGCAGTCACTCGACGGCCTCGTGCGAGATGTGCAGCTCACGACCGCCGGGATCATGACCGCGGAAGCGGCGGTGCTCTGGCTCGTGCTCAAGCGCGCCTACGGCCGCACCTCGGACCAGATGGGCGCCCAGGCGCGCGCGCTGGAAGCCGCGCTGAGCGAGAGCGAGAGCGCGTACGACTCGACGCTCCGGGCGCTCTCGCTGGCGCTCGATGTCCGCGATCGCGAGACCGAGGGGCACGCGCAGCGTGTCGCGCGCTACATGGATCTCATGGCCCGCGAGCTGCGCTCACCGAAGGTGGACATACGGACGCTCCGGCGTGGTGCGCTGCTCCACGATCTCGGAAAGATCGGCATTCCGGACGAGATCCTGCGAAAGACCGGCGAGCTTGACGGCTCGGAGTGGCGAATCATGAAGCGTCATCCCGCGTACGGCGCGCGGATCCTGGCCGGCATCCCATACCTGAGCGGCCCCGCTGAGATCGTGCGCCACCATCACGAGCGCTTCGACGGCAGCGGCTATCCCGACGGGCTGGCCGGCGAAGACATCCCGCTCGGAGCTCGAATCTTCGCACTGGCCGACGCAGTCGACGCGATGACGTCCGACCGTCCGTATCGCCGCGCCATGAGCCTCGAGGATGCCATCACCGAGATCGAGCGTTGCAGCGGGAAGCAGTTCGATCCGGTCATTGTGAGCGCGTTCCTGCGCATCCCCGTCGAGAGGCTGTCGGCGGTGACGAGTGACGCCGGGCCGCTCGAGTACTTCGCCGACGCTGGTGCGTAGCGACTGAGCGCCGGCGTGCTCTGGCAGAGTGAGCGCCGATGCCAAGACGCGTCGTCGCCTGCGGAGGCGAGCAGCTCCATTACCACGCGCTGACGCGCTACGTCCTCGGCCTGACCAGGCGGCCGCGGCCGAAGGTGCTGTTCGTCCCCACTGCATCATTCGGGCACAGGACGTCGTGATGGTCGGCGGCGGGAACACCGCGAACATGCTCGCGATCTGGCGTCTGCACGGCGTGGAAGACGCGCTTCGCAGTGCGTACCGGAACGGGACGATCCTCACCGGATGGTCGGCCGGATGCATCTGCTGGTTCGAGGCCGGGATCACCGACTCGTTCACGCTCGAGCTCGGTAAGCTGCGCGACGGCCTCGAGCTGCTCGAAGGAAGCGCGTGCCCGCACTACGACTCGCAGGAGCGCCGACGTCCGGTCTATGCGCGCGAGATCGCGGCGGGCCTCCCGCCTGGGATCGCGCTGGACGACGGGGTCGCCGCGAGGTACGACGACGAGCGACTTGTCGAGATCGTGAGCGCGCGGCCTGGGGTCGCGCCTTCCGCGTCGACGCGCTTGGCGAGCACCCACTCGAGGTCGGTGTGCTCTAAGCGGTTCGCGGCTCCGGTTTGTTCGGGTCGATCCCGAGCTCGGCGATGGCCTTCGCGACGTCCGCGGTCCCGTACTGCTCGCACAGGGCGAGGGCGTGCAGCGAGGCGGTGGCCACGCTCTCCGCGTCGATCTCGAAGTGGCGGCGCAGCGCCGCTCTCGTGTCGCTCCGGCCGAAGCCGTCGGTGCCCAGCGATACAAAAGGACTACCCACCCAGCGCGAGACCTGATCGGGGATGGCCTTGAGCCAGTCCGAGGCCGCGACGATCGGCGAATGCCCGCCGAGAACGCTGGTCACGTGCGGGAGGCGCGGCTCGGCCTCAGGGTGGAGCCGATTCCAGCGCTCGACCTCGAGCGCCTCGTTGCGCAGCTGCTGGTAGCTCGTGACGCTGTAGACGTCCGCGCCCACGTCGTACTTCCCCTGGAGGAGCTCCTGCGCGCGCAGGACCTGCTGCATGATCGAGCCCGATCCGAGGAGCGTGACCCGCCGCCGCCGACCCTCCTCGCCGGGGCGGAAGAGATAGATCCCGCGGACGATCCCCTCCTCGACACCGTCGGCCATCGCCGGCTGCGGGTAGTTCTCGTTGTACAGGGTGAGGTAGTAGAAGATGTCCTCGCCGTCGCCGAGCATCCGCTTGATGCCGTCGCGCACGATCACTGCGGTCTCGTACGCGAACGCCGGGTCGTAGGCGCGGATGTTCGGGACAGATGTCGCGAGGAGCTGGCTGTGCCCATCCTCGTGCTGCAGGCCTTCGCCGTTGAGCGTCGTGCGCCCGGCGGTCGCGCCGCAGAGGAAGCCGCGGCCGCGCGCGTCGCCGAATGCCCAGACCTGATCGCCGGTCCGCTGCAGCCCGAACATCGAGTAAAAGACGTAAAAGGGGAGCATCTGCTCGCCGTGCGTCGCGTAGCTCGTGCCGGCGGCCGTGAACGACGCCATGGAGCCCGATTCGGTTATGCCCTCCTCGAGCACCTGACCATCGATCGCCTCGCGGTAGGGAAGGAGCGTCTCCGCATCGACGGGCTCGTAACGCTGCCCGAGTGGCGAGTAGATCCCGACTTCCTTGAAGAGAGGGTCCATGCCAAACGTGCGCGCCTCGTCCGGGATGATCGGCACGACGCGCTTGCCGACGTTCTTGTCGCGCAGCAGGTTCCGGAGCAGACGGGTGAACGCCATCGTCGTCGACGCGGCGGCGGTGCCCGAGCCGCGGGGGAATTCGGCGAAGGCTGAGGCCTCCGGCTGCGGAAGCGGTTTCGCGCGGACGACGCGCCTCGGCACGAAGCCGCCGAGGGCGCGACGGCGCTCGATCATGTACCGCACCTCCGGCGAGTCAAGGCCGGGGTGGTAGTAGGGCGGGTCTTCGGTGAGCTTGTCGTCCGAGATCGGAAGCTGGAGGCGGTCGCGGAAGATCTTGAGCTCTTCGAAGCTCATCTTCTTCGCCTGGTGCGTGATGTTGCGCGCCTCCACCGATGGCCCGAGCGCCCAGCCCTTCACGGTTTGCGCCAGGACCGCCGTCGGCGCGCCGGAGTGACGAACCGCGGCGTGGTACGCGGCGTAGACCTTACGGTAGTCGTGACCGCCGCGCCGCAGGCCGCGCAGCTGCTCGTCGGAGAGATGCTCGACCATCTTGAGCAGCCGCGGGTCCGTTCCGAAAAACTTCTCGCGGATGTAGGCGCCGTCGGCGATCGTCATACGCTGCGACTCGCCGTCGGTCGTCTCGGCCATACGGTTCACGAGCACGCCCTCGACGTCGCGCGCGAGCAGCTCGTCCCACTCGCGCGACCAGAGGACCTTCAGCACGTTCCACCCTGACCCGCGGAAGACCGACTCGAGCTCCTGGATGATCTTGCCGTTGCCGCGGACCGGGCCGTCGAGACGCTGGAGGTTGCAGTTCACCACGAAAGTCAGGTTGTCGAGGCCCTCGCGCGCCGCGACGTGGAGCGCGCCGAGCGACTCGGGCTCGTCGCACTCGCCGTCGCCGATGAATGCCCAGACTCGCGACGTCGACGTGTCTTTGATGCCACGGTTGTGCAGGTAGCGGTTGAAGCGCGCCTGGTAGATCGCGGCGAGTGGGCCGAGTCCCATCGAGACGGTCGGGAACTCCCAGAACTCAGGCATCAGCCTCGGGTGCGGATAGCTCGACAGACCTTCGCCCGGAACGGCCTCCCGCCGGAAGTGGTCGAGCTGCGATTCGCTGAGGCGACCCTCCACGAACGCTCGTGCGTAAATGCCTGGCGCGGCGTGTCCCTGGAAGAAGATCTGATCGCCGGATGCGTCGTCGTCCTTTCCGCGGAAGAAGTGGTTGAAGCCCACCTCGTACAGGCTCGCTGCAGAGGCGTACGTCGCCAGATGACCGCCGATCCCCTCGTAGTGATGGTTCGCGCGGACGACCATGGCGACCGCGTTCCAGCGGATGAGCCGCCGGATGCGGAGCTCCATCTCTTCGTCGCCCGGGAAGTAGGGCTCCTGCTCCGGCGAGATGGTGTTGATGTAGCGCGTCTGCGTCAGCGGCGGCAGCCCGACGTGCAGCATCCGAGCCCGCTTGAGCAGCTTGTAGAGGACGAAGCGAGCGCGGTCGCCGCCCGATTGCTTTACGAGCGCGTCGAGCGACTCGATCCACTCCTGCGTCTCTTCGGTGTCGATATCGGGCAGCTGCTGCTTGAACTCGTCATAGACGTCGTGGATGTCACGCATCTACGTCGATGGTAAAGGCGTCGAGCGCCGTAGACTCCTCGGATGCGAGAGCGTCCACGACGGCGCCGTTTCCGATCGCGCAGGCCGAAAGCGGAGCCGCGACCGACCTCGTCGTCGCCGGCTCCGGCCCGTGGTCCGCAGCGTCGGATCGAGCCGCGATCCGACCGCCGTACCCCCGGCCGTATCCCGCAAGGGCGAGGTGACCGCGGTCGCCGGCCGCTGCGCGCGCGAGACGAGCTCCGCCCTGGGACGCCGTGCGTCATCCTTCTCGACTGCCGCGAGGGCGAGCCCGACCGGACCGGGGCGGCGGCGCTCTTCGAAGGGTTCTTCGACTTCGAGACGGGCGACCCGCGCCGAAGCGACGGGGGCATCCCACGGCTCCGCCTGGGCGACGAGCGACTCTGGGGCTTCGAGTGCTGGTGGCGCGTCGACGCCGCGCGTGCGGGTCTGACGGCGGACGATCGCGAGCAGCTGGAAACGTCGAAGCGTCTCCTTCGTGGTCTGCTGCGCGACGCTAGGCGAAGCGGCGGCTTCCGGAGCCTGCCCGCGAGAACCTAGGCCGGAGTGATCTTCTCCGCCTGCGGCTTGCCGCGGCGGGGATCCATCCCCTTCTCGTAAGTCACGCTCTGACCCTCACGGAGGGTATCGAACGCGTCGCCTTCCACCTGCGACCGGTGGAAAAAGATGTCTGAGCCGTCCTCGGTCTGGATAAAGCCGAAGCCCCTGTCGCCGACGAGCTTCTTGATCGTTCCGTTGGCCACTTGTCCTCCACGTGCGCGGGCACGTCTTCGTGTGTTGTTTGGAGGAATGGTAGGGCAGAGCGGCTCGGCGGTACTAGGACCTTTCCGGTACGAGCGCGTGCCAGCCTGTGACTAGGCCGTTGGCTCTAGGCCGCCGACGATGCGCTTACTCGCGCGCGAAGGTGGCGATTCGGGCGCGCGGGGCAGGGGAGCGGCGGTATGGGTCGGCCACGTGTCCGGTTCTGGCAGAAGGTCCTCGCGGCGCTGGTCATCGTCGGGGTGGCGCCGATAGGGCTGGTCAGCGTCGTCTCCACAAACAACACCCGTAACGACCTCACCGCGCTCGGCGTCACGAACATCCGCCAGCGCTCCACCTCCACCGCGAACGCCATCGATGCATACCTGGCGAGCCGCCTCGGCGACATCATTCTCGTGGCCAAGCTGCCGGACATCGTCCGCTACGCGACGAACCTCGGCGACCAGGAAGCACGCGCCGCCGCGCGCACGGCGCTCTCGGCGGCGGCGGCCCGGTCGCCGGAGTACGAATCCGTCGCCGTCGTGGACCTCAAGGGCACCATCGTCGCGGCCTCGCTTCTGACCGACGAAGGCACGAGCATCGCCTTCCGCGAGTACTTCCTCACCGCGACCAGAGGCACGCCGTACGTGAGCGACCCCTCCTACTCGGTGATCACCAACAGGCCCGCTCTCTTCTTTTCGTCGCCGGTCGCCGCGAACAACGTGGTCGTGGCGGTCGTGCGAACCCGCGTGAACCTCGCCGCGATCTGGGACATCGTCGAGAGCGACGCCGGCTCCGTCGGCGTCGGCGCCCACTCCTTCCTCGTCGACGACTACGGCATCCGCCTCGCGGTCTCCGAGACCAAGGGCCAGCGCGATAAGGCAGAGTCGCTCATCTACAAGCCGATCGCGCCGATCGACGCGGACACCGTAAAGAAGCTGGTCGCCGACAGGCGCTTCGGGCAGCTCAAGCCGGAGCAGCTCGTCATCGACCCGCTCCCGACGCTCAAGACGGCGCTCGACGCTTTGCCAAAGGGTGCCAGCGGCGACGCGGCGTTCGCCTTCGGCGCCGGCGCGGCCGAGCAGCGAGGCGTCGTGACAAGGTTGGTGAACAAGCCGTGGGGCTATGTGCTGGCGGTGCCGCTGTCCACGTACACCAGAGCCGCCGACAACGCGACGGTCGACGCCGCGCTGATGCTCGTCATGGGCATCCTCCTCTCGTTCGTGATCGGGGTCGTTCTCACGCGCTCGCTCGTCGGACCGCTCCGCCGCCTCGTCGGTGAGGCGACCCAGGTCTCGACCGGCGACATCGATCTTCGCGAAGCGCACTTCGATACGCGGAGCGGCGACGACATCACCCACGAGGTCGCATCGGCGTTCGACCGTATGCTCAACGCGCTGCGCTTCTACGCGCTTGCCGACGAAGCCGGCAGCGGCGGCGAGGACTAAGCGGTGAACGCGCTCGCCTTGGAGCTCCTGGGCGTCGCGAAGGAATACCTCGGTCCGGCCGCGCCCGCGTTCCTGTCACGCGAGATGCATGCGATGGGCGTCAACGCGAACAACGTCGAGCGGACCCACATCCTCCCCCTTGCCGAGCGCGCGCGCGTTGCCGCGAGCAAGGTCATGGACAACAAGAAGGCGAGCGAGTTCGCGCAGGCGCTCGCCCAGCAGGGCCGCGCGGCCGAGAAGAAGGCGCCGAACGATCACCGCCTCGCCAGCGACGCGGCCGCGAAGCTCTTCGCGAGTGGCCGCCTGCGCCAGGCCGAGAGCGCATATCGCGAGCTCGTGAACAAGCATGGCGACGTCGATTCATACAGCGGTCTCGCGCGCACGCTCGTGGCGCTCGAGGACCGCGACGCCGCACTCCTGACCCTGCGGGAGGGCGCCGGCGTGTCCGCCAGAAAGAACGACCGCGTGAGCGCGGTCGCGCTTCTCGGCGTCGCGGTCGAGATCGCGCCCTTCGATCTCGCGGCGCACCGCCGCCTCGCCGCCGCTCTCGCGAATCAGGGTGACCTGATCAGCGCGTGCGAGGAATATGCGCGCTTCATCGACGTCTCGCTCGCTCAGCGTGACACGCGACGTGCTTGGCTCGAGCTCACCTATGGGCGCGAGACGCTGGGCGATCTGCCGCAGCTCCTGGCGATCGCGGACCGTGTGGCCGCGGCGCAGGGCGGGGCGA
>JBOGTG010000102.1:0-27339 GCA_050692175.1 Candidatus Limnocylindria bacterium | reverse complement strand
ACCCGGCGGTCGGTGAGCACGAACCACTTCGCGCTCCAGGGGATCCACTTCACGACGATCCAGATCGTCAGCAGCACGCACGCTCCAAGGCAGGCGGCGGCCAGCGGCGGCACGAGCGGGGTGAAATAGAGCGAAAGTACGAATAGCGCGACATCGATGATCACAAGCGGTTCCCATAAGAAGAGCGGCCTCGTGGCGAGGAGCACGTTCTCGTTCGGCTCGAGGATGATGTCGCGCGGTCCCATCGCGGCCGGATTCTAGGTCGCGACGACTCCCGCGGGCTCCGTCGCCGCACCCGTCGCGGACGCGATCAGCCGCTCGAGCAGGTCGAGCGGCTCGCGAGCCGCTGCGATCGGCGCGATCGCGCGAAGGGCGTGAAGCGCGCGACCGCGTTGCGCGGCGATTTCCGCGTCGATGAGTGCACGGACCCCCAGCTCGTCAAGTATTTCGCGGATGCGCTCGACGCTCTCGGTCGAAAGTGGAGCCGGCGGTGCGAACAGCGCGGCCAGGCGATCGCGGGTTTTGCCCTGGGCCCGCTCGAATCCGAGCACGACGGGTAGCGTCTTCTTGCGCTTGGTCAGGTCGTTCATCTCGAGCTTCCCGGTCCGCTCGGTCGAGGCCCAGATCCCCAGCACGTCGTCGTGCGCCTGGAAGGCCTGGCCAAAGGCGTCGCCGAAGCGCGCGAGCGTCTCGCGGACGGAGGCGTCGTCGGTCGCGAGCAACGCGGCGCCCTGCGCGGCCGCGGCGAACAGCGCGCCCGTTTTCTTCGCGGCCATCGCCCGGTAGCGTTCGGCGGTCACGTCGGTCCGCGTCTCGAACGAGATGTCGAGGAATTGCCCTTCGCAGACGCGAACGCACGCTTCGTCGACGAGCTTGGCGAACGCGAGCACGCGCTCGGCCGGGAACCCGCGGAGACGCTGCACGGCCAGACGCGAGACCGCGAACATCCCGTCGCCCGCGTTGATCGCCTGGGCCACGCCCCACACGCTCCAGACCGTCGGCCGGTGGTGGCGCGCGGGGTCCTGATCCTCGATGTCGTCGTGGATCAGGGTGAAGTTGTGGAGCAGCTCGATCGCGGCGGCGGCGGGGAGCGCGCCGCGTGCGTCACCGGTCAGGGCTTCGTAGACGAGCGTGCACAAGACAGGACGAAGCCGCTTCCCCGAGAGGCCTCGCTCCGCATCCAGCCCGAGGTGGTAGAGCATCATCCCGTAGAAGGGCTGCAGCGAGGGCTCCCCGCCGGTCAAAAGGGCGCGGATCTCCTCGTCGACGGCTCCGATGTACGACTCGAGAGTGCGACCCACCGCGGATCGATCATAGACGTCGAGGGGGCTGGCGCCCCCTCGTACCCCCGGGGCTCGGGGGCGAAGCCGCCGGTGGCTTCGTACCATTGACGCGACGTGGCATCTCGCACGTACCGTGCCGAGGCGATCGTCCTCAAGACGAACGACTTCGCCGAGGCGGATCGCATTCTCGTCCTCTTCACGCGCCATTTCGGCAAAGTGCGTGTCGTCGCGAAAGGCATACGGAGAGCGACGAGCCGCATGGCCGGGCACGCGGAGCCGCTGACGCACGCCACCTACCAGCTCGCGCGCGGGCGCGAGCTCGATGTCTTGACCGGCGCCGAAGCCCGCGCCATCTATCCGGACATGCGCGACGACCTCGCGCTCATCGCGGCGGGCTGGTACGTCGCCGAGCTCGTCGATCGCTTCACGGCCGACCGCGTCCCGTCGGCGCCGCTCTTTGATCTGCTCGAGACCTCGCTCCGCGCGCTCGATGCGGGCGTCAACGCCCCGACGGTCTGTCGCTGGTTCGACCTGCACCTCCTCGATCGATCCGGGTTCCGGCCCGAGCTCGGCGAGTGCGCGCAATGCCGCACAGTGCTCGCCGAGGAGACCAACGCGTGGGAACCCGCGGCCGGTGGCGCGATCTGCCTCGCGTGCGCGGCGCACCTGCCCTACGTGGCGACGCTCACGGTCCGCGCGCTCAAATCGCTCCGGTACCTCCTGGTGAGCGACCTCGACTCCGCCGCGCGTCTGCGACTCGACATGCCGCTTACGGCGGAACTCGACCGGCACCTGCGTGGCTTCATGCGGTACGTGCTCGACCGCGATATCTCGACCACGCACCTCATGGACGAGCTTCGCACGCTCCCGCGTCCCACGCCCGTTTCGTGAAGACGGTCCGGGGGGCAAAGCCCCCCGAGAACCCCCCGGATTCGGTAGCCGAAAAGATCACGTCGCTCGCGAAGCGGCGCGGCTTCGTGTTCCCCTCCAGCGAGATCTACGGAGGCGCCGGCGCGACGTGGGACTTCGGCCCGCTCGGCGTCGAGCTCAAGCGCAACGTCAAGGAGGCGTGGTGGCGCGCGATGGTCCAGCTGCGTGAGGACATCGTCGGCCTGGACGGCGCGATCCTCATGCACCCGCGCGTCTGGGAAGCGTCAGGGCACGTCGAGAACTTCACCGACCCGCTGGTCGAGTGCCGCAACTGCCGCAAGCGCTTCCGGCTCGACGACCTGCCGAAGGGCGATGACCTCGCGACAGCCTGGCGCGCGAAGAAGCTCGACCTCTCAGGCGTGTCCTGCCCGAACTGCGGCGAGAAAAAGCTCGCCGATCCGCGGCAGTTCAACCTCATGTTCAAGACCTTCGTGGGGCCGGTCGAGGACACCGCGTCGATCGCGTGGCTCCGTCCCGAGACGGCCCAGTCCATCTTCGTCGACTTCGAGAACGTGCAGCAGACGAGCCGGAGGAAGCTGCCGTTCGGGATCGCGCAGATCGGGAAGGCCTTCCGCAACGAGATCACTCCGGGCAACTTCATCTTCCGCTCGCGCGAGTTCGAGCAGATGGAGATGCAGTACTTCACGCGTCCGTCCGAGGCGCCACGCTTCTACGACGAGTGGAAGGAAACGCGCCTTCAATGGCACGTCGAGCAGGGCATCCCGAAGGAGAAGCTCCGCTTCCGCGACCACGCGGCCGACGAGCGCGCGCACTACGCGGCAGCCGCGACGGACATCCTGTTCGCCTTCCCCTTCGGGTGGAACGAGTTCGAGGGCATCCACTACCGCACCGATTACGACCTGCGGCGCCACTCGGAGTTTTCCGGGAAGAAGCTCGAGTACTTCGACGACGCCGCGAACGAGCGGTTCATCCCGCACGTCGTCGAGACGTCGGTCGGAGCTGACCGCGCGACCTACGCGACCCTCTGCGCCGCGTACGACGAGGAGCCCGACAAGGAAGGGACCCGTGTGGTGCTGCGGTTCCGTCCGCATCTCGCGCCGTACAAGGTCGCCGTGCTGCCGCTGTCCAAGAACGACCGCCTGACACCCCTCGCCCGCGAGGTGTGGTCGAAGATCCGGCCGGAGTTCATGTCGACGTATGACGAAACGCAGGCCATCGGCAGGCGCTACCGCCGCCAGGATGAGATCGGCACGCCGCTCTGCGTCACCGTCGACTTCGAGTCGCTAGACGACAAGGCGGTCACGATCCGCGAACGCGATTCGATGGGCCAGGTGCGCGTGGCGATCGCCGAGCTCGTGCCCGCGCTCCGCGAGAAGCTCGGCGCCTGATCTTCAGAGCGCCGTGCAGACGGCGCTCACGCTGTACTTCTTTACGACGGGTACGCGGACGCCGCTCCTCGCGCTCCTGGCCCTGCGGCGCGCACGCAACCTCGTCCCGATCGTGCTCGCGTATGTCGGGCTCGGCCTCGTCGCGGTGATCGTCGGCGATCCGGTGGTGGCGATCCTGGCGCTGGCGCCCTCGCCGCTCATCGGCGGGGCGCTCGCGCGCTTCGTTGGCGCGCGAGAGGAGACCGTCGGCGCTCTCCTTGTCGGGACCATCGCGCTGTCATTCCCGCTCCTCATCGCGAACATCCCCGGGCTGGCTCCCAATGTCAACGTCGCCCTCTTCGCGTTCGTGATCGGCACCGCCCTCGCGGGTGCGGTGCCGACCCTGCGCGACGTGGTGCTTCCGATCATCGACGGCGCGCGATACGTCGCCCTGGCGATCATCCTCGGCGCCGCGACGATCGCCGCCCTCTCGCTCGTCGACTTTCGAGCGGTGGGCGTCGCGGGCCTCGTGCTCCTCGTCGGCACGGTCTCGGCGGCGATCGGGGCGATCCTCTTCGGGGGAGACGGGCGCGCCGCGGCGATCGGCGCCGGGACGCGTGATCCGGCCGTGGCGGCCGGGATTGCGATCGTGTCGGGTCTCGCGGGCGCGGCGGCGGTGCCGCTCGCCTACGCGGCGTTGCTCGCGCTAAGTCTCGGAGTCGGAAAGCTCCTCGTCGCCCGTCAATCGTGATACGAATCGTCGGGCGAACAGCGTTGCGGCTGCGGTGAGCGCGGCTGCCGCCGACTCCCAGATCATCTGCTTGGCGCGCGGACCGGTCTCGACCTCTTCGATCTCCTTCTTGAGCGTATCCCGGAATCGCTTTCGCGCGCGACCCTTGAGCTGGTCGAGGCGCCCTCCGAGGCGCTGGATGATCTGATCAAGCTCCTTTTCGGTGCGCGACCGGCGGAAGCTCTTGACCCGCGACGCAAACGCGATCCCGACGATGGCTGCGAGCGACCCCAGCGTCCCGAAGACCGCCACCGGCTGGCGCCGCGCGAGGTTCCGCGGATCCGCGTCGTCGCGGACGCGGGCGAGCAGGTAGTCGAGATCCGTGTCGATCTCAGCGCGGAGCGAGGCTAGCTCGCGCTCCGTCCGAGCAGACGCTGTTTCGCCCACCGAATGGTCTCCTTCACCGAGTTGATCGTTCGTGTGGGACCGCGAAGGTCGAGGCGCTTGTAGCCGACGAATCCCGTGATGCCGGCACCGAGGCCCATGAGGCCGAGGACGATCAGGGCGGACGCCCAGAGGGGCAGCACGAGCGCGATGAGGGCGATGATGAGAACGACGAGCGCGATCAGGAACGCGAAGAGGAACGCGAGCGCGACGCCGAACCACTTCGCGGCGCCGACGTTCGCGCGGATGATCTCCGCGATCTCCTCACGCGGGAGCGCGAGCTGCTTGCGGATGTAGGTGCGCACGTTCTCGCGGAGCCGACCGAGGAGCGTGCGGTAACCGGGTCGTTCGTACACGGGCCGCGACTGTACCGCAGGGCTACGCACTCGCGTCCGGCGGAGCAGGTTTTCTGCCAGAATCGATGTCTCCGAAGGGGAGGTCGTCATGGCCGTTCGTAGCCGCACGCGTCCAGCTGGATCCCGTGGCACCGGTGCGAAGGCGCAGAAATGGGTTTATCTGTTCGCGAATGGCAAAGCCGAAGGCAGCGCTAAGATGCGCGCGCTCCTCGGTGGAAAAGGCGCAGGCATCGCCGAAATGACGAACGCCAAGCTTCCGGTTCCCCCGGGTTTCACCATCACGACCGCGGCCTGCAACGCCTACTTCGCCAACAAGAAGAAGCTTCCCCCTGGCCTATGGGAGCAGGTCGAGAGAGCGCTAGCGAAGCTCGAGACCGCTACGAAGAAGCGGCTCGGCGATCCCAAGGACCCGCTGCTCGTGTCCGTGCGCTCCGGCGCCGCGATGAGCATGCCCGGGATGATGGACACGGTCCTCAACCTCGGCCTGAACGACGAAAGCCGCAGGGGCCTCGCCAAGCTCACGAAGAACGAGCGCTTCGCCTGGGACGCGTACCGGCGCTTCATCTCGATGTTCGGCCGCATCGTGCAGGGCATCCCCGCTGAGAAGTTCGACCACGCGCTCGAGGCGAAGAAGAAGGTGACCCGCGCGAAAGCCGACACGGACCTCGGCACGAAGGCGCTCGCGGAGCTCGTCGAGGAATACAAGGAGATCGTGCGCCGCGAGACGAAGAAGCCGTTCCCCACGGAGCCGCTGGACCAGCTGCGCCTGGCGATCGAGGCCGTCTTCGGCTCGTGGTTCGGCCGCCGCGCGGTCGACTACCGCAATGCCTTCAAGATCAGCCACGACCTCGGCACCGCGGTCAACGTGCAGTCGATGGTGTTCGGGAACATGGGCGAGGACTCGGGCACCGGCGTCGCGTTCACTCGCGACCCGAACACCGGCGCGAAGGAGCTCTACGGCGAGTACCTCACGAACGCGCAGGGGGAGGACGTCGTCGCCGGTATCCGGACTCCCGCGCCGATCTCGCAGATGAAAAGGGACCTCCCGAAGGCATACGCGGAGTTTGAGCGGATCGCCAAGCGCCTCGAGAAGCATTACCGCGACGCGCAGGACCTCGAGTTCACCATCGAGCGCGGGAAGCTCTACATGCTGCAAACGCGCTCCGCGAAACGGACCGCCGCAGCGGCGGTGAAGATCGCGACGGACATGGTGCGTGAGCGTCTGATCACGAAGGACGAAGCCCTCATGCGGGTCGAGCCTTCACAAGTGGAGCAACTGCTCCTGCCGCGGTTCGATCAGAAGGAAGTGGACCGCGCGCGCGGCGCCGGCCGCTACCTCGCCAAGGGCCTCAATGCGTCACCCGGCGCGGCAACCGGACGCGCGGTGTTCGACGCCGATCGCGCCGTCGTCCTCAAAGGGCAGAAGCAGCTGGTGGTGCTCGTCCGTCCCGAGACGAGCCCTGACGACTTCCACGGGATGATGGCCGCCACCGGGATCCTCACCGCCCGCGGCGGTTCCACATCGCATGCGGCCGTCGTCGCGCGCGGTCTCGGCCTCCCGTGCGTTGCCGGAGTCACCGCCCTCGACATTGACCTCATGAAGCGAGAGATGCATGTAGACGGCAAGGTCATCAAGGAGGGCGAGGCGATCTCGATCGACGGCACGACGGGGGAGGTTTTCTCGGGTGAGCTTCCCACGATCCAGCCGAACTTCCGAGAGGAGAAGGAGCTCATCGAGCTGCTCTCCTGGGCCGACAAGCGCCGCCGGCTCGGTGTGTGGGTGAACGCTGACACCCCGGGTGAGTGTCGGCTCGCGCGCGAGCTCGGCGCCGAAGGCGTGGGTCTTGCGCGGACCGAGCACATGTTCCGAGAGGCCGAGCGGCTCCCGATCGTGCAGGACATGATCATGGCCGCCGACGTCGAGGGGCGGAAGAAGGCGCTCGAGAAGCTGCTCCCGTTCCAGCAGGGCGACTTCCGCGAGATGTACGAGGCGATGGATGGCCTGCCTGTGGTGATCCGGTTGATCGATCCGCCGCTCCACGAGTTCCTGCGTGAGTTCGCCGATGTCGACGTGGATATCGCCGTGTTGCGAGCTACTGGTCAGAACGGTGCGGACCTCCTGGACAAGGAACGCATCCAGCGCCGGCTCGAGCAGCTCCACGAGGACAATCCGATGCTCGGGCTACGTGGCTGCCGCCTCCTCCTGGTCTATCCGGAGATCCTCGAGATGCAGATCCGCGCGATCCTCGGCGCGGCGATCGACGTTTCCGGAAAGGGCGTGAAGGCGAAGCCCGAGATCATGATGCCGCTCGTCGGCGTAATGGGGGAGCTCGATCGCCTCGAAAAGCAGGTCATGGAGGTAGCAGAGACTGTCTTCAAAGAGCGCGGCAAGCGCGTCGAGTTCAAGTTCGGGACGATGATCGAGATCCCGCGCGCCTGCATCATCGCCGACCAGATCGCGACGAAGACGGAGTTCTTCAGCTTCGGTACGAACGACCTCACGCAGACGGTCCTCGGCATCTCGCGCGACGACGCGCAGAAGTCGTTCCTCACGCGCTACGTCGAAGAGAAAATCATCCCTGCCGACCCTTTCCAGGTCCTCGACCGGGACGGCGTCGGCGCGATGATGCGCATGGCCGTCGTACGCGGGCGGAAGACGAAGCCGGGCTTGAAGATCGGCATCTGCGGCGAGCACGCCGGCGAGACGTCGTCGGTCGCGCTCTGCCACGAGCTCGGGCTGACATACGTGTCGCCATCCACCTACCGCGTGCCGGTCGCTAGGCTCGCGGCAGCGCAGGCCGCGCTGGCGAACGCACCCGCGCGCGATCGCTAAGTGCCGCCCCCCATCGCCGAGCGTCTTGGTCGGATCACCGAGCGCGGCGACAACGAGGATGCGCGCGGCTATCCGGGTGCGCGGCGTGAGGCGCGGCTGATCCAACGGTACGCGCGGCTCGCCGGTCGCGACGTGCTCGAGGTCGGATGTGGGAATGGACGCCTCACAGTCGAATATGCCGGGGACGCTCGGCGTGTCGTCGCCCTCGAGCCGAATCGCACGCTGCTCGCCGCCGCACGGGCTCGCGCACACGCGCTGGGTCTGATGAATGTGCGGTTCGCAGCGCGGCCGGCACAAACGGGGATCCGCGAAGGACCGTATGACGTCGTCCTGTTTTCGTGGTCGCTCTGATGAATTGCCCATGGGGGCATGGTCGATGCCCTTCGAAGCGCCTGGCGGGCCTTGCGACCTCGCGGTCTCGTCGTCGATCTGCAGCCGGCTGCCATCTACCGCCCGCGGTTGGCTCTCGTCGCTGACGGCTGGCGCCGCGAGGTCGGGACTATCGAGCGGTCACCTGACGAGGACGTCGTCGCCGCGCACCGTGGGCGACAGCAGGCCATCGCCGAAGGTTGGTTCAGCGTCGTCGTTTCAACGCGCGGCGAGTCGCGCGCTCGCTACCAGTACCGCTCCGAGCTGCGCTGGCTTCTGCGGGTGAATGCGAACTGGCACCTCGAGCCCACGGTCCGAAGGCGGCTCGCATCCGCGTGGGCTGAGCGTCCGGCGGGAACAAGCCTCGAGATCCGTCGCGCGTTCTCTCTGGCGGTCTTACGAAAACGCGGCCGCTAGGCTAGCCGCCCGACCTTGAGAGCGCTGGAGCCGGTTGGTAGCCCTGCGGGAGCGGCGTTCCGGTCTTTTCCGAGTCGATCTCCACGATCTCGCTCTGCATCGGGGCGAGCACCCCGAGGAGCTCGTCCTGCTCCTTCTTGCCGACCTCGAACCGGTTGAGGGTCGCGACCAGATCTTCGACCAGTGCATTGAACTCGCCGGTGGTCACCCCCATGCCTGTGTGGGTTGTCTTCATGTCCCGGCCGGTGTACCGGGCCGTGCCACCGGACGCCTCGGACACCTGGTCGACGAGCATCGACTTGAGGCGCGGGATATCGGTCCGCGCGAACTTGGCGTTGATCCGCGAGTCTCCCGCGCAGCGAGCAACGAAGTCTTCGACGACACTCGTGATCGCGCTCTTGCCACCCAACCGTTCGAATAGAGACTGCGCCACGTCACACCTCCCCAGCTTCCACGCAAGGGATACACCCGCGCGGGGAACGGTGCAAAGGGGCGGGCGCGGGCAATCCTATGAATTAGCCTTACGCGCGATGGCCACACAGACACGCGCCGAAGCCAGGCTGTCGCGCTCCCGGTCCGTCGCCGCGCTCCGCGTCCGCGAGCACGCCGAAGACCTCGAGAAGGCAAATCTCGCTGAGTACGCAACGCTATCGGCGAACGCTCGTCGCGATCGGCCCGAAGACCCCTCGCCGACCCGTGCCGCCTTCGCGGTCGACCGCGACCGCATCGTCCACAGCAAGGCGTTCCGCCGGCTCAAACACAAGACCCAGGTCTTTCTGGCGCCGGTCGGCGACCACTACCGCACGCGCCTGACGCACACCCTCGAGGTCACCCAGATCGGCCGCTCCATCGCCCGCGCCCTGCGTCTCAACGAGGATCTTGTCGAGGCGATGTCCATGGGCCACGACGTGGGCCATACGCCGTTCGGCCACATCGGCGAGGAGCTCCTCGGCAAGTTCCTCCCTGACGGCTTTCGGCACAACGAGCAGAGCGTTCGCATCGTCGAGAAGATCGAAAGGAACGGCGCCGGCCTGAACATCAGCAAAGAGGTGCGCGACGGTATCCAAAAGCACAGCGCCCCCACCGAGGGCGGCGTCGAGACCGCGGCGTGGGGGATACCCGAGACGCCCGAGGGCTGGGTCGTTCGCTACGCCGACAAGATCGCCTATCTCCACCACGACATCGACGACGCCATGCGCGCGGAGATCGTGCGCGAAGAGGACATCCCTCAGGGGATCCGCGCCTCGCTCGGCCGCGATCGTGCCGAGCGCCTCGACACGATGACCTACGACGTGATCGTCACCTCATACGGGAAACCGGACGTGACGATGAGCGACGAGGTCCTGGAGGCCACCAACGCACTCCGGAAGTTCATGTTCGAGAACGTCTACCTCGCGGGCCCGGCCAAGACAGAGGACCGTAAGGCGCAGGGGGTCCTCCTGGACCTGCTCGAGCACTTCGAAGAGCACGCCGAGCTCCTGCCGCCCGAGCATCAGCGCATCGCCGAGCGCGACGGCACCAAGCGAGCCGTCGCCGACTACGTGGCCGGCATGACCGACCGGTATGCCCTGGACACGTACGCGTCGATCTTCATCCCGTCTGGGTGGAGCCACCTCTAGCCCGCTGGAGTCCCAACAAAGATCGCTGGCACGATTCTCGCAAGACTCCGCACCCGATGGCGTTGAACGACATGGGCGCGCCTATAAACGACGGGCACCTCGTTCAGTACTACGAGAAGGAAGGGTTCCTCTACGACCGGGTCACGGACTTCATGTCCGGTGGTCTCCGCGGGAGCGACGCCGCGATCCTGATCGCGACGCGCGCCCATCGCGATGGCGTCGAGTCGCGGCTCGTCGGCAAGGGCGTTGACCTGCAGCGCCTGACCGCGAGCGGCCGCTACCATCCGCTGGACGCGCACGAGACCCTCTCGCGGTTCATGGTCAATGGTCGTCCGGACCCATCCCGCTTCGCCAGCGCGATCGGCCCGGTCATCAGGACGGCCCGCAGCGGCGACCGGCGGGTCCTCGCGTTCGGCGAGATGGTGGCGGTCCTGTGGGCGGAGGGAAACCGCGACGCCGCGCTCCGGCTCGAGGAGCTCTGGAACGACCTTGCTCGTAAGGAGACGTTCGCGCTTCTCTGTGCCTACCCGATCACATCCTTCGACGATCCCGACTACGCCAAGCCGTTCGCCGAGATCAACACCGCGCACACCTGGGTGACCCCGGCCGAGAGCTACAGCATCGCCGAGGCTGACGAGCGCAACCGCGTCATCGCCACGCTTCAGCAAAAGGCGGCCGCGCTCGAGACGGAGAGCAAACAGCGCGCGGTGCTCGAGGCGGCCCTGCGGAGCAAGATCGACGAGCTCGCGGAGGTCGATCGCCGCAAGGACGAGTTCCTGGCGATGCTCGGCCACGAGCTCCGGAACCCGCTCGCGCCGGTGACGACCGCGTTGCAGCTCATGCGCATCCACGAGAACGAGCCGGGCCGCGTCGCGCGGTCGCGCGAGATCGTCGAGCGACAGATCGAGCACATGACCCGCCTCATCGACGATCTCCTCGATGTCTCGCGCATCACGCGCGGGAAGATCGAGCTCCGCGAGCAGCCGCTGCTCCTTAGCTCCGTGATCGAGCAGGCGGTCGAGGTCGCGCGGCCACTGATCGATGAGCGCGGCCACCGGATCGTGCTCGACCTGCCGTCCGAGCCGGTCACGTTCCTGGCCGACCCCGCCCGACTCGCGCAGGTCTTCGCAAACCTCCTGAACAACGCCGCCAAATACACCGACGTGGGCGGGCGGATCTGGCTGAGGGCTCGGGTGGACGGGAGCGACCTCGTCGTCGGCGTCAAGGACGACGGGCCCGGTCTCACGCCATCTCTGAAGAAGCACGCGTTCGAGCTCTTCATGCAGGGTCCCCAGACCCGCGCCCGCGCGCGCGGCGGTCTCGGCATTGGTCTGACGCTGGTGCGGCGACTTGTGGAGCTGCACGGCGGTACGGTCGAGGCGTTGAGCGACGGTCCCGGTCAGGGGACCGAGTTTGTGGTCCGCCTCCCGCTGCGCGTCCCGCCGATAGCCCACGGCGCTCCCGCGGCCGTCCCGGTCGGTCAGACCGGTCCGCGGCGCCGGATCCTCGTTGTCGACGACAACTTCGACGCGGCCGAGGCTCTCGCGGAGCTGCTCCGGGACTACGGCCACGAGGTCGCGACCGCGCACGACGGCCCGCGGGCTCTCGATTACGCGCGGCTGCACCGGCCGGAGATCGTGCTGCTCGACATCAGCATGCCGGAGATGGACGGGTACGAGGTCGCGAAACGGATCCGCACCGAGCTCGGCCTCGGTGATGCGCTCCTCGTCGCGCTCAGCGGCTATGGCGAAGATCGCCACCGGCGTCTCGCCCGCGAAGCCGGCTTCGATCAGCACGTGACCAAGCCCGTCGAAGCCTCAAGGCTCGAGGAGCTGCTGAAGCTTCCGCTGTAACTGAAGGTCAAGCCGGGCGCGATACTTCGCTTGATGCCCGGTGATTTCGACACGGTCAAGGAACGCGTGGACATCGTTCAGCTCATCGGGGAGCACGGTGTCGTCCTCAAGAAGTCGGGCCGCGGGTTCACCGGGCTCTGCCCGTTCCATAGCGAGAAGACGCCGTCGTTTCACATCAACGTGGACACCCGCAGCTACAAATGCTTCGGTTGCCTTCCTCCGGGTTCACTGGTGAAGACTTCGCGCGGCCCCCTTCCGATCGAAACGGTCGGCGCCGGGGATGCCGTCTACGCGAGCGACGGACTGCTCCACGCTGTCGTAGAAACGCACGAGCACCTGTTCCGCGGGTCGCTCGTTGAGCTGATCTGCGCCCCCTTCAAGATTCCCGTCCTACTGACACCGGATCACGAAGTACCGGTTCTCCGACCTAGGAGTCGGCGATTGGACCGCATCCCCGCGGGCCAGATTCGTCCGCAGAATTACTTGCTTTACCCTGCCATCGCCCGCCCAAGTAGGACCCTCAACTGGTCAGCGTTACCGACCTGGTTCGGCACGCGGGGGAAGACTCCCAAGAAGTTGCCTGACGAAGTCGACGTTCTTCTATTCGCCGAGTGGCTCGGTTGGTATTTGGCCGAGGGAAGCGTCAGCAACGACCGAACCGTAAGGTTCAGCCTCGGCAGCCACGAAACGGGGTCGGCCGACCGAATTCGCGAGCTGACCGAGGCTCTCTTCGCTGAACGACCGCGAGGCGAACCTGCTGGAACGCAACTCGAGCTTTGGTTTTGTCACGCTCTGTTGTCCCGTTGGCTCAAGCACCAGTGCGGTGCAGGAGCGCGAAACAAGCGCCTTCCGGAGTTCGTGTGGAGTTGGACACCCACCCAGCAATGGGCTCTCTACCGGGCCCTTGTCGCGGGCGACGGCCACGTGAGAGGTGGCCCTGTTCCCGCCTTCGGTTATTTGGCCGATCCGTCGTGGAGGTTGACCTCTGCGTCGGTGCGACTGATCGACGACGTCCGAGATCTTCTGATCAGAAATGGGGTTGTTCCTGCCCTCACCGAGGACACGAAACCTGATGGCCGCAAGGCGTGGCATCTGACTGTCACGACTGACGGCAGGGAACGGTGGGGAAGTGGCGAGCGTCCCGCCACAGACCCGGTCCATGTTCGCGTGCGTAAAGTGCGACGTATCGAGTACGACGGCCCCGTCTACAACCTGACCGTTGCGGAGGATCACACCTACGTGACGATGTCGGGGACCGTCTTCAATTGCGGAGAAGGCGGGGATGCCTTCACTTTCCTCGAGAAGGTCGACGGACTGACGCCGGCCGAGGCGCTCAAGGTCCTGGCCGAGCGGGCCGGGGTTGAGCTGACGAGCCGGCGCGACCCGGCCGAGCAGGAGCGCGAGGAGCGCCTCCTGGCCGCGAACGACACCGCGCATTTCTACTTCCGCCAGGCGCTCCGCGGCACCGACAGGGGAAAGGAGGTCGCCCGTTACCTCGCCGAGCGGGGGATTCAATCCGAAACGGTCGAAAAGTTCGGCCTGGGGTACGCCCCCGACAGCTGGGACGGGCTCGTTGGTTACTTACGGAAGAAGGGCTATTCAGACGAGGAGGCCGTCGCCGCCGGTCTCGTCGGCCGGAGCGACCGCGGCGTGTTCGACTGGTTCCGGGACCGCCTGATCGTCCCCATCAAGGACGGTCGCGGCCGGATCATCGCCTTCGGCGGCCGCGCCATGCGCTCCGACCAGCGTGGCAAATACGTGAACTCCCAGGGGACCGTGCTCTTCAACAAGAGCGCGACCCTGTACGCTCTCGACGCCGCTCGGCCGGCGATCCGAAAGGAGCGCGCGGCCGTGATCGTCGAGGGGTACTTCGACGCGATCGCCCTCCACCAGGCGGGGTTCGAAAACGCGGTCGCCTCGATGGGCACGGCACTGACCGAGGACCAGTACCACGTGCTCGCCGCGATGCGGATCGATCGGTCGATCGTCGCGTTCGACGGCGACGCCGCCGGCCAGCTCTCGGCGGAAAGACGAGGAACGGAGATCGTCCAGGCCGTCCAGCGCGCTAAGCGTCGCGCCCGCAGCGGCGAGGTCGGGAGAGCGGCCGTCTCGGTCGAGGTCACGGTCCTTCCGACCGAGACCGACCCCGACGTTCTCGCACGGCGCGACCCCGAGCGCCTCCGGAGGCTGCTGGGGGAGGCCAAGCCGGTGCTCGAGTTCGTGCTCGACCGGATCGCCGCCCGGTCCGACCTTGGCGGTGCGGACGGCAGGCGGCGCTTTCTCACCGAGACGCTGCCGCTCGTGGCGAACGAGCCGGACGCTCTGACCCGGGAGCTTTACCTCGGAACGCTCTCGAAACTGACCGGCCTGGACCACGAGACTCTGCGCCGCGAGGCCGCGGCGGCGGGACCGCGCGAGCCCGGGGGCCGGGGGGCAGCGCCCCCCGACCGTGATGAGACTCCTGCGAAACAAACCAGTGCCGCGGAGCGTTACCTAATGGCACTATTGATTCGGTTTCCCGAAGAAGCCGCGCGCACCGATCTCGCACCCGGCGACCTCGACGACCCCGACCACCGAGCGATGTTCGAACTGCTCAAGGCGGGGAAGCATCCGACTTCTGACCTGCCGGCTCACCTGGCCGCCAAAGCCGCGGCCCTTGGCGCATCAGCGCCTGAGCTCGAAGGCGAAGTCGACGTCGCCCAGGCGATCGAAATCGCTGCCCTAGGCCTTCGGGAACGGAATCTGCGGCGCCGTATGAAGAACGCGCAGGGTCAGCTTGCGCGGGGCAACGGCGGCGACGTGGGTGCGGTGGACGGAGAGGTCGCTCAGCTGGCGAACGAGCTCGCGGAGCTCATGCACCGGCGGGAGCGGCACACGGTCTTACACCCGGCGGACGCGGACGAGAGGGATGAATGAAGAGCAGCACCAAGATCAAGGAAACGACAACAGCGACGCCGGCGGCGCCTGAGCAGCGCGGGATCCATCCCGAGCACCGCGAGGCCGCCGAGCGTCTGATCGCGCGTGGCCGCCAGCAGGGCTACGTCACGCAGGAGGACATCGTCCGGGCAATTCCGGATGCCGAACCGGGAGAGATCGAAGAGCTCCTCACGACGCTCGACGACAACAACGTCGAGATCCTCGAGGCTGAGCGTTCGCCCACGTGGGCGCAGGTCAAGGAGGAAGAGGAAGAGGCTGAGGAGCTGCAGCGTGAGGACTCCATCGCTTCGGTCCTCGCCAGTGATCTCATCAGCGTCGACGACCCGGTCCGCATGTACCTCAAGGAGATCGGGAAGGTCCCGCTCCTCACCGCGGAAGAGGAAGTCAACCTCGCCAAGTCGATCGAGCTCGGCGAGCAGGCGCTGGTCTCGCCGGCGCTATCGGTGATCCACCTGTACGAGCTGGGCGTCGAGGTCAAGAAGCGCATGGCCCTCGGACGTCCGAAGGAGTTCGTCGACGAAGCCACGCGCTTCACGAACAAGTCGCTGCGCTTCACGCTCGGCGATGAGGAAGGCGGCAAGGAGCTCAAGCGCGTCGCGAACCGGCTCCTCAAGCTGCGCGACCCGCTGCAGGGCGAGGCGAACAGCAAAGAGATCAGCTACGAGGCGAAGGTCCTCATCGACGAGACCGTCGCCCTGATCGATGCGGCACGCCGCGATCCCGAGCGTCTCGCCTTCCGCATCCTCCCGCAGTACGCGAAGATCCACGGACCGGCCGAAGGCGCCGAGCGTCTCGGCGAGCTCGTCATGCTCGGTGCCGAGCTCCGCGACATTCTCGTGAAGCACCTCGATAAGCTCGCGCAGCTGGACTCGGACGAGCAGCGCGCGCTGCGTCGTCTCGCCGACGAGCTCATCCAAAAGGGCGACGACGCTAGGAACAACCTGACCGAGGCGAACCTTCGTCTCGTCGTCTCCATCGCTAAGAAGTACATCGGCCGCGGCATGAGCTTCCTCGACCTCATTCAGGAAGGGAACATCGGTCTCATCCGCGCGGTCGAGAAGTTCGACTACCGCAAGGGCTACAAGTTCTCGACCTACGCGACGTGGTGGATCCGACAGGCCATCACGCGCGCCATCGCGGACCAGGCGCGGACGATCCGCATCCCGGTCCACATGGTCGAGACGATCAACAAGCTCATCCGCGTCTCGCGTGGACTCCTCCAGGAGCTCGGGCGCGAACCGACAGCGGAGGAGATCGCCGAGCGGATGCTCATCACCGCGGATAAGGTCCGCGAGATCGTGAAGGTCTCGCAGGAGCCGGTCTCGCTCGAGACGCCGATCGGCGAGGAAGAGGATTCTCACCTCGGGGACTTCATCCCCGACAACCAGGCCCTCGCCCCGAGCGACGCGGCGAGCCACAAGCTCCTGAAGGAGCAGGTCGAGTCGGTCCTCGAAGGACTCACCGGCCGCGAGCGGCGCGTGCTGCAGCTGCGGTTCGGTCTCGAAGACGGCCGCACGCGGACGCTCGAAGAGGTCGGACGCGAGTTCAACGTGACGCGCGAGCGCATCCGCCAGATCGAGGCGAAGGCGCTGCGCAAGCTCCGGCATCCCTCGCGGAGCCGCAAGCTCAAGGACTACCTCGAATAGAGAAAGGGGCGCCGGAAGGCGCCCCTTCTTCAATTCTGCTTCGACGCGCCCCAACGGTCGTAGCTGACGAGATCCGAGATCGGCTTGCGTCCGCGTGGCGGCCCGGAGGGACGCGGATCTTTGGTCGAGGTCGGGCGGCCGATCATCACGATCTGCCGAGCGGTCCGGTCGTCAGGTACGCCGAGGATCCGCTTCGCCTCCGCCTGCTGCGTGGCGTCACCGAACCATGCGACTCCGCCTCCGTACCCGAGCAGGTTTGCGCCCGTCAGGAGGCGCTCGGTCAGGCGACCTTCGTCGTAGGCCTCGCTCATCGGCTCTTTGCCGTCCAGCACGATCGCGATCCCGACCGGCGCGGCAGCAAGCCAGTTGATGTTCGGGCGCAGCGCCGCGATCTTCCCCAGGCGTTCCTTGTCGCGCACCACGATGAAGCGCCATGGCTGGGTGTTCTTCGAGCTGCCCGTCCAGCGCGCGAGCTCCATTAGCTGCTCCACGACTTCGTCGGGCACCGGCTCGGACGAGTACTGCCGGATCTGCGAGACCCGACGGATCGGCTCGAGCCCGGGCGAACGGTATCGGCTTTTCTGCATGCAGGTCCGATGATGCCCGAACTAAGGACTACCGCGTCGCCGTGCCGCGCAGGCCAAGAAGCCCTTTCACGTACTCCAGCTCGCCGAGGTGGCGGTTGTCGTGTGCGATAGAGGTGACGAAGGCGCGTCCGATTGCCGCCGGCTCGTCGAAGAAGAAGGTCGTCTGCTCGCGCGCGACGGCGTCGGCGTCGAACCGGTCCACCACCGCGTCGAGCGCCGCGAACGACCGCCGCGTGTAGTCGACGAGCAGATCTTTGGATGGCGGCCGCAGGGTCGCGGCGGTCTCGTCGTCCACACCGGTGCCGACGCCGTTGGAGCCCAGCAGGATCTCCGCGAGACCCCACTTAGCGGCGAGCCTTTCCCGGACCCAGATCTCCGCGCTGCCGCCCGCCTCCGCGGCGAACTTGTCGGCGCAACGCGCGATGTGCCAGAGCGTCCAGCCCATCGAGTGCGCGCGCGGCGCCGGACGCCACGTGAGCTGCTCGTCGGAGAGGCCGTCGACGACCTTCAGCACAAGCTCGCGTGTCATCTTGGAGCGCTGCTTGGCGAGGTCGAGCGTGTCGGCGGTCATCCATCCGGAGTCTAGGAAGAGCGCATCATTCTCGCATGGCAGATGTGGACTCTGGAGAGCTCGAGCGGCTCGGATCTGCGCTGCGCCTCGCGCAGTCCGCGCTCGAAGAGGCACTCGAGGCCGCGGAGAATCTCGGAAGCTTCGATCGTCGCTTCGACGTGCCTCGGGCGGTGGGCGGCGCGCAGCGCCTGGTCGGCAACGCGCTCGAGGCGGTGGACGCGGCGAGGAAACCCGGGTGACCGAGACGCCCGTCGCGACGACCGAGGGCCTGAGCCGCCGGCGCGATCGGATGTGGGGATGGACCGGAGCCGTGGTGGGGAGCGCTGTCGGACTGGGGTCCGCCGCGGTCGCGATCCTCGTGGAAGGCGCGAACGCTTTCCAGTCGGGCCCCTATCCGCCCTTCTTCACCAAGCGAGAGCTGCTCGCGTACGACGTGTTCCTGGGTGCGGTCGTATTCGTGGGCGCGGTCCTCGGCATCGGGGCGGTCGTCCTGGCCCGGCGCAGCCGCTTTCCTCGCACCGACGCGTTCGGGGCGGCGCTTGTCGGCACGATCTTGATGCTTCTCGGCTCAGCCATTCTCTTCACGCGACTGATCGCGGTCATTCGCGGCATATGAGCCTTAGGGGTTCCCGGTCGCGAGGACTCGCAGGTAGTGAACGAGCTCCCAGCGCTGCTGCTCGCTCAGGACCGAGCGCCACTCGGGCATCGCGCTCCCCGGGAATCCGACGCTGACCATGTAGTAGAGCTCGCCGTCGGTGTGCTGCGGCACATGGAGGACGAGATCTGCCGGTTTCGGGTCGAGTGTCACGCCGGCGGGTCCGTCCCCGCGGCCGCGGTCGCCGTGACACGCGACGCAACGCTCGCGGTAGATACCGCGACCCGCGTCGACGGCTTCGACGCTCGGCGCCACTCGGTTCTGGAGATTCGCCGCGGCATTGAGCGCGCGCGCCCAGTCGCCCTCTTTCGCGTAGGCCCATCCGGCGGCGACCACCGCGCTCGCCGCGATGAGCGCGAGGAGAGGCCCGAAACGCGGCTTGACGCTCGCCGCTGTTATGCCGCGAGGCTACGCGCGAGCGCGCGACGCCGATCGACGTACGCCCCGACGATCGTGACGAGGATCACCGCGCCGCCGATCAGAAAGGTCGGGTCGATCGCCGGGAGCTGCGGTCCGGTTTGAGCCGTCCCTGGCGCGGGAGCTGCGGCATCGGCGAGGTAGACGGCCAATGGCTGAGGGGTTACCGGCGCAGCGGTCACCTGCACGGCGAAGCCACGACCTCCGAGCGGCGTCTGATCGGTCGCGAGCGCGATCGTTCCAGGCTTGCCGTCGAGCGGGACCGTGAACTCGTAGATCTGACCTGCGAGGTCGACCCGGCCGCTGTGCGAGACCACGCCGTACGCCGAGAACGTCCCCGAATAGACGGCGCCCCCCGGGAACCCCGAGGCCTTCGGCAGCGTGACGCTCAGGCACTTCGTCCGCTGACCGTCGACCTGCATGACGACGGCGCTCACGGACATGGGAAGCGACGCGTCGTCGTCGGCGCGGGCCGTGAAGCTCAGGCTGACGGTTGTGTTGCTTCCGCTGCTGGCGGTGCGGTCAACAATGGCGGAGGTGAGGCACGACGTGCACTCGGCGTAGGCAGCCGTGCCCAGGCCCAGAAGCGCGAACAGGGAAGCGAGGAGCAACACCCGCCACATTGCGACACCTCCGCGAGGCTTTCGGCCTCCATCCCCCTTACAGCGGAGCCCGGCCGGTGGTTCCCGTACGGGGGCCGCTGCCCCATCAGGGGCCCCTGTCCCTGGGACTAACATCGGCGTGTGCGTGGACTTCTCGGCAAGCGCCTCGTCGACATCGACGTCGGTTAGATCGCCGCAGTAGCCACCTCGTTCCACCACGTTCTCGTTGACGTGGGCGCGGGTGACGGCGGCTACGTCCTGTACCGCGCGCGGTCCGAGCCGACGACGTTCGCGATGGGCCTCGACGCAAACCCCGACGCCCTTGCAAGCGGCGCGTGGCGGGCAAGACGGGCGTGCCTGCCGAACGCGGCGTTCCTCGTGGAAGGAGTCGAGCGCCTTCCGCGAGAGCTCGCGTGCGTTGCCGACGAGGTCACGGTTCACTTTCCGTGGGGATCCTTGCTCGGTGGTCTGCTCGCCGCCGATCAGACGGTGCTGGCCCCGCTCGCTCACCTCTTGAAGGCGGGCGGCGAGCTCCGCGTCCTGCTTTCGGCTACCGCGCGAGACGGACTCAACGAAATGACACCCTCGCTGCTGGAATGCCACAAGAGCGCATTCGCGGAGCACGGTCTCGAACTTCTGCGCGCGCGCCACGCCTCGCCCATCGACATCGATGAGAGTCACTCGGCTTGGGCCAAGCGCCTTGCGGTCGGTCGAGCGCGGTCGGCGGTGATCGCGCGGTATCGTCGCGACGCCACGTAGGAGGTCCGGCCCGTGTGTCATCCCGAGGTGCCCGCGGGCGCGCCGCTCCCTGAGGTTCGCGTCGAGGACGCCGTAGTCCCCGTGGAGGGCGGTGCGATGCCCGCCCTCCTCGCCATGCCTCAGAGGCTGCCTGCGCCGGGCCTCCTGATCATCAATGATGTCTTCGGGCGTAGTCCCTTTTACGACCAGCTCGCGCGGCGCCTCGCGCAGGCCGGGTTCGTCGCGGCGACGCCGGAGTACTTCTTTCGCGAGGGGTCGCTCCCGGAGCCCACGCGAGAAGCCGCGATGGCGCGCGCGAAGCGGCTCGATTTCAAGCGTTGGGGCCGCGACATGTCCGCTGCGATCGATTGGCTACGTGCCCGACGCGAGGTGAACGGCACCGCTGGGACGATCGGTTTCTGTATGGGCGGCACGCAGGTGCTTCTGCTCGCGGCCCGGAGGGACGACATCGCCGCGACCGTTTCCTATTACGGATTTCCCGCCGACGCGCGCACCGACGCGTCGCCGATCGAGGTCGCGCCAAAAATGCACGGCCCCATCCTCGGCCACTGGGGCGATCAGGACGAGGGCGCGGGCATGGACAACGTCGAGAGGCTGCATGCGTCGCTCGATGCGGCTGGGGTCGAGCACGAGTTCCACATCTACCCTGGCCTCGGCCACGGGTTCCTCAAAGCATCACTGGAAGACGAGAAGACGCCCGGCTACGAGCAGGCGTGCGCCTCGTGGCGCCGCACGCTCGACTTCTATCGCCGGTGCCTCGCGCGCGAGAAGGTGTTGAGCTAGGCGGCTGTCTTCACCGCCACCATCGTCCTGGTCTGCTTGTCGTGGAAGCCCTGTCGCTTCGGATCGGTCGCGCTGGTGTAGAGCAGGTAGATGTAGTAGCCGAGCACGATCAGACCAACGAGTGTGCCGAGTGTGCCGCCGATCTGGACAAAGAACAGGTTCTGCACAACGGATGGCCCGAATAGGTACGCCCAGCGCAAGGCGGCCTGGTTCCACGTAAGTGCGCTGCCATCCTCGTTAACGGTCATGAGCCCCAACCCGCGCTGACCGGGGGTCGCGCGCGAGGTTGTCCAGGTGTAGCCGAAATACAGGAAGCCAAGCACCCCGTAGATGATCGCCCGTGTCACGCTGCCTACTGCAGAAGCGTCCCCAATGAGCTGGCCGATGACGAAACCGACGATGCTGATAAGGATCAGGTCGATGATGAACGCGATGACACGCGTCGCGATCGCGGCGGGCGCGAGCGCGGAAGATGCTGCTTGGACCGTCACAAGGCGTCTCCATTCCTCGGCGGCGTCAGCGCCGGAACACGTCGGCGCGGAGCATACGCGGTCGAGTCCTAGCGCCGCTGCTTCGGTTCACTCCACGCCACGTCTGCTGGCAGCTCAGCGCGCAGCACCGGCTCGAGCGCGCCGATATACGCGGCCATGCGCGCCCCGATGCGCTCGACGAACGGTTTGTCGAGGGGCGTGAGCTCGATCGGCTCCCAGACACGGGCCCACCCTTTGTCCCAGCGCTCGATACGGGCCTCGGCGCCGAGCGCGCGGCGGATGGTGCGCTCTCGCGCGCGGAACGCCGCGAGAAGACGGGCGTTGGTCAGCGCATCCGCTTCGAAGTGCAGGCCCACCTCGATGACGCCTAACCGCTCGCGGATCCAGGCCTCGTAGTGCAGCTGCTTGTTGCCCCACCACAGCTGGGCCATGTGCGCGTACGCCGTCGAATGAAACGGTGGAAGGTCTACAGGGACATCGTCCTGGACCCACTCAACGACCCCGCGGAGGAAGCTGCGCGAATCGAGCCTAGGGAGTGCGGGCGCGGAAGGCGAGGTCGATGACGCCCGTGAACGCGGGTGCCGCGATGCCCGCGAGCGCGACGAAGGTGAGGACGCGACGGCGCGTCGGGCGCTCAACGACACGCCAGACTCGTTCCGCGACCTCGGCTCCGGCCGCCATCAGCGGCGCGGCTGCGAGCGCGCCACCAGCAAACGGCCGGTCGCAGATGATCGCGGTCGCCGCGCCGAAGCAAAGGCCGGTGAGCACCCACCAGCGCCAGCCTATCGCTGCCCTTCCGCGAGTGGCGATGAGGAGCGCCGGGACGATGAGCGGAACGAATTCGGCCGTGCGGGTCATCAACACACCCAGACCGAGGACGAGCAGCGGCCGTGGATCGAAGCGCCGAAGCGGCCCGAAGGCGAGGCCGGCGCCGAGCGCGACGAGCGGAACGAAGGCGGGGCTGAGGCGGGGTGATGTCGTTCTCGAGGTAGATCCGCGTCGTGTGCTGGAACGCGGGCTCTGCCGCGAGCACGGGGATGGCGGCGATGATGCGCAGGACCTCCCGGCTGGTGTTGTTCATGAACGGGCCCGGGATCCGCTCGATGGAGCTCGAGAAAACCAGGAACCCGAAGACGATCGCGGACCCCCACCCGATGGGCTTCCACTGCGCGAGGGCGAGCCGGCACGAAGCGATGCCGAGGAAGGCGATCATCAAGCCCCAGCCGAGCGTCGAGTGGGGGAACGACCAGAGGGTCTCGTCGAGTCCGAACCTCGTGTGCCAGATGCCGTCGAAGAAGCCGGCGAGGCCGGTCACCGCGAACCCGCCACCCGCGAGGGCGATCGGCCCGGGAACCGCGAAGGGGAGCAGCGGAAGAGAACGCGTCACCGAACCAGCGGCGAAGGTCAGGCGTGAAGGCGACGTACGCGAGCGTGATCGTCGCGCAGAGATGCATCGAGTAGATGAACTGGTGCGGCGGAGAGAAGAAGTCCTCGAACGGATGCGTCCCGTGCCAGGTGCGATCCCAACCGAACCCGATGCCGAACGCCAGGATGTCGAAGACGACCGCGAGCCAGAGGAGTCGGTACGCGGTGTTGAGGCCGACGCGCTCCTGTGTTGGCTCGGCGGTGACTGCGGCGGTCGTCACGCGCAATGGATACGTCAGCGAACCTGGCGCCGCAGCGTCGAATCTCTATCGGCCACGGCAATACCGCATAATCGCGTTCACGGTCCTCGGTAGCTCAGCGGTAGAGCAGTCGGCTCATGGTTAAGGGCAGCCCCTTGGGGAAACTCAGGGGTGTCACTGGGTGAACTGTCGGGAAACCTAAAGCGCGCAAGCGCCATGGCAATCCGCAGCCAAGCCCGAGGGAACGCCTCGGGAAGGTTCAGAGACTATGCGCCCGGCGCCTAAAGCCCGAAGGGGCCATGGCGAAGAGATAGTCCGTGCCCGGGGGAAATCTCGGGATTGCACGTAACCGATTGGTCGGAGGTTCGAGTCCTCCCCGAGGAGCAGATCCCAGAGCGTGCGGGTCACGCAGCTCGAGTCCTATTGACACGGCCCTAGAACCTATGTTCTATCGATCACATGCTGGTCTGCGTGAGCTGCGGAGCGAATTTTCCCGTCGAGCTCGTCATCGAAGGTCGGAGATGCAACCTTCGGGGACGTAAGCGTTGCCTCGACTGCCAACCCTACCGGCCCTTAGACAAACCGCGAAAACCAGTCGTGCGGTCGACGAAGTCCCTTGTTTGCGTCGCCTGCGGACGCAGGTTTCCCGCAAAGATGGTTATTGACGGAAGGATGCGCTCGCTCTACCGGCGCAGCTTCTGCCTTGAGTGCTCGCCCTTCGGCGACCACAACACCTCGAAGGTGCCGCTCGGTCTCAGGGCAAATGAGGAGTCGGTAAAAGCACGGCGTGATCGGCGCCGCGAGCAGTTCCGCCGATCGCTCAGTAAACGACGGCGGAAGCGAAAGCTCGAGCTGGTCGCCGCCTATGGAGGGCGATGCATCGACTGTGGCTACTCGACCTTCCCTGAAGCGCTCCAGTTCCATCATCGAGACCCATCGACGAAGGACTTCGGCCTCGGGTCGTTCAGCGGAAGTCTCGCTCGGCTGATCGAGGAAGCCGCGAAATGCGATCTTCTGTGCGCGAACTGCCACCGAATTCGTCACGCGCGTGAGACTGCCGCGTCACGCTACCGAGTCGTCGAGCTGCGGCGTGAGACCAAACGTCGGGCGATCGCGTCCTTCGGCGGGGTCTGCGGCGCGTGCGGCTCCGCTTATGTCCCCGCTGCTTTCGACTTCCACCATCCGGACCCGAGCAAGAAAGAATTCGCGATCTCCGTCGACGGCATCTATCGGAGTTGGGAGAAAGTTCGCAAGGAGCTCGAAATCTGCGTGATGCTTTGCGCGAACTGTCATGCAGAGATCCACGCGGGCCTGCGGACCCTGTCTGCCGCCCTTGCCGTCAGACCCGAGCCTGCCGCGATCGTCGCATCGTGATCGTCCGTACGGCGGTTAGCATCGCGCCGTGAACCAGGGTCGCTTTCTCGAAGACTTCAAGGTCGGCGACGTGTATCGCTCGCCGACCGGCCGCACCATCACGCAAGCCGACAACATCTGGTTCTCCCTGCTGACCAACAACCAGAACCCGATTCACATCGACGAGCACTACGCCTCGCAGACCGAGTTCAAACGACCGCTCGTGAACAGCATCCTCACGATCGGAGTCGTGACCGGGCTGATGGTCCCGGACACGAGCCAGAACGGGTTCGCGCTCGGGTGGGACGAGATCACGCTCCCGACCCCTCTCTTCCAAGGCGACACCCTGTACGCGGATAGCGAAGTGCTGGACATCCGCGAGTCGAAGTCGCGGCGCGGGTGGGGCATCGTGAAGGTTCGGCAGCGCGGGTTCAAACCGGACGGCACGGTCGTCCTCGTGATGATCCGCAGCTTCATGGTGCCAACGCGCGCCGAAGCACCCCGCCGCGACCCGCCCACGCCGAAGGATTGACCGTGGACTTCTCGATCGACCAGGACCGCGAAGAGATCCGCACCGCAATTCGCAAGCTCTGCGCCGATTTCGGCGACCCCTATTGGCGTGAGATCGACCGGAAGAGCGAGTATCCCGAGAAGTTCGTCCGTGCGCTGACGAACGCGGGCTGGCTCGGAGCGCTCATTCCGGCCGAGTACGGGGGCTCGGGGCTGAAGGTCGCCGACGCCGCGGCGATCCTCGAGGAGATCAACCGCTCCGGCGGCAACGCGGCAAGTGCCCACGCGCAGATGTACACGATGGGCACGCTTCTGAAGCACGGGAGCGAGGAGCAGAAGCGCAAGTACCTTCCAGCGCTCGCGAAGGGCCAGGCCCGGCTGCAAGCGTTCGGCGTGACCGAGCCCGAGGCCGGCTCGGAGACAACGCGGCTGCGGACCACCGCGGTCAAGAAGGGTGCGCGCTACGTCATCAACGGGAAGAAGGTCTTCATCTCGCGGGCCGAGCACTCCGATCTCCTCCTCCTGCTCGCGCGCACGACGCCGTACGAGGAGCTCGAGGACAAGACGCAGGGACTCTCGGTTTTCATCGTCCACCTGAAACGAGCGCTCGCGGACGGACGCATCACCATCCGGCCCGTCCGCACGATGCTCAACCACCACACCACGGAGATCTTCATCCAGGACCTCGAGATCCCGGCGCGTGACCTCGTCGGCCAGGAAGGGCAGGGCTTCCGCCACATCATCGACAGCTGGAACGTCGAGCGGATCCTGATCGCCTCGGAGGCAATCGGTGATGGCCGCTGGTTCGTCGAGCGAGCGTCGCGCTACGCGACGGATCGCGTCGTCTTCGGGCGTCCGATCGGCGCGAACCAGGGCGTTCAATTTCCGATCGCCCAGGCCCACGCGCGCATCCAAGCCGCCGCCCTCGTACGAGATAAGGCTGCGTGGCTCTACGACAACGAGAAGCCATGCGGTCCCGAGGCGAACATGGCGAAGCTGCTCGCGTCGCAGGCCTCGTGGGACGCGGCGAACGCGGCGCTCGACACCCATGGCGGGTACGGGTTCGCGTCGGAGTACGACGTCGAGCGGAAGTTCCGCGAGACGCGGCTTCTGCTCGTCGCTCCGGTCGGCAACAACCTCGTGCTCGCGTACCTCGGCCAGAACGTGCTCGGCATGCCGCGGTCGTATTGATGCGCCTGCTGCGCTCGCTCATGTTCGTGCCCGGCCACGAGGCGCGGATGGTCGAGCGCGCGCTTGGGCTGGGCGAGTTCACGCCAAGCGCCCTGGACGTCGCGCTCCTCGATCTCGAGGACGGCGTGCCCCCCGACGAGAAGGACCGCGCCCGTGCGGCGATCGCGGCCGCGCTCGGTCTTCCATCGAACGGCGACGGTCCCGCGCGGTTCGTGCGGGTCAATCGGGACCCAGGCGCGCGCGACGCCGATCTTGCGGCCGTCCTACGTCCGGGCCTCGATGGGATCGTCGCACCCAAGATCGATCATCCCGACGAGGTCTCAAGCCTCACCCGGGACCTTGACGAACGGGAGGATGCCGCGGGAATCGAGCGCGGCTCGATCCGCGTCGTCGCCTCGATCGAATCGGCGCGGGGACTCCTCGAGGCGCGCGCGATCGCGGCCTCCGCGGATCGCGTGACCACGCTCCTATTCGGGTCCGAGGATTTCGCTCGCGACCTCTCGCTGCCGCCCGAGCGCGAGGCGGAGGCCGCCGAGCTCCTGTACGCGCGCTCGGCCGTCGTCGTTGCCGCGGTCGCCGCGGGGAAACACGCGATCGATGGAATCTGGCCTGACGTCACCGATGCCGAGGGACTGCGGCGCGACGCGCTTCAGGCCCGCCGCCTGGGCTTCATCGGAAAGTCGCTCATCCATCCGGCGCAGATCGAGACGATCAATGAAATCTTCAGCCCGAGCGCGGCCGAGGTCGCTTACTCGCGACGCGTGGTGAAGGCGTTCGAGGAGGCGCAGGCGAAGGGTCGCGGGGCCATCGCGCTCCATGGCAAGATGCTCGATCAGCCCATCGTCGAGAGGGCCCGGCGGACGCTCCTCCTCCACGATGCGATGTCCCGTAAACAGAGAACGCCGCCGGTGGAGAGACCGGCGGCGTTGGAGGGGAAGCGGTTGAAGTGATTTCTCACTCGGCCTAACGACCCGACCGGAAGCGCAATTAGGGCGTCCGGTCTCAGCGCGGTAACGAGGGAAAGAGAAGAGCGGCCCGCCTGGTGGGGCG
>JBOGTG010000101.1:0-8825 GCA_050692175.1 Candidatus Limnocylindria bacterium | reverse complement strand
GGCTTTGACCATCTTCGTCACCAGTCCGTAGGGGAGCGGCTTGTCAGCGGGGAACCGGACCGTGCCCCTTCCGCTTTGGTCGTAGGACTTGAGCTCCGCGGCGAACTTGTCGAAGCCCCCGTACAGGGCGAAGTGTTCCTTCCAGTATCCGAAGATCATCACGTGCTGCCCGTCTTGCTTGTAGCCGGCCATGCCATAACTGACGTTTTCGGCCGCCCTCGGCGCCGCGGCCTTGATCGTCTTGCGGAGTTTCATCAAGGCGGCGCGGTGCTCCTTCGGCGCAGCGGCGATATAGGCCTCGACGGTCTTCGGTTGCGTGGTCTTCGCAGCGGGCCTCTTCTTCGTCTGAGTCGCCATCCAATCCACCTCCCATCGACCTCAACCGATCCCGCAGGGATCTGCGAGGGCTAGGCTTTCTCCCGAAGTTTCTCGAGGCCGTCGAGGATCAGCTCGAGGGCGAACGCAAACTCCACGTCATCGTCACAACCGCCGAGGCCTCCCTCATGCGTGACCGCCCTGGCCATCTCCGTCATATAGGGGAATCTGTCCGCCATCTGCGCGAACATGGCGGCCGCCTCAGGCCCGGCCGCGAGCTCGTCGGAGTCGTTGAACAGCTCCTGCGTGAACCCGAGCACTCGGCTGCCCAGGGCGTGCAGCGCGTGGTGGGTCAGGTCGACCGAGAACCCTCCCGACCGGAGGATCCCGATGACCGACTCGAAGTAGGCGAGCGTCGCAGGACTCGGGTTCTTCCGCGCCTCGATGACGCGAGGCGCCCATGGGTGCCGCAGGAGGACGCCGCGTGCCGACAACACCGTCTGACGCAGGGACGTCTTCCAGTCGGTGGCACCGGGGGGTACTTCGATCTCGCCAACGACGACATCGACGATGCCGTCGAGAAGGTCTTCCTTGTTTTGCACGTGGTTGTAGAGCGACATCGCCTCGACGCCCAGCTCCTGGGCGAGCTTTCGCATGCTCAGCGACTCGATCCCGCCCTTGTCGGCGAGCTCGACGGCAGCGCGCAGCACTCGGTTCTTACTGAGGGGCGACCGAGGTGCTGCGGTGGTGACGGTTCGCGTCGCCATTCGGACCCCTTTCACTGATCGCTATGCGTACAACGTAAGTTTACACACCGGCGCTCTCAGACCGCTTGACAAACTTACGTCGTACGTGCCTACTTACGGCGTACGCTTACGGCGTACGTAGACGGAAAGGGGGAACGGCGAAAGTGTCCACCAAGCAACTCGCGCGAGTCACGGGCTTCCTCTACCTGATCGTCGCCATCTTCGGCGGCTTCGCGCACCTCTTCGTGCGCGCTCAGGTGTACGTACCAGGCGACGCTGGCGCCACCGCGCATATGGTGGTGGCGAACTCAGGACTTGTCCGGATCGGTGTCGTAGCCGACCTGCTCCAGGCGACGGTCTTTGTCTTCCTCGGGATGGCCTTCTACCTGTTGCTGAAGCATGTGAGCGCGAACACAGCTCGCGCGATGGTGATCCTCGTCGCGATCGCGACCACGATCATCTGCCTGAACATGGTGTTCCAGTTTGCGGCCTTGCTGGTCGCAACGGATGGGGCCTATGTGGCGGCCTTCGGGGCCGCGGGCGCGAATGCCCTCGTGCTGCTCCTGCTCGACATCCAGCACTACGGCTACCTCATCGCGCAGATCTTCTTTGGACTGTGGTTGGTGCCGCTCGGGTATCTCGCCTACAGGTCAGGGATGTTCCCGAGGGCGCTGGGCGTCCTGCTCGTGGTGGGAGGCGTCTCCTACCTTGTTGACATGGTCGCTCTCTTCTTGGTCCCTGAGTTCGGGGCTGCGGTCAACGGCTTCGTCACCATCCCGCCCGCTGTCGCGGAGCTGTGGATGGTCGGGTACCTGCTCGTGAAGGGCGTGCGGATGGAACGGCAAGACACCCCTGCTCCGGTCACGGTCCGAGGGCAGGCGGTCACGGCGTCATGACGCAGAGAGATTGGGGAAAAACGATGAAAGCGATCGTTCAAGACAAGTACGGGTCAGCGGATGTCCTCGAGCTCAGGGACATAGACAAGCCGGTGCTGAAACCGAACGAAGTGCTGGTACGGGTCCATGCGGCCGGAGTCGATCCGGGAGTCTGGCATCTCATGACGGGCATGCCCTACCTGATCCGCGTCATGGGTTACGGGCTCCGCGCGCCGAAGGACCGCGTTCGGGGCAGGGCGCTCGCGGGACGCGTTGAAGCCATTGGCGAGAGCGTGACCCAGTTCCAGCCAGGTGATGAGGTGTTCGGCACATGCGAGGGCTCCTTCGCCGATTACGCGTGCGCCAGAGAGGACCGACTCGCGCCGAAGCCGGCAAACCTGACGTTTGACCAGGCCGCCGCCGTGCCTATCTCCGCTCAAACTGCCCTTCAGGCACTTCGCGACGCAGGACAGGTAAGGCCGGGGCAGAAGGTCCTGGTCATCGGTGCGGCGGGAGGCGTGGGGTCGTTCGCGGTGCAGCTGGCCAAGGCATTCGGCGCGCACGTGACCGCGGTTTGCAGCACGGCGAAAGCGGACCTGGTTCGATCGATCGGAGCGGACGACGTGATCGACTACACACGCGACGACTTCGCGGCCGGGCCGCGCCGCTACGACCTCATTCTCGACACGGCGGGCAACCGCTCGTTATCACAGCTCCGGCGTGCCCTCACTGCGCAGGGAACCCTCGTGCTCATCGGCGGCGAAGGTGGGGGACCGTGGCTCGGGATGTTGAGCCGCTTTGTCAGGACGATGGTGGTCGCACGCTTCGTGAAGCAAAAGCTGCGCATTCTGTCCTCAACGGAGCACAGGTCCGACCTTCAAATCCTGACGGAGCTCATCGAAGCGGGAAAGGTCACCCCGGTCCTCGACCGAAAGTACGCACTCAGCGAGGTCCCCGAGGCGATCCGGTACCTGGAGCGAGGCCACGCACGCGGCAAGGTCGTCATAACGGTGTGACGACCGCTGGACGCACGCGCTGATCGGAAACCGTCGCGGTCAGCGCGGCGTCCAATTCCAGGCTGACCAGACCGTGGCCGCGTTGAAGACGAGTCCCACGAGGATCAGGAACTTGTCGTAGAGGGAAGGGTACGTCGGCAGTCCGAGCAAGTTGAAGGCAAAGAAGCCCACGGCCACGATGATGTTTGCCCAGCGATTCACGGGATTGTCCAGCGTCACCGACAGGACGACCATGACGGCTGGGATGACCATAAGCACCGCGATCCCAAGCCACAGCTGTTGAGTTGCGCGGATCCCCTGGATCTCCCCGGCCTTAAAGTCGCCACTGAATATCCGCAGTACGTCGCCCAAGAGATAGGTCAGCATCAGAGCTACCCAGAGGGCCGATAGTTGAATCTTCGTCGCTTCGATTTCAGTCACGCCCCTCGCTGCTTCTTACCTAAGTCTGTCGGGTCAGAGAGGAGTTCGCCTGTATGAGGAACGCGGGAAGACTAGACGTAACCAAATCCGGGGAGCGCGAGACCGTGGTCACACGCAGATTCGACGCGCCGCGCAGTGCGGTCTTTGACGCGTGGACCAAGCCGGACCTCCTCGGCCGCTGGTTCGGCCCCAAGGGCTGGTCGTTGGTGGCCTGCGAGATAGATCTCAGGGTCGGCGGCATTTGGCGCTTCGTGGTGCGGCGAGCGAATGGTTCCGAGATTGCGATGCGCGGCGTCTACCGCGAGATCGTGCGGCCCGGGCTCCTCGGCTACTCACAGACGTTCGACCTCGAGGATTTTCCGGGCGAGTCGCTCGTGACCATGACTCTCGTCGAGGACCGCGGAAGAACGACGCTGACACAGACGGTGCTCTACCCGTCGCAGGAGCTCCGGGATGGGGACCTCGGCCCCACCGAGCACGGCGCGACCGAAAGCTTCGAACGGCTCGACGAGCACCTGGCGTCGATTAGCTAGCGCCGCGATCCATGGCGAGCAGGATCCTGGACACGCGCTCGGCGCGCCGGCGTGACCAGCCGAGCTCTCGCTCATGCGTGTCGAGGCCCGGTGCCGAGTTCAGCTCGAGGACGGTGCACCTCTTTGGCGGCGCGTGGGATGGCTGGCCCAGAACCAGATCCAGGCTGGCGATGCGAAGGCCCATGTCCTTGACGATCCCGATCGCGAGGGCTCGAAGCTTGGGATGCAGCACGTCGGTCACCACTCGAACATCCCCACCCACGCCGAGATTGCCGCAGGGCAGCAGCTCGACGCGCTGTCCCACCGCGGGCACTGTCTCGAGGGTCTTGCGACTGTGGGCCAGGTGTCTCGCGACTCGCTCGTCGTCCACACGCAGCTCCGTTGGATGCCCTGCCCCCCGGCTGCGCCGCTGGGCCGTCGCGACGAGCTCGCGAATGCTGGAGCGGCCGTCGCCGCGCACGTACGGCCGCGTCTTCTCGCTCGCCATGAGCACCTCGTCATCCAGGACCACGATCGAGCAATCACTGCCGCGCGCGATGCGCTGCACGAGCAGCTTCCTCGAGGCGGCGAAGACCTCGCGCGCCGAGGCGTAGAACTGCGCGCGGGTGTACGCGACGGAGACCTGCTGGTCGCTGGAGCTGTCGTTCGGTTTGAGCAGGACCGGCAGCCCCAGCCCTTTTGCGTACGCGTACGCGCCTCCGATGTCGCGCGCCTCGCGCAGTCGCGTCTCGTACCAAAAGCTGCGTCCGGTTGGGACGGTATAGCCAAGCCCTTTGAGCACCCGCGAGGTGGCGTCCTTATCGCGAGCGATCGCCGCCGCACCCAGGGTGTTGAGGTCCCACTGCAGCCGGTGGAAGTAGCGCACGCGACCTGATGGAAGCGTGATCCGGCCAGAGTTGTCCGCGCCTGGTATGACCTCCAACCTCGCTCCGACGAGATCGCACGCCTCCTTGAGACGCGAGAGGAACGATGTCTTCATCGCGCGATCTACGGCCGTGTGAAGCGCTCGAGGTCGCGCCGTTCGCGTTTGGTCGGGCGACCCGTGCCGCGCTCGCGTACGGCAACCCGTGGCTGGCGCTTTATGACGGGGGCGGGCGGACTGTGATCAACAAAGCACTTTGCCGCCGCTGGCGCCCCGACTCGCTTCTCGATGATGACCGCAACCTCGAGGATGCGCTGGCGCTCCACGAACGCCTCGACGCGGTCTCCGATCTTCACGTGCGTCGAGGCCTTGGCTGCCCCGCGATTCACGCGGACATGGCCACCGCGGCAGCCGGCCGTGGCCGCCGAACGCGTCTTATAGATCCGGACGGCCCAGAGCCATTGGTCTACCCGAGTCGAGTCGATGGAAACATCGTGCCAGCCTGAAGCGAAGAGCGTCGCCGTCCTAGTCGCAGTTCGGCACGCCGATCCAGCAGGGGTATTGGTCGACGATGATGCCGCCAACGAAGAGGGCAACGAGAAGACCCGCGCCGAGGGCGACCACCAGATTCGCGGGATGGGTCGCGATACCACGTCCGGCTCGCGCGTCCCGCACGATCGGATCGACGTTCACGGTGAATGCAACGAGTGTCAGCAGCCATGTTCCGAACACGATCGCGGAGCCGACGACGTTGGGTCCCTCGGCTGGACTAACGAGCAGGGGTTCGAGCGGACCAAAGTCGGGTGGCTCTCCCCCGATCAGCAGTGACCCGAAGAGAGTCGCGAACGGCAGGGCAAGGAGCACGCCGACGATCGCCCTCATGTGACTGAGCAGCATGCTGCGCCAGCGCTGGTCAGAAGACGAGTGGCAGACCGCCCACAAATCGTTGCGTTGCCGCGGCGTGCGCGGTGTTGGCTTCGCGCTCTGACTCGTAGTAGGTCTGACCGGCGGTCGGAACACCATCCGGCTCGAACGGCGGGACGTCGGTGCGCGCGCTGTTTGTGTGAAGACCCTCGGTGAGTTCGGTCTGCACGTCCTTGGTCAGCATCCAGTTGGCGAAGAGCGCCGCCGCGGCGGGGTGCCCGGGTCGCGGCGCAAGGCGATCGAGCTCGGCGAGCGCGCCGTCCGCGAGGTCCGCGCCGCCTTGTAGCGGGTCGGACCTCGAGGTAGCCAGCTACTCGGTCGGGGCGGTCGTACCGGGAAGCACCTCGATCAACTCCGCGATGACGCGCACATCGGCATCGGCCGCGAGGACGATGGCTTCGTATCCCGGCGCGTCGGTGTCGGGCAGAAGGCGGATCTGTTCGTGCCGCCAACCGCCGTCGGTGTCGGGGACTTTCTCGCTCTCGTGCTACACCTCGATCTCGAGCGTCATCGGGACCGCGCGTTTCGCGGCGTCGCACACGGGGCAATGCGCCACGGCCCATTCGACGACGTCCCGGAGCTGCGGCGCGGTGAGGCCCTTCGCCTTGGCTCTCACCTTGGCCCGGATGCCGAGCGGACCCGCGGGGACGTGATCGTCGATCCCGAGAATGCCATGGTCGTTCGACTCGCTGTCGATCGTGACCTCGACCTCCGTCAGCTCGACACCGACCATCGCCGCGCGCATCGCGATGAGCGTCGTGTCGCACGCCGCGAGGGATGCCCGGAAGAGCCATCCGGGAGAGGGCGCGGTGTCGCCACCCCCGACGCCCTTGGACATGTCGGTCGTGATGGAGCGGCCCGTCGGGTCCGTCACTGTCACCCGAAGCCCGCGCTCAAGCTTCGCGACCGCGGCGGAGTCGGTGTACCGCGCCTCGGCGGGATGCTCCTTCAGGTGGTCGATCGCCTTCGTGAGGGCCTGTCCGACCTCGCTCATGTTCGACCTCCGTCCCGGGTGTCACGCGACAGTAGGGCATCACACTGCAGCGAGATTCGCATGGAGGGCTGCGGGAGCGGCTTATCCGGGCGGTCTTGAGAACCGAATCGCACGTAAGCCTTACTACAGCGACGCGCGTTTGGTCCCTGATCCGGACGGCCTTCCGTCCCACGTGGCCACTCCGAGCGTCGTGGTGCAACCGTCTGGGCACAAACGAGCTGCTGCGCTCGTCGTTCCGCCGCTGCTCGTGCCGGCTGGACTTCCGCCGGTTCGCTTCCTCGACCTGCGCCACACCGCAGCGACGCTGCTGCTGGCCGCCGACACGCGCCCGAGGGTCGTCGCGGAGTGCCGCGCCTCGACCATCTCGAGCGAGATGCTGTAGTGGGTGGCCACGCGCAGCCAGCCGCTCATCTTGACGAAGCGGCCCTCGCGGCCGCCCTCGCGGAAGGTCTGGAAGTCCACGGCGCGCTGAATCGCGCGTGTGAGGTGATGATCCCGCGACGTCGTGGCGAGAACGTTCCGACCTGCCCCCCGCCGCAACAGCCAGGGTCAGCGTCGCCCCCTCCACGTGTTCCAGCTACGAGAACCGCACCAGGCAGTGATTCTTGGTCGCGATCGATTTCGACAGGGAACCCGCACCGCTGCGCGACCTTCCTCGCGTTCGCGAAGAACGCCGGCACTTGGTCTAGATCTAGATCTGGATCGGGCTCGACGTCGGCGACGAGTCTCGGAGTTCATCTTCGAGATCGTCACCGACGCTGCGCCTGTCATTCTTAGAATGTCTCAGGAGGATCGATCAAAGAGGCGCGTGAGGCGTACATGCTGAGGGCGGGCCAGGGTCGCTCGGTATGGTCCCTCGGCGGGCGGTTCACCATGAAGGTCATGAGCCAGGAGTCCCTCGGCCAGTACGCTCTCGTCGAAGCGCTTGCCTTCCGCAGCACCGAGCCTCCGCTGCACATCCACCGCCACGAGGACGAGGCTTGGTACATCCTGAGCGGCCGGATGACGTTCTACGTGGGGGATACCGCGATGACCGCCGAGTCGGGCTCCTTCGTCTTCGCGCCCCGCGGCATTCCGCACACCTTCACCGTGGATGTCGAACCCACGCGGGTGCTCGTGTTCGCGTCACCTGCGGGCTTCGAGCACTTCGCGCTGGAGCTCGGTGACGAGGCGACCAGCGATACGCCGCCGTCAGGACTCGCAGTTCCAGCTCCAGACGTCCTCGGGCCGGTCGCTGAGCGATACGGGATTGAGGTGGTGGGTCCACCGCGCCGCACGTCAGGTTGAGCAACACCGTGGCACCGGCCTCGTGCCATTTGGTGCCAATCGCGTAGCGGGTTTCCGCGAGTCTCTGCACGCAGGAACCCGAACGAAATACGCCGGAGGGGTGGCAGAGCGGTCGAATGCGGCGGTCTTGAAATCCGAGGCCGCACCTGCACGGACCGGCACGATCGCGCATTCACGCCGTAAACCAGCGATGTGGTGGCGCGGACGCGCACCGATCGGCACCCTGCGGCAGGGGCGTTGGTGTCAGCGCTGGTGTCAAATCGGGCGAACGATGAAGACCGGCACCGTCACATCGTCGGCCGACGTTTCGTAGATCGCGATCGCGCGCTTGTCGCCATCGACGATCCGCGGATGCCCGTCATCGAACAGCGTGACCGTTCGGTTCGCCAGGCGTCCGTTGCGCGCGTCGTCGATGTACTGCTCCAGCAGCCGGTAGGCGGCCTCATCGCCTGTCGACTCGCGCCACGCGCTCCGCGCCTCCCGACACGCGAAAGAACTGACGGCCAGAGATCCGTGCCGCTATGCGCGCGCCGGATCCGCTGCCGAGATTTGCCAAGCAGGTGTCCAGCGCACCCAGTGCAGCGCGGCCGACGACGTCGTCGCGCCACACGGCCCCAGGGACGACGTACGGGATCACCCACCACGCGTTCCTGTCGGTGCGCAGGTGCGCGACCAGCGCCGCCACGTCGGCGTCCGTCGCGCGACGTGCGGTCATGTTTGATGGACGGGCGTGGATCCGGACGCGTCCTGCGGGTTCACGCCAATCAGCACGCGGCGCCACCCACTACGCGTGCTTGGGGCACGAGTCGCACGGTCCGAGTTCCAGGTCATCGCGGACCCAGATGTGCGTGCG
>JBOGTG010000100.1:0-38704 GCA_050692175.1 Candidatus Limnocylindria bacterium | reverse complement strand
GGTCAACGGGAAGACCCAGCTGCTGCAGGTCGAGGGTGATCCCGACAGCCCGATCAACGAGGGCGCGCTCTGTCCGAAGGGCGCGACGGCGATGCAGCTCGCCACGAGCTCGCGCCGCGTCGAGAAGCCGCTCTACCGCGCGCCGGGCGCCACCAAGTGGGAAGAGAAGAGCTGGGACTTCATGCTCGACAAGCTCGCGCAGAACGTCAAAGCCTCGCGTGACAACACGTTCGTCGCGCAGGACGCGAACGGCAACATCGTGAATCGCACCGAGGGGGTCGCCTTCGCCGGCGGCGCCGCGTTCAGCACCGAGGAGGGGTACTTCTCGGCGAAGCTGATGCGGACGCTCGGCGTCGTGCATATAGAACAGCAAGCCCGGGTCTGACACGGCCCAACGGTGACCAGTTTGGCCGCCACATTCGGACGAGGAGCGATGACGAACCACTGGCGTGACATCAGGCACGCCGACGTCATCCTCATCAACGGAGCGAACCCCGCCGAAGCCCATCCCGTCGGCTTCCGCTGGTTCATGAAAGCCAAGCTCGATCCGACCAAGGGCCCCGGCGCGGGCGGCGGTGCCAAGATGATCCACGGCGACCCGCGCTACACCCGCACGTCGGCCGTTTCGGACATCTACCTCCGCATGCGTACCGGCACCGACGTCGCGTACTTCGGCGGGCTCATCAACTACGTCCTCCAGAACAACCTCCACCACGACGAGTACGTCAGGAACTACACGAACGCCTCGTGGATCGTGAGGCAAGGATTCGACTTCAAGGACGGGCTGTTCTCCGGCTACAACGCGCAGACGCGCTCGTACGACATCTCGACCTGGGCCTACGAGACGGAAGGCGATGCGCTCGCCGGCGTGCCCGGGACGACTCAGGCGCGTGCGAAGCGCGACATGACCCTCCAGGACCCGCGCTCAGTGTTCCAGCTCCTCAAGAAGCACTACTCCCGCTACACGCCCGAGATGGTCGAGAGCATCACCGGTATCCCAAAGGCGCAGTTCCTCGACGTCGCGAAGATCGTCGGCGAGATGGGCCGTCCGGACAAGGTCATGACCATCGTGTACGCGGTCGGTCTCACCCATCACACGACGGGCGGGCAGCTCATCCGCTCCGGCGCGTTGCTGCAGTCGCTCCTCGGAAACATCGGCCGCCCCGGCGGGGGCATGAACGCTGAGCGCGGCCACGCCAACATCCAGGGGAACACCGACAACGCGATCTCCTGGGAGATTCTGCCGGGCTACCTGCGCATCCCGGCTCCCGGGCAGAAGAGTCTCGACGACTACGTCGCACAGAGCGCGCCGAAGAAGAGCGATCCCAACTCTTGGAACTTCTTCGGGATCAACTACAGGAACTTCATGGTGAGTCTGCTGAAGTCGTGGTACGGACCGGCGGCGACCGCGACCAACGAGTTCGCCTTCAACTTCATCCCGAAGCCGGCGACGAACTCATCGTGGATGTCGATCTTCGACCAGGCTCTGAAGAAGAGGATGGACGGCGTGATCCTGAGCGGCATGACCGCGACGAGCATCGGTCCCGACTCGAACCAGATCATGCAGGCGCTTTCGAACCTCAAGTGGCTCGTGGTGATGGATCCGCTTCCAACGACGAGCTCCGACTTCTGGAAGGCGCCGGGGGTGGACTCGGCGCAGATCCAGACCGAGGTCTTCATGCTCCCGACGACGCACTGGATCGAGAAGGACGGCTCGTTCACCAACAGCGGACGATGGGCGCAGTGGAAGGACCAGGTCCTCCCGCCCGAGGGCGAGGCCCGTCACGACCACTGGATCATGGCCGAGCTCTTTGATCGCGTGAAGACGCTCTACAGACAGCAGAGCGGGAAGTTCCCCGACCCGATCATGGCGATGACCCTCGACTACAAGGACCCGAAGAAGCCTGAGCTGGACGAGATCGCCAAGGAGATCAACGGCAAGAACCTCGCGACCGGCGGGCAGATGGCGAGCTTCGCCCTACTGAGGGCGGATGGCACGACCAGCGCCGGCAACTGGGTCTACACGGGAATGTACCCGGACGCGGGCAACCTCACAAAGCGCCGCAAGGGCATCCAGGACGTCAGGGCGAACGACCCCACGGGCATGGGCTTCTTCCCCGAGTGGGCGTGGAGCTGGCCGCTCAACCGACGCGTCCTGTACAACCGCGCCTCCGCCGACCTCGAGGGCAAGCCGTGGGACCCCAAGCGTCCCGGCATCCAGTGGAGCGGGACGGCATGGACAGGCGATGTGCCCGACTACCCGGCGACCATGAACCCGAAGGATCCGGCCGCGTGGAACCCGTTCATCATGAACGGCGAGGGCACCGCACGGCTGTTCTCGAGCGCCATGGGCGACGGACCGATCCCCGAGCATTACGAGCCTGTCGAGGCGCCCATTCCGAACCCGCTGCACCCGAACCAGTCGGAGGATCCGGTCGCCTTCCTGTACGACCAGGCGGCAGGACGGCCAAACCGCTTTGGCAAGGCGGACAAGTACCCGTACATCGCCACGAGCTACCGCCTGACCGAGCACGAGCACTACGTGACGCAGCACGTCCCGCTGCTCGTCGGCCTGCAGCCTCAGGCGTTCGTCGAAGTCCCGGTGGAGCTCGCGAAGGACAAGGGGATCGCAAACGGCGACCGCGTTCGCGTGTTCAGCGAGCGGGGCAAGCTCGAGGTCGTCGCGCTCGTCACCAAGCGTCTCGGCCCGATCAAGCTGGCCGGAAGCGACAAGCCCATCTATCACATCGGCATCCCGATCCACTGGGGCTTCGTCGGCATCCCCGCCGACGCGGAGCCGGATCGCTCGAGGTACTGGCTCGCCAACGCGCTCACGCCGTTCGTCGGCGACGTCGGGGCGAGGACGCCGGAGTTCAAGGCGTTCCTCGTCAACATCGAGAAGATCTGATGCCATTGCTTACGCAGGATCGAACGGCGGTTTACGCGCAGCGCCGAGAACGCGCACGCGAGCTCGGCGCGCGGTTCGACTTCGCGCAGGATCCGCTCCGGCTGTACCTGGCGGTCCTCGACGCGCAGGAGCGGATCTTCGAGCGAGCGCGCGTCGACCGGCCGGACGCGGACGATCTCGCGGCGTACGTCGTGCGCGTCGCGCTTCCGGACGTGATGGAGGCAGCGGTGGCCGCGGGCACGGAGACTCTTCGCGAGGGCGTTCTGCTGCGCTTCCACGACGGGGACCTGGAGGGGATCGTGGAGGCCTGGCTCGATGACGGGGAGCAGGATGGCACCGACGAGTTTCTCGCGCGCGCGAGCGCGGCGCCGGTCCTCGAGGCGCTTCCGGACATCGCCGCGACCCTGCGCCGCGCGAACGACGATGAACGCCACTGCCCGCGCTGCGGCGGCCTGCCTCAGCTGGCGGTGTTCGCCGACTCCGGCGAGGCTCTCGTCACGAGCCAGCGGAAGCTCGTGTGCTCGCGCTGCGCGAACGAGTGGACAACGAGCCGCATGACCTGCGCGTCGTGCGGCGAGACCGCGGGCGCGAAGATGCCGATCCTGTCGGACGTCGATCACTTCCCGCACCTCCGGATCGACGCCTGCGAGATGTGCCGTCGCTACCTGATCACGGTCGATCTGCGCAGGGATCCGTGTGCGGTTCCGCTCGTCGACGAGCTGGCCGCGGTGCCGCTCGATCTCGCGGCCGCCGAGCGCGGCTACACGAAGATCGCGCGGAACCTGATGGGGTTCTGAGTTATGGCTTTCCAAGAAGGACGTGCGCTCGGATTCTTCACGGATACGTCGATCTGCATCGGCTGCAAGGCATGCGAGGTCGCGTGCAAGGAGTGGAACCAGCTCGAAGGGAATCCGGCGAAGATCACGGCCGACTCATACGACAACACCGGCCAGCTCGACGCGCAGAACTGGCGCCACGTGCAGTTCATCGAGCAGGTGCCCGACAACAACGGCGTGGTGATGACTCCGACGCCCATCGCCGGCGGTCAGGCGTGGCTGATGATGAGCGATGTCTGCAAGCACTGTAAGAACGCGAGCTGCCTCGAGGTCTGTCCCACGAACGCGATCGTTCGAACGGAGTTCGACACGGTCTTCATCCAGAAGGACGTGTGCAACGGCTGCCGCGATTGCATCTCGGCCTGCCCGTACGGGGTCATCGGCTTCAACGAAGAACAGGGCGTCGCTCAGAAGTGCACGCTCTGCTACGACCGGCTGCAGGGCGGCCTGACGCCGGCCTGCGCGAAGGCCTGCCCGACCGAGTCGATCAAGTTCGGCTACCTCGACGAGCTCCACACGATCGCGGACGAGCGTTTCGCCGCGCTCCAGAAGCAGGGCTACGCGAAGGCTCAGCTCTACGGGCGCGACACGAAGGTGTACGGCGGGCTCAACGCGTTCTTCCTCCTCATGGACAAGCCCGAGACCTACAAGCTGCCGAACGAGGCGAACGCGACGCTTCCGAGCCGGAACAACCTTCCCGGCTACGTCGGCGGCGTCGCCACCGCGGTCGTGGGTCTCATCGCGGGACTCCTCGCGTTCCGCAGCGGCCGCATGAACGGGAACAACACCAACAACTCGACGAACGCGCACTGATGCCACCGCCCGCCCAGCACTTCGTCTCCTCGCCCACGTGGGAGTGGTGGATCCTCGGTTACTTCTTCTTCGGCGGCCTCTCGGGCGGCAGCTATGCGCTCGGCACGCTGCTGCGTTTCGCGGGCGACCCGCGTGACGAGCGCGCCGCCCGAATCGCGTTCATCGCCAGCTTCATCGCGCTGCTCCCGTGCCCGGTGTTCCTCACGCTCGACCTGGGCGTCCCTATCCGGTTCTGGCACATGCTGATCGACACGAGCGGCGGCGGTCTCGCGTTCAAGCTCGAGTCGCCCATGAGCGTTGGCGCGTGGGCGCTGCTCGTCTTCGGGGTCTTCTCGTTCGTGTCTTTCCTCGGCGCTATTGCTGAGGAAGGCTGGCTCAGGGTCGCGCGCCCGATCGCGCACGGCCTTCGCGGGCGCGCTGGCCTGATCTGGAGCGCGATCGGGACCATCTTCGGTCTGTTCATCTGCGGCTACACCGGCGTCCTCCTCGCCGTCTCGAACCAGCCCGTTTGGAGCGACAGCGGCTGGGCGCTCGGCGGCATGTTCCTCGCGTCCGCCCTCTCGGGCTCCGCCGCACTGCTGCTTCTGTTCGCGCGGTCACGCCGCGACGTCGACGTCGACACCGCCGCTCGCCTCGAGGTGGCCGACCGTTACTTCGTGATCCTCGAGGCGATTCTGATCGCGATCTTCCTCGTGACCCTCGTCATCGCGGGGACGATTGGGCAGGTGCTCGGCGTGTGGATCGCCCTCTGGCTCGTCGTGATCCTCGGACTGCTCGCCCCGCTCGCGATGGCGCGTGCCGACATCGCCCGAAGCTGGCCGCCGGTGGCGGCACCGCTCCTCGGGCTCCTCGGTGTGCTCGCCCTGCGCGCGCTCGTGATCTTCAGCGCGCAGATCTAGCGATCGGCGCCGCTCGTGAAGTGGATCACCCGCGAGCATCCGCGCGTGGACCGCGTGGCGTGCCCGTGGCTCATCGAGAAGTTCGTCGACAAGTACGCCGAGTTCATCTATGTCCCGGCTGATCAGGTGATGACGGAAGCGCGCAAATCAAATGCGACGCCCTACGACGTGAAGGACGTGGAGCTCGGGCATCGCGGCGCCGAATGCAGCTTCGACGCCTTCGTGCGGAAGTACGCTTTGGACAAGGATCCGGCCATGGCCTACATGGCCAAGGTGATCCGCGGTGCCGACACGGCGGACAAGACACTCACGCCGGAATCGGTGGGGGTAGAGGCGCTCCTGGAGGGTGTCCGCTCGGTCCACCACCCGAACGATCAGAGCCAGCGCAAAGCGTCACGACCGATCCTCGACGCTCTGTATGCGTACTGCCAGGCCAAGGTGGCCGCGCCGTAGAGGGAGTCGCTACTCGGCGTTCAGCGCCTGCGTTAGGTCTTCCGCGTCGGCGTACTCACGATCGGGGAGCTTGTTGAGCGCCTCCTGCACCGTGGGTCCGACGCTCGTCGCGCGCGCCGCTGCCAGGATCGAGCTCTTGCTGGCTGGGTATTCGAGGCCTTCGACGAACTGACTCGCGTTCTTGCTCGCCTGCATTTCTTGCATTGGATTTAGATCAGCGAGTTGCGTGCCACCGCTGCTTGGCGCTGGTCGGCTGACCGAGGGCCCCATGGCGGGGGGCCCCTGGGGGCGTAGCGACGGACGCGAGCCGGCCGAGGCGTCCGAGGCCGGGGGACCCCGGCCCGAAGAGAGGGTTTCGGTCGGGCCGACCGGCGCCGATGACGGGCCGCATATCCTCCGGTGGCATGAAGACGACAGATCGGCTGCAAGAGATGCGAGCGAAGGCCGCGATCGGCGGCGGGAAACAGCGGATCGCCCAGCAGCACGCGAAGGGGAAGCTGACCGCGCGCGAGCGGATCGATCTGGTGCTCGATGAAAGTTCGTTCACGGAGCTCGACGCCTTCGTGCTCGCGAGGCCGACGGAGCTGATCGCGGACGAAGACCGGGTCATGGGCGACGGCGTCGTCACCGGTTTCGGGCGGATCGAGGGCCGCGTCGTCTACATCTTCTCGCAGGACTTCACCGTGTTCGGGGGCTCGCTCGCCGAGGCGCACGCCGAGAAGATCTGCAAGGTCATGGACCTCGCCGTGAAGACCGGCGCGCCCGTCATCGGCCTGAACGACTCCGGCGGTGCGCGCATCCAGGAAGGGGTCGTCTCACTGGGCGGATACGCGGACATCTTTCTCCGCAACGTGCTGGCGTCCGGAGTCGTACCGCAGATCTCCGCGATCATGGGTCCGTGCGCGGGAGGCGCCGTGTACTCGCCCGCGATCACCGACTTCGTCGTGATGGTTCGCGATACGAGCTACATGTTCGTCACGGGACCGAACGTGGTGAAGACGGTCACGCACGAGGACGTGACCTTCGACGAGCTCGGAGGCGCAGACGTGCACGCGCACCGGTCCGGCGTCGCGCACTTCGAGACGGATGACGAGGTGAGCTGCGCGGCGCTGCTCCGCCGCCTCGTCGGGTTCCTGCCATCCAACAACCTCGACCCCGCGCCGATCGTCGCGACCGAGGATCCAGCCGACCGCGAGGCCCCGTCCCTCGATGGGATCGTCCCCGAGGCGTCGAACAAGCCGTACGACATGAAAGATGTCATCCGCCGCGTCGTCGACGACGAGGACGTGCTCGAGGTGCACGAGAGCTGGGCGCAGAACATTATCTGCGCCTTCGCGCGACTGGACGGCCGGTCAGTCGGGGTCGTCGCGCAGCAGCCGATGGTCCTTGCCGGCGTCCTCGATATCGACGCGTCGGTGAAGGCGGCGCGGTTCGTCCGTTTCTGCGACGCCTTCAACATCCCGCTCGTCACGTTCGTCGACGTTCCCGGCTTCCTCCCGGGGACCGCGCAGGAACACGCCGGGATCATCCGCAACGGCGCGAAGCTCCTGTATGCCTACGCGGAGGCGACGGTGCCGAAGCTCACGGTCATCACTCGGAAGGCCTACGGCGGCGCGTATGACGTCATGTCGAGCAAGCACCTTCGCGGCGACTACAACGTCGCCTGGCCGAGCGCGGAGATCGCGGTCATGGGCCCGGAGGGCGCCGTGAACGTCATCTATCGCGAGGAGCTCGCGAAGGCCAAGGATCCCGACGCGCGGCGGGCGCAGCTCGTGGCCGAGTACGTCGAGCGATTCGCCAACCCGTATGTCGCCGCTGCCCGTGGTTACCTCGACGACGTGATCGAGCCCCGAGAGACGCGGCCACGCCTCGTCGCCGCGCTGCGGTCTCTGGCGACCAAGCGGGAGACGAACCCACGCCGCAAGCACGGCAACATCCCGCTCTAGAGGGGAGCGCGCCCTGAGCACGGCGCTTACCTCCGTCCTCGTCGCCAATCGCGGCGAGATAGCGCTCCGCGTCATCCGCGCGTGCCACGACCTGGGCATCCGCGCCATCGCGGTCTACAGCGACGTCGATCGGGACGCGCTGCATGTCCGCGCGGCCGACGCCGCGTTTCGGATCGGCGCAGCCGCGCCTCGCGAGAGCTACCTCAACGCGGCGCGGATCATCGAGGTCGCGCGGCGGTCGGGCGCAGTCGCGATCCATCCCGGATACGGGTTCCTTTCGGAGAACGCCGAATTCGCTCAGGCGGTGGCCGAGGCCGGCCTCGTGTTCGTCGGACCACCGGCCGCCGTCCAGCGTCTGCTCGGAGAGAAGACCGCCGCGCGCCGCCTCGCGCGCGAGGCGCAGGTCCCGATCGCCGAGGGGACCGAGCCGCTGACGGACGTGGCCGCGGCAAAGTCGGCCGCGAAGAGGATTGGGTACCCGGTCCTCCTGAAGCCCGCGGGAGGCGGTGGCGGGAAAGGGATGCGGACCGTCGACAAAGAGGAGGAGTTCGACGGCGCGTGGCGCGCGGCGACCGGTGAGGCGACGACCGCATTCGGACAGCCGGCGCTCTACATCGAGCGTGCGATACAGAACGCGCGGCACATCGAGATGCAGATCCTCGCGGACCAAAGAGGCAACGTCGTCTGGCTGGGTGAGCGCGACTGCTCGGTGCAGCGCCGCCACCAGAAGCTCATCGAAGAGACCCCAGGGCCTTCGGTCGATGGCGGGCTTCGCGAGGAGCTCGGCGCCGCCGCGGTGCGCATCGCCAGGGCCGCCGGCTACGAGAACGCCGGCACCGTCGAGTTTCTGGTGGACGGTCGCGGAGAGTTCTACTTCCTTGAGGTGAACACCCGGCTCCAGGTGGAGCACCCCATCACCGAGATGGTCACCGGCTTGGACCTCGTCGCGCTGCAGCTGCGGATCGCCGGAGGCGAGCCGCTCCCGTTCGCGCAGGGCGACGTCGTCCGATCGGGCGCCGCGATCGAGTGCCGCGTCACGGCCGAGGACCCGCACGCAGGATTTCTTCCGGCGAGTGGCGTGATCGCGCTGATCCGCGAACCGGCCGGCCCGGGCATCCGGGTGGACTCGGCACTCTATCCAGGCATGGTGGTCCCGAACGAGTACGACCCGCTCCTCGCGAAGGTGATCGCGCACGGCCGCGACCGCGGCGAGGCGATCGCCCGAATGCGGCGCGCGCTCGCGGAGATGCGTGTAGCGGGGATCCCGACGTCGCTGCCCTTTCACCGCTTCGCGCTCGTCGATCCGGACTTCGTCGCGGGACGCTACGGCACGACCTTCGTCGATCGGTGGGCCGGGCGTGTCGCGCAGGACCTCACCGAAGGCACGACCTCGGCAGCGGCGCTCGCGGCGGTGCTGGCAACGCGGGCCCGCGGCGAACGGCGAGCGGCGCCGGTCATCGATCCGCCGTGGGCCCGAACGGCGCGCGAGGACGCGCTCCGCTGATGCGGTACGAGGTCACGCTCGAGGAGGCCCGCGTCCGCGTCGAGCTCGGCGAGGATGGCCGCTTCACACTCGACGATCGCGTCGTCGCTGCCGATGTCCGCGAGACCGTGCGCGGGCGGCAGTGGTCGATCACGCTCGACGGCGAGAGCCACGAGATCACCGTCGTCACGCATGACCCGCTCCGGCTCGACGTCGATGGCCATGACGTCCGCGCCGCTGTCGTCGACGAGCGCGCGCTCCGCGCGAGTCGCGGCGCCGCCGGAACCCGGACCGGCCGGGTCGAGCTGCGCGCGCCGATGCCCGGGCTCCTCAAAGCAGTGCACGTGCAGGAGGGAGACCGAGTCGATGCCGACGCTCCACTCGCCACGCTCGAGGCCATGAAGATGGAGAACGAGCTGCGCGCACCGTCGGCCGGTCGCATCGCAAAGATTCGCGCGACCGCGGGTACGAAGGTCGAAGCCGGCGCCGTCCTCATCGTGATCGCGAGTGACTAGTCGGCGGCGCAAGGCCGGAACCGTCGTCGCGGCGATCAGCCTGCTGGTGATCGCCAGCCTCGTTCTGACCGTGCTCATCCTCATCTATCGACCGCTTCCGACCATCGACGGCGAGCACCGACTGCTCGGGCTGGACCAGCGCGCTGAGGTCCTTCGAGACAGCTACGGGGTGCCGCACATCTACGCCCAGAACGCGCACGACCTCTTCTATCTGCAGGGCTACGTAACCGCCCAGGACCGCCTGTTCCAGATGGACCTCTACCGGCGTGCCGGTGCGGGTCGGCTCGCGCAGGTGCTCGGCGAGCCAGCGCTCGATTCGGACAGACAATTCCGGACCCTCGGACTGGCGCGGGTCGCCGCGCAGGAGTTTCGGCTCCTTCGGGACGACACCCGCGCGAACTTGAGCGCGTACGCCGACGGCGTGAACAAGTTCCTCGAGCAGAACCTCGATTCGCTGCCACTCGAGTTCGTCATCCTCGGCTACAAGGCGGAGCTATGGTCGGTTCTGGATTCGCTCGTGGTCGCCAAGCTTCAGTCGTACGACGCCGCGAAGAACATCAACCAAGAGCTCCTGCGCGCCGGACTCGCATCACGCTTCGGGACGGGCGTGCTCGCGACCCTCATGCCCGATCCGTCCGGCCACTCGGCCTCCGTCGATGAGAGTGCATGGGCGGCGGTCGCGCCGCATCTCGCGGCGGGCGCCTCGCTGCCGGGCGCGGTCGCCCTCTCCAGGGTGCTGCCGGGGGCGGGTGCGGGCATCGGGTCGAACTGCTGGGCTCTCGCCGGATCGAGAACTGCGACCGGAAGACCGATCCTGGCGGGCGATCCACACCTCGCCGTCCGCAATCCGTCGATCTGGTACGAGATCGGTCTCGAGGGCGCGGGCTACAAGCTCGTCGGTTTTTCGTTCGCCGGGATTCCCGGGATCGTCATCGGGCACAACGACCGCGTTGCATGGAGCCTCACGTACGCGTACGCCGACACGCAAGATCTCTTTGTCGAGCGGCAGGACGCTACCGATCCGCGTCGCTACGAGTACAAGGGACATTTCGAGCCGGCCACCTTCATGCGCGAGCGGATCGACGTGAAGGGTCGAACCGATCCGGTGATCGTTGACGTCGCGATCACGCGCCACGGACCGATCATCACGCCGATCCTGGAAGGCGAGACCTCGCCTCTCGCGCTCCGCTGGACGGCGCTCGATCCGGGCCGGCTGATGGACTTCGTGTTCGCGCTCGCGCGAGCAGGCAGCTGGCAGGACTTCCGCGCCGCGGCCGCTGACTTCAGCGGCGCGGCCGTATCCGCGTGCTATGCAGACGTCGACGGTCACATCGGGTACCAGCTCATCGGCCAGCTGCCCGCGCGGAAAGGCGACGGTCGGATGCCGGTCCCCGGATGGACCGGCGAGTACGACTGGAGCGGTGTGCTCCCGTCCGATGCGAATCCGTCGGTACTCGATCCGCCGATCGGGATGATCGTCAACGCGAACGACCGGCCGTCGCAGGATCCGCGGAGCGCCGGCTACGTGGGCGAATGGGACCCGGGATTCCGCGCGACCTACATCGCCCAGCGCCTCGGTCGCCTGGGGAAGGCGGACCTACCCGCGATGAGGGCGCTCCAGACCGATTACGCCTCGGTCCCGGTCGCGCGTTGGCGCGAGGCGATCCTTGCGGCAGCGCCAAAGAACGATCTCCAGCGCGGCGCGCAGTCCCTCGTGCGCGACTGGGACGGTACTCTCTCGGCGGAGTCGGCAGGCGCGGCCGTCACCGAGGTGTGGCTCATGCGGATGCTCGCGCAGACCTTCCAGGAGAAGCTTGGTGAGGAGCTGTACGCGGACTATCTGGATCATGGGCGCGCCGTATTCGCCCTGCACGAGCTCCTCTCGCACCCGGGCGATGCGTGGTTCAACGACCCCGGCGACCCTTCGATTCGCGGGCGCGATGGGGCCGCGACGGTCGCTCTCGCGGACGCGACCCGTGAGCTCGCCGCGCGCTTCGGCACGGATACGGCAAAGTGGCGGTGGGGCGACCTGCACACGATCACCTTCGCGCATCCGCTCGCGATCGGCCCGCTCGCTCTCCTGTTGAACATCGGCCCGCTGCCGCGCGCCGGCGACGGCTTCTCGGTCAACAACGGCGCCTACGATGCGGCGACGCCGTACAAGCAGACGACGAACGCGTCCGAGCGGATGATCGCGGACCTCTCCGAACTCGATAACTCCGTCTCCATCACGCCCGTGGGTCAGTCCGGCCAGCCGGGCTCCAAGTACTGGGGCGACCAGACGCCGCTCTGGCACGCGGGCGAGTACAAGCCGATGCGCTTCTCCAAGGACCGGCTCGGAAAAATCGACGGGCAGCTCGTCTTCAGGCCGCGGTAGCTGTCAAGCGACGCGTGCCTTGCGAAGGCGCTCGACCGCGATGAACAGGAGCGTGGCCGTCACCGCGGCCGCGCCGATGAGCAGCCGCGCGGTCTGCGGCGGATCAGCGCCCGGCGCATATCCGGCGCCGAGCAGGTAGCTCTGCGGATCGATCGCTCCCTCGACGTTGCCCTGGCAGAGGCCCGCATGGAGTTTGCCTTCGAGTAGCCAGGCGAACACCGTGTAACGGCGACCACTCACGAACTCGTACCCGCAACTCGAGTCGCCTGCGGCCGTGAACACCGTCGTCGTTTTCGCCGGTGAACCTTTGTAGACGGTCTCGACCTCGAACGCGACCTCGACGGGATCCATCGTGGAGAAGACAAGCGGTCCACTGTGGACGTCTACGCGAGTAACGGTGCCGGTGAAGACGAGCGTGGCCTGTCGGGCGGACTCCGGCTTCGTGAAGGGCACGCATGAGCACGCGAACGCGGTTGACGGCGCGTAAGCCAAAGCCGCCGAGATGGCCGCCAATGCGGCGAGGGTCTTCAGCAGCATTCCCAGACTCTATCGCCGCGTACCATCGCGACGTGTCGAAGAAGAGTCGCGACCGCGCCGAATGGGAACGGACCAAGTACGCGGACGCCACCAAGCGCGTTCCCGAGCGCGCGAAATTCGAGACCACCTACGGCGCGCCAATGCCGCCGATCTTCGACCCCGCTGACGCCGATCCGGGTCTCCCCGGGGAGCCGCCTTACACACGGGGCGTCCAGCCGACGATGTATCGCGGACGTCTCTGGACGATGCGGCAGTACGCCGGCTTCGGCACGGCCGAGGAGTCGAACGCGCGATACCGCTACCTGCTCCAACAGGGACAGACCGGGCTCTCCGTCGCGTTCGATCTCCCGACGCAGATGGGCTATGACGCCGACGATCCGCGCGTCGCCGGCGAGGTCGGAAAGGTCGGCGTATCCATCAGCTCCCTTGACGATTTCGCGCGGCTTTTCGAGGGCATCCCGATGGGCGACGTGACGGCCTCGATGACCATCAACGCCACCGCCGCGATCCTCCTCGCCATGTACGCCGCGATCGCGAAGCGACAGGGCGTTGCCGCCGACCGCGTCGCCGGCACGACGCAAAACGACATCCTGAAGGAGTACATCGCGCGGGGGACGTACATCTTCCCGCCGCGGCCCTCCATGCGGCTCGCGACCGACCTCATCGCGTACTGCGCGGAGCGCCATCCTCGGTGGAACGCGATCTCGATCAGCGGCTATCACATCCGCGAGGCAGGTGCGGACGCCGTGCAGGAGCTCGCGTTCACGTTCGCGGATGCCATCGCCTACGTAGACGCGGCCGTGGAGCGTGGGCTCGACGTCGATCGGTTCGCGCCGCAGCTCTCGTTCTTCTTCGCCGCGCACTCGACGCTCCTCGAGGAGGTCGCCAAGTTCCGCGCCGCGCGGCGGGTGTGGGCCGCGGTCATGCGGGACCGGTACGGCGCGAAGGCGCCGGCCTCGCTCGCCCTCCGCTTCCACACGCAGACCATGGGCTCGACGCTCACCGCGCAGCAGCCGCAGAACAACATCGTGCGCACCGCGATCGAGGCCCTCGCGGCGGTGCTCGGCGGAACACAGTCGCTCCACACCAACGCGTACGACGAGGCCCTCGGCCTCCCCACCGAGGAGTCCGTGCGGGTCGCCCTCCGGACTCAGCAGATCATCGCCGAGGAATCTGGCGTCGCCGAGACCATCGACCCGCTGGGCGGTGCGCACGCGATCGAGGCACTCACGAGCGACATCGAGCGCCGCACGCTCGCCGAGATCAAGAAGATCGATGGCCTCGGCGGCGCGCTCGCTGGCATCGAGCAGGGCTATCAGCAGCGCGCGATCGAGGATTCCGCTTACAAGCAGCAGCGCGCGATCGAGAGCAAGGAGAAGGTCATCGTCGGCGTCAACGCCTACCGCGCCGAGGGTGACCGGCCCGACGTCCCGATCACGCGGGTCGACCAAACCGTGGTCGAACGGCAGCGCTCGCGTCTCGCCGAGCTACGGGGCCGGCGCGAGGCCTCCCGCGCGACAAGGGCCCGGGCGGACCTCGTGACCGCTGCGCGCGGCACGGCGAACCTGGTGCCCCTGATCCTGGCGGCAGTGGAGGCTGATGTGACGCTCGGCGAGATCTGCGCCGACCTGCGCGACGTATTCGGCACCTACGTCCCGCCACGTCTGTGAAGCTCGGCCCGCTGCATCACGTCGCGATCGCGGTCCCCCGTATCGAAGGAGCGCTCCCGTTCTTCCGCGACAGGCTCGGCCTGGCCGCCGAACCGATCCGCGAGATCGCCGACCAGCACGTCCGCGTCGCGTTCCTGGGAGACGCAAGGCAGCGGATCGAGCTGATCGAGCCGATCGATGAGGAGTCGGGCGTCGCGAAGTTCGTCGCCGAGCGGGCGAAGCCGACGCTCCATCACGTCTGCTACGTCGTCGACGACCTGGTGGGCACGCTCGGCCGACTCGAGCGCGAAGGGGTGGAGCTCGTGGACCGTGCGCCCCGGCGAGGGGCCGAGGGCATGGTCGCGTTCATCCATCCGCGAGCGTCCGGGGGCGTGCTCATCGAGCTCATCGACCGCGCGAGCCTTCGTGATTCCATACCATGACTCCAGTGCGTCCACGCATCGCGCTCACGCTGTCCCGACCGTCCGCGCTCCATGAGGCATCGCACAAGCGGTATCGCGATGCACTCGAGGGCGCAGGCGCGGATCTCGTCGTGCTGCATCCAGGCGATGTCGTGCCGTACGACGTCGATGGGCTCTGCCTCTCCGGCGGCGGCGACATCGAGTCGGCCCGGTATGGCGAGGCGGACATCGCGTGCGCCGAGGTCGACACGGACCGCGACGCCCTCGAGATCGAGATCGCAAAATCCGCGATCGAACGCGACCTCCCGGTACTTGGCATCTGCCGCGGCTTCCAAGTCCTCAACATCGTGCGAGACGGCAGCCTCGTCCAGGATGTTCCCGGGCATCGGCCCGAGGAACGCGAGGGCCTCGTCGAGCACCACGACGTGATCGTGCAACCCGGCTCCCGGCTCGCGAGAGCGACGGGCGGAGCGACGATCAGCGTCAACTCGCGCCATCACCAGGCCGTGACCAAAGAAACGCTCGGCCGTGGACTTGTCGCGACGGTGACCATCGACGGTCTCATCGAGGCGTTCGAGCTGGCCGGCCGGCGATGGGTGGTGGGCGTGCAGTGGCATCCCGAGCGGACCAACGAGGTTTCGACCGATGCGCGCCGGATCTTCGACGCCTTCGTCCGGGAGGCGGCGCGCACCACGACGGCGACACGATGACAGTCTCGACCGGGACCGAAGCCCCGGTCGAGCAGACCCGCGTCACGCTCGGGCGATCACTTCGCGTCGCCCTCGTTCACGGTCGCGAACAGGCATCGCGTCGCGCCGTCGCTCATCTCGCGCTCGCCTCCGGCGCGGAAGTCGTCGCACGCGTTCGAGCGACCGATCCGCGTTCGTTCGTCGAGGCCGCGCAAGCCCTTCGCGACGCCAAACCCGACGTCGTCGCAATACAGGGTGGACCAAAGGACCAGGGCGCCCTTGCCGAGCTTCTCGAGGCGCTGCGTCTCGGCTGCGGTGCGCAGCGGCCCATGCCGCGCATCTTTGGCCTCGTCGATACGGGCGTCGCCGATGCCCTCCGCCTGCACGCCCACCCGTTCGAGTTCGAGCGTTTCGCGGCGGTCTCCGAGATGGTCGAGGCGCTCCGCGACCTACGTCGCGCCGGGAGCGAGAGCGTCGTGTTGCGTGACGTCCTCATCGAGGACGGCGCGCGGGCCCTTGCGACGACGAGCGGGACCACAGCCCTCGCCATCGACGTGACGGAGCGTTCGACGTCACTCGTCCTCGCCCGCCCGGACGGTCGCGTCGAAGCCGCACATCTCGTCCCCCTCGGACTGGGTATGGGCGCCGATCACGTCGTCGTTCGCGCCAGCCTTGATAGCGTCCGCCGCTGGCTGCCCTGGCCGATCGATGCCCCCGCGCTGCTCGAGCGCATGTTCAACCGCATACGCCCGCTGGTGGGAGACCTGGCGACGACCGAGGCCGCGGTCCTGCTCGAGATGGCCCTCGCCCGTGAGGCGATCGCGCACGCGCTGCGCGACGTGGCCGACGCTGGGTTCGACGTCGCCGCGATGCGCTCCGCGCCGGCGATCCTCGTCACCGGCCGGGTGGCGTCGCTCCCAAAGTCAGGGCAAAGCCTTCTCGTCTTGGTCGATGGCCTTGAGCCGACTGCGGTGTCGACGGTCTTCCGCGAGCCCGATGAGGGACGCGCGGAGCGCATCGCGATGGTGGTCTCGGTGACGCCACGCCGGCCCGCGAAGATCAGGATCGTTCGGGCATCTGGCCGGAGCGTGACACGGGTGGACCCCGGATCATTCGGCCTGCTAGCGATCGGCCAGGACGTCGAAGTCGCGGTCGACGGTGCGGGCATACGAGGTCACGGACGGTCGGGGGAGCTCGGGGTGCTCATCGACGCACGTGGACGGCCGCTCTCGCTACCCGAGCGCGACGGCGAACGCATTCCAACGGTCGCCCGTTGGCACGCCGCGCTGCAAGCGGCTGCCCACGACGGAGGCCCGACGTGACCTGGCGTCGCGAGCGCTGGACTGCCGATCACTCGCTGCCCATCGGAGTGACCAAGCGCGCGCAGGTCGGCGAGCTCGTGCGCGCGGGCGACATCGTCGCGGCCGGCGCCACCCTCGCGGGTGCGCTCCGCGTGCCCGGCGCGCGACGTCTTGGTCTTTCTCCCTCCGATCTCGATCGCGAGCTCCATGTGCGGGTCGGCAGCGACGTGGTTGCCGGAACGGTGCTCGCGCGGGTCGGGCGCCGCTTTGCGCGCAGCGTCACCGCGCCCATCGATGGACGTCTCCTGCATGTCACGGTCGATGGGGACCTATACATCGCCCCCGTCGTCGACCGCTGGACCGTACGAGCGACCCTCGACGGCGTCGTCTCGCGCTCCGACGACGCGATCGTGGAGATCGAAGGCGAAGCGTGGTGCCTCCAGGGTGCCGCAGCGTACGGGCCCGACGCGATCGGCGAGCTCACCCTCGGCGTCGACGGGCCCAACGCCGATCTCGCTCCGACGCGTATCGACGTGCGCCTGGGCGGCCGGATCATCGTCGGGGGCGCCCGGGTGTCGGCTGAAGTCATCACGCGCGCGCATGCGTGCGGCATCGCTGGACTCGTTGCGGGTGGGGTTCCCCCCGCCGGCCTTCGTGTCGTCTATGGCGACGCGGTGACCGCGTCGGGATCACCCGGCCGCGACGACCGGCCGACCGTCCTCTGCCTCATGGGCTTCGGGTCGGCAGGTCTCCCGCCCGCCGTGTACAAGCCGTTCGCCGCGCTCGCCGGCGCGCGCGCCGCGATCCATACCGCGTCAGCCCGGCTCTTTGTGTTCAGCACCGCCGATATCGGTCGGGCCGAGACGCCCGCACCCGACATCGCGCTAACCGGCGACCGGCCGGCGCTGGATGCCTATCCGCCTGGGGACCGCGCGGACGGCGATACCGGCGAAGGCGACAGCGATCACGAGGAGCCGGCGCAGACCGAGGAAGAGCTCACCCCGAGCGCGAGCGACCGCAGCTCCGCCGAGCGCTAGCCTCCCTTTCGTGGCACGACGTCGACGGCGGCGCGAGCGGCGCGATGCGGCCGAACATCGACCGGCGACGTCCGAGAAGCGCGAGAAGCGCTCCGAGGACAAGCGACGGCAGATGTTCGAGGCGGGCCAGCGCTCGCTTCGCCGACGCCGCACGTTCATCGGCGCCCTCGGCTTCATCCCTCTCGTCGGCGCACTGGGCTGTGGGTCGGGCGTGGCGTTTCTCTGTCAGGTCCCGCAGGAATGGTGGCTCGCGATTTGGGCCGCCCTGTTCGGATCCTTCCTCGGCATCACCATCCGACTGTTCCTCGCGCGTCGCAAGTTCCTTCGCGAGGTCGCGAGTGGGTGACCAACGACGCCAGGTTGCCTCGCTCGACCTCGTGAGTCATTCGTCTCTGCACACCGAACGGCTCGGCGAGCGTCTCGGGCGGGCTGCGCGCCCGAACGACGTCTTCGCCCTTTCCGGCGAGCTCGGGACGGGTAAGACCGTGCTCGCTCGCGGTGTCGCGATCGGCCTTGGCATCGACCCGACCGACATCTCGAGCCCGACCTTCATCATCCTCCGGGAGCACGGAGGCGGCCGGCTCCCGTTTTTTCACATCGACCTCTACCGCCTCGAGGGTGTCGATCTCGCGAACACCGGCTGGGAAGAATGTCTCGACGCCGGTGGCGTCACGGTCATCGAGTGGCCCGACCGCGCCGGCCCTCTGCTGCCTGACGATCGTCTTGAGGTGACGCTCGAGCACATCGCCGATACGAAGCGGCGCATCGTCGTCGCCGCGACGGGACCGCGCTCCGCCGAGTTCGTCGACGAGCTGCGCGCCAGTGTTATTAGCGCTTGACACGTCGACCGACTGGGCGTCGGTCGCGCTCTTCGACGGTCGCGACGTCCTCGCCGAGGAGACCTGGCGCGCCCAACGGCGGCAGGGGGACGAGCTCTTCCCCGCGATCGAGCGCGCGCTCCTCTCGACCCGGACCGCGCTCTCGTCGGTAAGCCGCGTCGCGGTCGCGGTCGGGCCTGGATCGTTCACCGGCCTCCGCGTGGCGATCGCGGCGGGTCAGGGGATCGCCCGCGGCAACGGCGCCGCGCTCGTGGGCATCTCGACGCTCGACGTCCTCGCGTACCCGCACGCGCCCTCGAAGCAGCGCACCTGTCCGTTGCTCCGCGCCGGTCGCGACCTGTTCTACGCGGCGTTCTACCAGGAGCGGAACCGCAAGTGGATGCGCCGCTCCCCTTTCCTCGTCGCGAGCCTCGACGAGATCTGCCGCCAGATCGGCACGCACACCCTCTTCGTCGGCGAGATCGACGCCGAGGCCGAGGCGGCACTTCGCGACCTGCTTGGTCCGAAGGCCCTCTTCGCCTCGCCGGCCTCGAGGGTGCGCCGCGCCGGTTACCTCGCCGAGCTCGGCTGGCGCGAGCTCGAAACGCGCACGCAAGTGAAGATCAGCGAGATCGAGCCGCTTTACGTACGGCAGCCCTCGATCCGCGGGTCATTCGAGCAACCTTTCGCCTCGCCGCCGTCCGACGAGCGCGCGCTCGGTCTTCCCAAGCGATCCTGAGGTACCTTCAAAGGGATGGTCGCGACATTTCCGATCGTCATCGAGGACATGACCCTCGACGACATCGACGGCGTGCAGGAGGTCGAGCGCGCCTCCTTCCCGGTTCCGTGGCCGGCGAACGCGTTCCGCCATGAGCTCACGCAGAACAAGAACGCGCGCTACCTCGTGGCGCGCGACGGCGGCCGCATCGTGGGCTACGCGGGACTCTGGCTCATGGTCGACGAGGCCCACATCACCACGTTCGCCGTGCACCCCGAGCAACGTCGCCGGCGGATCGGCGAGCGGCTCCTCGTGCGCGTCTTCGAGATGGCTTCCGCGCTCAACGCCGAGTGGATCACCCTCGAGGTTCGCGCCTCGAACCTGGCGGCGCAGAAGCTCTATGAGAAGTACGGCTTCCGCCGCGCCGGTGTGCGCCGGCGTTACTACTCGGACAACAACGAGGACGCGCTCATCATGTGGACCGAGCGGCTGCGCGAGCGCGCCGTGCGCGACCGCCTCGCGAAGCTCAGGGCAGATCTGCAGGAGACCGGTTGAGGATCCTCGCGATCGAGACGTCGTGCGATGAGACCGGCGTCGCGGTCGTCGAGGACGGCCGACGGATCCGCTCGAACATCGTCGCATCGCAGCTCGTCCACCAGGACACCGGCGGCATCGTCCCCGAGGTCGCGGCGCGGGAGCACCTCCGCACGCTCGACGTCATCACGGAGAAGGCCCTGCGCGACGCGGGGCGGCAGCTCTCCGAGATCGACGCGGTCGCGGCGACCGTTGGGCCTGGGCTCATCGGTTGCCTTCTCGTCGGCGCGAACTACGCGCGCGGCCTCGCGCTCGCGGCCGGGCTGCCGTTCGTCGGCGTGAATCACCTCGAAGGACACGTGTACGCAAACTGGCTCTACGACGACAACCGGGGGGCTTCGCCCCCCGAGAACCCCCCGCCTGAACCAAACATCCCCGCGGTGGTGCTCGTCGTGAGCGGCGCGCACAGCGATCTGGTCCTGATGGAGGCGCACCGCCGCTTCCGGCCGCTCGGACGCACGATCGACGACGCGGCGGGTGAGGCGTTCGACAAGGTCGCACGGCTACTCCACCTTGGGTTTCCCGGCGGCCCGGTGATCGAGCGGATCGCGAAGGAAGGCGACCCGAACGCGTTCCCGCTACCGCGCGCGCTGCCCGCGGATCGTTTCGATTTCTCGTTCAGCGGTCTCAAGACCGCGGTGCTGCGGCTCGTGCGCGACCTCGAGAAGAAAGGGGACGTGCCCGTCGCCGACGTCGCCGCTTCATTTCAGAAGGCGATCACCGAGATGCTCGCCGAGAAGACCGCGCGCGCCGCCGCCGAGCACGCGGTCGAAACGGTCCTCCTCGGAGGCGGCGTCGCCGCGAACCTCGCACTCCGCGAGGCGATCGCCCGGCGCATCGGCCATCCGCTCCGTGTGCCCCGTCCCGGGCTGTGCACCGACAACGGCGCGATGATCGGCGCCGCGGCGTTCTTCGTGTTGCGGCATCGCGGGACCGAGATGCCGGTCGTGGCACGCAGCGACCTGAAGCTCGCCTGACGTGACCAAGGAGGAGCTCGCCGCCGCTTTGGCCGAGGCGCAGACGCGGGCGAAGACCGATGGAGCCGGGAACGACGTGCCCGACCTTGTGCTGCGGATCCTCACGGCGGCGAGCGGGACCGACACGGTGCGCGCCGCGCTGAAGGATGTGAAGGCCGGTCGGGCGCTGCTCCGTTTCACCGACATCGGCCGCGCGATCGAGTTCAAGGCTGGAGCGGGTGAGCTGCACGCCGAGATCGCCGATATCAAAGGACCCGGGCCGAAGGTCGACGCGACAAGCTCGACCTGGCTCGGCCTCCTCGGAGGGACGCTCAAGCCGTGGCTCGCCTTCACGCGGGGGATGGTCGTGTGCCGCGCAGGGCTCCTCGAGCTTCGCTGGCTGCAGCAGGTTGCCGAGCGATTGCAGAAGGCGTACGCGGAATGAGGGCGCCGGATTAGAGTTTCGTCGATGACCGACGCCATACAGGCCCCGCGGCCTGACGACACCAACGCTCCGGATGAGCAGAAGAAGGCCCATCGCTCCGAGACGAAGACAAGGACTCCCGTCGAGGCGAAGCGCGAAGGCCCAACGCTCGAGATGGTCAAGACCGATGAGCGCGTGAAGGTCTTCATCCGCTCGGCCAACCAGCAGACCGGCGCTATTGGCTACACGGAGCACGGCGAGCGGCACGCGAACACGTCGGCGGATGGAGCCCGGTTCATCCTCAAGTCACTCGGTCACGACGCGCGACGCTGCGAGATCGCCGCCGTCGCGGCCTACCTGCACGACATGGGCAACGTCGTGACGAGGGAGAAGCACGCGCAGACGGGCGCCCTGCTCGCGAAGGACATCCTGATCGACCTCGGCTTCCCGCTCGAGGAGGTCGCGACAATGATGGGCGCCGTCGCCAATCATGAGGAGGACGAAGGCGGTCTGCCGGTGAGCGCGGTGTCCGCCGCGGTCATCATCGCGGACAAGAGCGACGTGCACCGAAGCCGGGTCCGAAACCCGAAGTCGACCTCATTCGACATCCACGACCGCGTGAACTACGCGGTCACGGCCTCGGAGATCAAGGTCAGCCGCAAGGAGAAGCTCATCACCCTTGAGCTCTCGGTCGACACCGAGGTCTCGCCGATCATGGAGTACTTCGAGATTTTCCTGCCGCGCATGATGCTGTCGCGGCGCGCCGCGGAGTTCCTGCACTGCAGCTTCGCACTCGTCATCAACAACACGCGCCTTCTCTAAGCAGCTCGTCCTGTCGGCTTCGCCTCCTCCATGACTCGCCACGGGCTCAAGGCTGAAGGACTCGCTCCTCGGGAGTGAATCCCTCGTCGCTCGTTCTTAGCTAGACTCGCCTTCTCACGTTCCGGGAGGATCCGCCCATGCCGACGATCCGTACCCGCCGGCCTTCACGCATCCGCGACGCCATCGCCGCAGGCGGCGTTGTCCTTCGCGACCGCGATGGGAAACGAGAGGTTGTCCTCACGGGCCGCCATGCCGACGGCACATGGGTCTTTCCGAAGGGCACGCCGGACAAGGGCGAGGAGATAGAGGACACGGCGCTCCGCGAGGTTGAGGAAGAGACGGGCCTCAAGGTCCGCATCGTCCGTGACATCGGCACGACCGATTACTGGTTTGCGGCGCCGGGCGAGCGCGTGCACAAGTTCGTGCACTTCTTCCTGATGGAGCCCACCGGCGGCGACACCTCCGCGCACGATCACGAGTACGACGAGGTCCGCTGGGTCCCGGCGGACGAAGCGCGGCGCCTGCTGTCGTTCGATACCTACCGCGAGATCCTCGATCGCGCGCTCGCGGCAGCTGGCGAGGCCGCCTGATGGCGACCGAGGCGCCATCGATGCGACGCACGCCGCTGTACGACAAGCACGAGGCACTCGGCGCGAAGATCGTCCCGTTCGCGGGCTACGAGATGCCGATCCAGTACGAGGGCATCGTCGCCGAGCATCGCGCCGTCCGGTCGGTCGCGGGCCTTTTCGACCTCTCGCACATGGGCGAGTTTGTCTTCCAAGGTCGCGGCGCGGGCGCGCTCGTCGATCGTCTCGTCTCGAGCGACATCGCCGGCCTCGAGATCTATCAGGCACGCTACGGACTCCTGACCAACGAGCGCGGGACCATCGTGGACGACGTCATCGTCTATCGAACCGCGGAGACCGAGTTCCTCATGGTTGTGAACGCGGCCAACATCGCGAAGGACCGCGCGCACGTGCTCGCGCACCTGAGCAAAGACGTGGTGTTCGACGATCGTTCCTACGAGACGGCGCTCATCGCGATCCAGGGACCGCGGGCCGCTCAGATCCTCGAAACGGTGACAACGACCGACCTGCGCGAGATCCCGTCGTTCGGCGTGACCGGCGCAGAGGTCGCCGGCGGAAGCGCGACGCTCGCACGAACCGGGTACACCGGCGAGGACGGCTTCGAGATCTTCGTTCCGAACGCACAGGCGGGCCGGGTCTGGGACTTCTTGCTCGAGCGCGGCAAGTTCATCGGGCTAAAGCCGATCGGGCTCGGCGCGCGCGACACGCTGCGCCTCGAGGCGCGCTTCTCGCTCTATGGCAATGACATCGACGAGACGACCGACCCGATCGAAGCGGGCCTCGGCTGGACGTGCAAGCTCGACAAGGAATTCATCGGTCGAGACGCGATCGCCGCGAAGAAGGCCGCAGGGCCCACGCGCAAGATCGCCGGACTCGTTGTCGAGGGCGGCGTCGCTCGCCACGGCTACGAGGTCACGCAAAACGGAGAGGTGGTCGGCCAGGTCACGAGCGGCACCTACGGACCGACCGTCGAGAAGAACATCGCGCTGGCATACGTCCCGACGCCCCTTTCGAAGGTTGGAACGGCCCTCGCGGTCCGCATCCGCGGGAAGGACGTTCCCGCTACGGTAGTCAAAACACCTTTTTATCGGAGGCCCGAGTGAGCAGCGTTCCCGACGACCTGAAGTACTCCAAGGAGCACGAGTGGGTGCGCTCCGACGGCGGCGTTGCCACGATCGGCATCACGCACTTCGCGCAGGAGCAGCTCGGGGACGTTGTCTTTGTCGAGCTTCCGGAAAAGGGTGCGACCGTGCGTCAGTTCTCGAGCCTCGGCGTCGTCGAGTCGGTGAAGGCGGCGTCCGACATCTATGCGCCGATCTCAGGCGAGGTGGTGGAGCGCAACCTGAAGGTCATCGAGAAGCCCGAGCTCGTCAACAGCGCGCCCTACGGCGACGGCTGGTTGGTCAAGGTGCGTCTCGCCGACAAGGGCGAGCTCACGCAGCTGCTCTCGCCGACGGACTACCGCTCGCACATCGGCGAGACCGCCGGTGCCGGCGGGGACTAATCGCCGAGAGATTGAACAAGAACCCCTACTCCTCGCACACCGACGCCGACCGCGCGGCGATGCTCCAGCGCGTCGGCATCAAGAGCGTCGACGACCTCCTCACCGCGATCCCGAAGGACGCGCTCAGGCCGAAGCTCGGTCTTCCCGCCGGAATGTCCGAGCTCGAGATTCAAGCGCATCTCGAGTCGCTCGCGGCGAAGAACCGCTCCGCCGGCGCGGGGCCGTTCTTCCTCGGCGGGCCCGTGCAGCGTCGCTACATTCCCGCGGCGGTGGCGGTGCTCGCGCTTCGCGGCGAGTTTCTCACCGCGTACACGCCCTACCAGCCCGAGGTGAGCCAGGGAACGTTGCAGTCGATCTTCGAGTACCAGTCCCTCATCGCTGAGCTGTTCGCGATGGACATCGCGAACTCCTCCATGTACGAGGGCGGCTCCGCAGTCGCCGAGGCCGCCTTCATGGCGGTCCGGTCAACCGGCCGCAAGAAGGTTGTCATCGCGGGCGAGGTGTACTTCGAGTTCCGTCGCACGCTGCGCACGTACGCGAGGGGACCGGATCTCGAGATCGTGGAAGTCCCGACGCGCGATCTTTTGTCCGCGGCCGAGGGCGCGGCGTGTCTCATCGTGCAGCACCCCGACGCATTCGGCGGTCTCGTCGACGTGCGCCGGATCGCCGACGCCGCGCACGCCGCGGGCGCGCTCTGCATCGAGGTGACCGAGCCGCACGCCAATGCGCTTCTCGAGCCGCCCGGGGCGCTCGGCGTCGACATCGCGGTGGGGGAGGGACAGCCGCTCGGGATCCCCATGAGCTTCGGTGGGCCGTACCTCGGCATCCTCGCCTGCCGCACCGCGCTCGTCCGTCAGATGCCGGGACGCGTCGTCGGCGAGACGCGCGACGCTCGCGGGATGCGCGGCTTCGTGAACACCCTGCAGACCCGCGAGCAGCACATCCGCCGAGAGAAGGCAACGAGCAACATCTGCACGAACGAGGCGATCGCCGCCATCACGGCGGCGGTCTACCTCGCCCTGCTGGGGCCGGAAGGCTTGAGCGCCGCGGCACGGCTCGGCGTTGCGAAGGCGCACGCGCTCGCGCACCGTCTCGGCGCGCTGCCCGGTTGCTCCGTGTCGACCGAAGGCGACTTCTTCGACCGGTTCGCGCTTCGGGTGCCGAGGCTCGCCGCGGGCCGCGAGGGCAGCGGCTATGCGCTCCGCAACGCGCTTCTCGTGGACAACGTCCTCGTCGAGGCGACGGCGGCGCACTACGGGGACCGCGACGATCTAGTCATCCAATGCACCGAGATGACGACCGACGCGGAGATGGATGCGCTCGTCGCCGCGATCGAGAGCATCGCCGCGAGCGTGCGCGAAACGGTGACCGCCCGATGACCATCCGCACGCAGGTCATCCCCGACTCCGGCGTGAAGACGGCGGTGCCGGCGCTCGAGCCGCTGCTCGTCGAGATACACGAGGAAGGCCGCGCCGGCCGCCACGTCCGCGGTGGGGAGGAGGCCAACGCGCAGATCCCGGACGCATTCCGGAGGCGAACACCGCTCGGTCTCCCCCAGCTCACCGAGCCGCAGGTCGTGCGTCACTTCACGCACCTAGCGCAGCTCAACTACGCGGTCGACACGGGGATGTACCCGCTCGGCTCCTGCACCATGAAGTACAACCCGAAGATCAACGACCGTGTCGCGTCCTTGTTCGCGGATCTCCATCCGAAGCAGCCGCAGAGCACGGTCCAGGGCGCGTTGACGCTGCTCGCGGAGCTCGAGGTAATGCTCGCCAAGCTCACGGGCATGGACGCGGTCACGCTGCAGCCCGCCGCCGGCGCTCAGGCCGAGTTCACCGCGATCCTCATGTTCAAGGCGTACCACCAAAAGCGCGGCGAGGGCGCGAAGCGCCATCGTGTGATCGTCCCGGACACGGCGCACGGGACGAACCCCGCCTCGGCCGCGATGTGCGGCTTCGAGGTCACGACCGTCAAGAGCGACGCGCACGGCAACATCGACCTCGCATCGCTGAAGGCCGCGCTCGGCGACGACGTGGTCGGTCTCATGCTGACGAACCCGAACACGCTCGGCCTCTTCGAGGAGCGCCTTCGCGAGGTCTGTGACGCGGTCCACTCCGTCGGCGGGCTCGTGTACGGAGACGGCGCGAACATGAACGCGCTGCTCGGCGTCGCGCGGCCGGGGGACCTCGGCTTCGACTGCATCCACATCAACGTGCACAAGACCTTCTCCACCCCCCACGGCGCGGGCGGCCCCGGTGCGGGCCCGCTCTGCGTGAAGGAGCCGCTGCGAGCGTTCCTACCGAAGCCGTGGATCGTCCGTGACGAGCAGGGCCGCTATGACCTCGACACGGCGCGGGACGAAGAGCCGCCGGCCGGCCTCGGCGACTCTATCGGGCGCGTGCGGACGTTCCTCGGGAACTTCGGCGTGCTCGTCCGCGCGTACACGTACATGCGAACGCTCGGCGAAGAGGGCCTCGCCGAGGCATCGAACGATGCGATCCTCGCCGCGAACTACCTCCTCGCGCAGCTCCGCGACTCGTACGACGTCGCGTTCGATCGCCCGTGCATGCACGAGTTCGTGCTCTCGGCGTCACGCCAGAAGAAGCAGGGCGTGTCGGCGCTCGACGTCGCGAAGGCGCTCATCGACGAAGGGTTCCACCCGCCGACCGTGTACTTCCCGCTCGTCGTCCCCGAGGCGCTGATGATCGAGCCGACGGAGACGGAGCCGCGCGAGACGCTCGACGCGTTCGCCGCCACGATGATTCGCATCGCCGAGAGAGCGAAGACAGACCCCGCGTCGGTGAAGGCGGCACCCAAGAACGCGCCGCTCGCGCGACTCGACGAGGTGAGCGCTGCGCGCAACCCGAAGCTCAAGTGGCAGCGACCGACCTAGTCCGCGCGTCGACGCGAGTCGCGATGGTCGCGCCACCCAAAGCGCTGATAACCGTCGGGATCGCGGATCTGCGAGCCGAGCCCAGCGAGGATTCGGAGCTGGTCGACCAGGCCCATCTCACTGAGATGGCCACCGTGCTGGGGGAGCGGAGCGACTGGCGGTACGTGCAGGGGCCGGATCAGTACCTCGGATGGATCAGGGCCGGCCGGATCTTCGAGATTCCGGGATCGAACAACATCGGGATCGTCGCGGTGCTTCTGGCGGACCTGCACGAGCGGGCGACGCGCGCGTCGCCCGTCATCGAGAGGCTTCCTGCCGGCACCCGACCGCCGCAGATGTTCCGGGCGACGAGCATTGGCGGCGTCGCGCCGAGCCCGGAGTGGGCCGAAATCCCGTTGAGAACAGACATCGCCCGGTCGGATTCGCGGATCGGATTTCTCGCGGTCGCCGACACGACAAGCGACGGAGAAGTCGCCAAGCGCTACCCGACGTCCGATGACTACCTGAAAACAGCGGAATCATTCATTGGCGTTCCTTACTTATGGGGCGGTACGACCGGACTGGGTTTGGACTGTTCCGGATTCGTCCAGCAGGTGTACCGTTTGAACGGGGTGGCCCTACCGCGGGACGCGGATCAACAGGCCATGCTCGGCCGAAAGGTGGAAGAGGCTCGAGCAGGCGACCTCATGTTCTTTGGAGCCGAGTCGGTTACCCATGTCGCTCTCGCCACGAGCGCCACCGAGTTCATCCATGCCCCGACGAAGGGCGTGGTCGAGCGCGGCCGGCTCGGCGGCGATCGCAAGCTCCGCGGCATCCGCCGGTACCTTCCGGAGGTCTCCGCGACATGAAAATCAAGCGCGATGCGGCAACCGGGGATCTCCGGACCGACCACGATCTCGTGTACGCGGCCCGCGACGGCGAGATCGCCGCGTTCGATGCGCTCTTCTACCGGTACCGCGATGGAATCTTCCGTCTGGGGCTTGCGATCACGAAGGATCCCTCGGCCGCGGAAGAGATCGTCGTTGACACCTTCGCCCGCGCACACCGTGCCCTCGCCCGTCTCGAGCCGGACTCGTCGCTTCGTCCGTGGCTCTACCGGGTCGCGGTCAACCTTTCGTACAACCGTCGCCCGCGCAAGGGCGTGGTCCTCTCATCGCTCGACGACGCTGTCGACGAGGCACTCGCCAATGAGGTCGGCTCGCCCTCGCACATGGCCGAGCAGGCCGAGCTCCGACGGCTCGTGCTCGGTGCGGTCGAGGAGCTCGGTCCCAAGCACCGGCTTGTGGTCGTGCTGCACTACTTGAACGGCCTGAACCTGACGGAGATCGCGGAAGTCATGGACTGTCCGGTCGGGACGGTGAAATCGCGGTTGCATTACGCGCTCCGCCGCCTTCGAACGCATCTTGCGGCACATCCAGAGCTCGGCATCGAACCGCGCCGCCCGCTCATCGCTACTGCATTAAGGGCACCCCAGCCGACTACGGCACCTGTGCCCCTCGAGGGCGAATGAGATTCATCTGGGGCGGTTGCGAATCCCGTCAAACCGCGTATCTCGCGTGGGCCGACCGGCTCGGCGCGGGGGAGCGGAGCGCGCTCGAGGCTCATGCCAGGACGTGCGGGGAATGCGACGACGCTCTCCGCAACGGCCGACCGGTGGACGCGGCGCTCCGGGGGGCCTTCGCGCCCCTTCGCGAGCGTCGGACGATCATCGCTCCCGGGCGCGTCCGCCTAGCGGTCGGCCCGAGAAGCGCAACGCCGAGTCCATGGCTTCGCCTACCGCGGTTCTTTGGTCGCCTGACCGAAGTCACCGTTATGGTCGGCGTGACGTTCTTCGCTGTCGGCAGCTCGCTCGAGGCGGCGACGCAGCAGTCGGTCCCTGCGCCCGCCACGCACTCGGTGATCCAGGAGTACTTCCGTGCTCAGCCTCCCAGCGCAGAGATCGATTACCTCCGTTGGCTCAGACTCGTCAGGCTCGATGACTCTCAGCCCGTTTACATCACGCGTCTTCCCATGGGTGGCCGTTTCGACGGCGACCCTGTCGAGATCCAGAAAGGGTTGGGCGCCTCACCGCGCTGACCTGATCCCGCGCCGCGCGATGTCGCTCGCGCTCATCGTCGTTGCCGTCGTCACCGCGTGTGCCACGCCGCCTCCGACGCGACGCGATGTCGTGGTCGGTCTCGTCGGCGAGCCGCGCTCGATATTCGCCGACGACCCCTCCGCGCGCTTCGTCGCCTCCGCGATCACGGAAACGCTCGTTCGGCGCGACGCGCACGACGAGCCCACCGCGCGACTCGCCGAATCGGTCCCGACCCTCGAGAACGGCGGTGTCCGTGTTGTGACCGACGACCCCGACGCGCCCGACGGTCGCCTCGTCGCCACGTTCCGACTGCGTGACGCCAAGTGGCAGGACGGCGAGCCAATTACGTCAGCCGACGTTCGGTTCGCCTGGCAGCAGGACCGGAGCGCACCACCTGGGACGCTGGCCCGCTGGATGGCCGACCGGATCGTCGACGTCCAGGTGGTCACGGCGCGCGACGTCCGCGTGCTCTACCGGAACGGAGAGCGATGGGACGACTACGCGCTCGGACCGCACGTCATGCCCAGCCACCGGCTGGCACAGGCGACTGCCGAGCAGCGCGTCGCGTATGCGCGCGAGCCGGTCCATGCCGGCGCTTTCGCGATCGCGGCCTGGCTCCCCGGGAGCATCACGCTCTCCGCGTACCAGGACTACGTGCTGGGCACGCCAAAGCTCGGCCGCCTCGAGATCCACTTCTTTCCGACGCGCGCGGTCGCCCTTCAGGCGCTGCTGCGCGGCGACATCGACATCGCGCCCTGGCCCGTGCTCGAAGCCGACCTCGCGAAAACGCTGGACCGCTTCGCCGACGGCTCGCGGCTCCTGGCCTATTACGTTCCCACCGAGACCGGGGCGATGCTCCGGTTCGGATCAGACCCCAAACGTTTTGGCGATCCGCTGGTGCGAAAGGCGATCGAGCTCACCATCGACCGCCAATCAATCGTCGACGATGTCTTCGTCGGCCGCGCGCGCGTTCCACGTACCTACATTCTTCCGCCGCTGTGGGCCGCGGCCGAGGACGTGCCCCCCGCGACGCCAGACCGCGATCGCGCGCGGGCGACGCTGGCAGAGGCTGGTTTCACCAAAGGACAATTCGGGATCATCGAGCGCGGGGCCGAGCGGATGACAGCCACCGTCGATGTTGCCGCCGGCTCGCAGGCGCGGACCGATGTCGCGAGGCGAGTAGCCGGTGACCTGGCCGCGATCGGGATCGCGGCGGAGGTGCGCGAACGTCCGCAAGCCGATCTTCTCGCCGACGTGCACGGCGGCCGGTTCGATCTGGCGATCACGTCGGAGGAAGCGTCCGACCCACAGCTTGCAACCGAGCGCTGGGCCGGCCTCGTCGACCCCTGGTTCGACGCGCTCGCGGGCCTCGCGGCGCAGGCCCCGGATCGCGTCGAGAAGCGCGCTATCTACGCGGAGATGCAGCGGATCTGGACATCTGCACTTCCCGCCCTGCCGCTTTATCAGGAGCTCCGGGTGGACGTGGCCCCGCAGGGTCTTTTCGGCATCCAGCCCACGCCGACGGGTTCGGCGCTCTCCTGGAACGCCTACGAGTGGAGATTTGTGGCCCGCTGAACCGGAACGGGGTGGCTACGGTACAAACAATGGCCCAGAATCGGTTCATATCCCAAATAAAAGACAGGGAGGCGGAATTTTGCCCCAAGCCCGCAGTCGTATCTGGCACCTCGTGGCACTTCTGACCCTTATGGGTCTGGTCGTCTCGGCCTGCACCCAGCAGGGCGGCGGGCCGACCACCGGCGGCGGAGCAGCCGCCGATCCGAACGGCGAGCTCGTCACCAACATGGGCAGCGAGCCCGAGAACATCGACCCGCAGCAGGCCTCGTTTGTCGAGGAGATCAAGGTCAACATGAAGGTCTTCGAGGCGCTCATGACCTTCGATGTGAAGACCGGAAAGACGATCCCCGGCGCGGCGAAGGAGATGCCGAAGGTGAGCGCTGACGGCAAGACCTATACCTTCACGCTCCGCGACGGGCTCAAGTACTCGGACGGCAAGGCCGTCACGGCGAAGGACTTCCAGTATGGATGGCAGCGGCTCTGCGATCCGGTCACGGCGGGCGCGTACGCGTCCATCGGCTACATCGTCGCGGGCTGCGAAGCCTGGAATTCAATGGATCCCAAGGCGGATGACCCCGCCAAGCTCGCGGCCGCGAAGGCGACCTTCCTGAACAACGTGAAGGTGAGCGGGAACGACATCTCCTTCACGCTCAACGCCCAGGCCCCGTACTTCAGCTCGATCGCCGGGCTCTGGGTCGGCGTGCCCGCGCGCGAGGACAAGGTCACTCAGGGTGGCGCGAAGTGGACGGAGGCGGCAACGTTCATCGGCAACGGCCCGTTCATCCTCAGCGAGTGGCAGCACAACACGAAGATGGTCTTCACACGCAACCCGAACTATCGGACGCCGACGAAGCTCGCCAAGTGGACGCAGGTGATGATCAACGAAGGCGCCGTCGCCTTCGCCGCATACCGCAACGACGAGCTCGATGTCTACGGGATCGTCGCGGAAGACCTCCGCACGATCGACGCCGATGCTGCCCTGAAGGCGCAGCGGATCGATGGACCCGGCTCGTGCACCTTCTACATCGGCTTCAACAACCGCCTCGCGCCGTTCACCGACAAGAACGTCCGCGTCGCGTTCGCGAAGTCATTCGACCGCGAGTCCTACATCAATGATGTGCAGAAGATCGGCAAGACGACGACCTCCTTCATCCCGGCTGGCTTCCCCGGCTACGATGCCGGTGACACCTTCCAGAAGTACGACGTGACCGCGGCGAAGGCCGCGCTCGCTCAGGCCAGCCCCGCCGCCACTGCGGCACTCGCGAACCTCAAGATCACGTACTCCTCGGGCGCGCGGGCGAAGACCCGCCTCGAGTGGTTCCAGGGCCAGTGGAAGACGAATCTTGGTCTGAACGTGGCGCTGGACCCGGTCGACTCGACCACGTACTCGGCCCTGGTGAAGAAGCCGGAGACGACACCGGCGCTCTTCTTCCTAGGCTGGTGCGCAGACTACCCGGACCCGCAGAACTGGCACTCGACCGTCTTCCACTCCAAGTCGACGGTGACCCGGACCGGGTACAACAACCCGCAGTTCGACAAGCTCACCGAGGACGCGGACAAGGAGACGGACGCAACGAAGCGCGCCGACCTCTACCAGCAGGCCTCGCGCATCCTCTCGCAGGATGCCGCGGCGGCCTTCATCTACAACAATGCAGACCCCGTCCTACTGAAGCCTTGGGTGAAGGATTACCACCTCACTACGCTCGGCTTCGAGACGGCACGCTGGACGGACGCCTACGTCACCAAGAAGAGCTAGCACGCGGTCCTGAGTGGTGAACAAGGGGCCGGCGATGAGCCGGCCCCTTCTGTTTCCCGCGACACGTTCAGAGAGCGTCGGGCTATACACTCGGGCTCAAGACCAGTGCTCAGGTACGTCATCCGCCGACTCCTATTGGTCGTTCCGACGATGTTCTTCGTCGCGCTGATCACCTTCGGCCTCGCCTACGCGGCGCCGGGTGGCCCGTTCGACCGTAACGACAAGCTCAGCCAGGCGACGCTCGACCGGCTGAACCGCTATTACCTCCTGGACCGGCCCGTTCACGAGCAATTCATCAACTACCTCGGGAACACGCTGCGGGGCGACCTTGGGACGAGCTTCACTCGCCAGCGGCCGGTCGCCGACATCATCGGCCAGGGCCTCGGCACGACGGCCCAGCTCGGCGTTCAGGCGCTGCTTCTGGCGCTCGCCTTCTCCATCCCCCTCGGGATCGTGAGCGCACTCCGGCAGAACACGATGGTCGACTACTTCAGCCTGCTTATAGCCACGATCGGCACGACGATCCCCGGATTCGTGACCGCGATCTTCCTCATCTACGTCTTCGGGGTCGGGTTGGGGGTCCTTCCGTTCGTCGGCTGGGGGACGTGGCAACACATGGTGTTACCCACGGTTGTCCTGTCGCTCGGCGCAGGCGGGTTCCTGGCGCGGATCACCCGCGCGAGCATGCTCGAGGCCATCCGCCAGGACTATGTCCGCACGGCACGGAGCAAGGGCCTGGGTGAGCGCGCCGTCATCGTGGGCCACGCCCTCAAGAACGCCCTGATCCCGGTCGCGACGATCATCGGCCCCGCGACCGCCGCACTCATCACCGGGTCGTTCATCATCGAGACGCTGTTCAACGTTCCGGGAATCGGCAGGCTCTACATCATCAGCATCACGGCCCGGGACTACCCGGTCATCATGGCGACCACCCTGCTCTACGCGTTTCTGATCATGGTCGCGAACCTGACGGTCGACGTCCTCTACGGAGCGCTCGATCCGCGGATCAAGGTGTCCTAGCGGTGGCCGCGACCACCGCCACCGGACAGGCGCGTGCCGCCCAGCTCAGCGTCATGGAGCGCCCGCAGCGTTCGCTCTGGCGCGATGCGGTCTATCGGCTGCTCCGGAACAAGGCGGCGATCGCCGGGCTCATCGTCATCGTCTTCTTCTCGCTGATCGCCATCTTCGCCGACTTCCAGCTCGCGGGGATTCACATCCGGCTCGCGCCGTACGATCCCCTCGCTCAGAACACGCCGAAGGCAATGATGGAGCCGATCTGGTCCGTCGGCAGCAAGTACACCGACTCCGCCTACGTCCTGGGCTCCGACCAGCTCGGCCGCGACATCCTGAGCCGGCTCATGCATGGCGCCCGTATCAGCCTCATCGTCGGAATCGTCCCGGTGACGGTCATATTCATCGTTGGCGCGACCGTCGGGATGCTCTCGGGCTACGTCGGCGGGTGGCTAGACAACGCGCTGATGCGAATCACGGACGTCGTGTACGCGTTCCCGGACCTGCTCTTCGTGATCATCATCATGGCCACGCTCCGGAACACCGGGCTCGGCGAGATCATGGGTGGGCTGCTCCTCATCTTCGTCGCGCTGGCGATCGTCAACTGGGTGGGTCTTGCCCGCCTCGTACGCGGCCAGGTGCTCGCGCTCAAGCACCGCGAGTTCGTCGAGGCCGCGCGCGCGATCGGCGCGACCCCGGGACGGATCATGCTGCGGCACCTCTTTCCGAACGTCCTCGCGCCGGTCATCGTGTCCCTGGCCTTTGCGGTTCCCGGCGCGATCCTCACCGAGGCCACCCTCTCGTTCATCGGCGTCAGCATCCGGCCGCCGACCCCGACCTGGGGGGCGATGATCAACGAGGGGTTTGTCGTCTTTTCGACCACGCCGTGGGCGGTGCTGCTCCCGGCCTTCTGCATCTCGATCGTCCTGCTGGCGTTCACTTTCGTCGGGGATGGGCTACGGGACGCGCTCGATCCGCGGATGAAAACGTAGCGTTGATAGACTCCGCGGAACTCACGCGAGACTAGGGGGAGACCGGGTGGCTCAGATGCTTCTGGAGGTCCAGGACCTCCACACGCAGTTCTTCACACGCGACGGAGTCGTCCGCGCGGTGGACGGTGTTTCGTTCCAGGTCGAGGCAGGGGAAACGCTCGGCATCGTCGGCGAGTCTGGCTGCGGCAAGTCCGTGACCGCGCTCTCGCTCATGCGTCTCATCCCGCAGCCGCCGGGCAAGATCGTGAAGGGGTCCATCGTCTTCGACGGTGCCGACGTCCTCAAGATGGACGACGACGAGGTCCGCGCTATCCGCGGAAACAACATCGCGATGATCTTCCAGGACCCCATGACGAGCCTCAATCCCGTGCTCACCATCAGCCGCCAGATCTCCGAGGCGCTCGAGCTCCACATGAAGATGGACAAGGGCGAGGCGCGGAAGCGGACGATCGAGCTGCTCGATCTCGTCGGGATCCCCAGTGCGAAGAAGCGCGCGGACGATTACCCCCACCAGTTCTCCGGCGGTATGCGTCAGCGCGTGATGATCGCGATGGCGCTCTCGTGCAATCCGAAGCTGATCCTCGCGGACGAGCCCACGACCGCTTTGGATGTCACCATTCAGGCACAGATCCTCGATCTCCTGAAGAACCTGGCGCGCGAGTTCCGCACCGCGTTCATCCTCATCACCCACGACCTCGGCGTCGTCGCCGGCATGACCCAACGCATCCACGTGATGTACGGCGGCAAGATCGTCGAGAAGGCCGATACCGGAGAGCTCTTCGCCAACCCGAAGATGCCGTACACCTGGGGTCTCCTCCGCTCCATCCCGCGCCTCGACGAGCGGCGCAAGGCCAAGCTCGTGCCGATCGAAGGCCTCCCGCCCGACCTGATCGCGCCGCCGCCGGGCTGCCGGTTCGAACCGCGCTGCCAGTACCGGCGTGACATCTGCCGCGAGAAGGAGCCGGAACTCGTGCACATCCCAAACGCCAAGCCCGACCACGAGGCACGGTGCTGGGGGACCCAGCAAGGCGGTTGGCTCGTCGACACGGACTGGCGCAGGGAGATCGGCGACACCGCGGTGCTCGAGGAGATCAAACAGGAAGTGGCGCAGCTTCCGCCCGAGCCGAAGCCCGGCGAGGCGCCGCCTCCGCCGCCGGCGACTTAAGAGGTGCAGAGATGGCCGTAACGACACCGACGAAGCCCGCCGATCCCGACTACGTCCGGATCCGCAGCACGGCGACCGTCGATAGCGGCAAGAATCTTCTCGACGTCAAAGCGCTGAAGATGCACTTCCCGCTGACGCAGGGGATCATCTTTCAGCGCCAGGTCGGCGCAGTGCGTGCCGTGGACGGGCTCGACTTCTTCGTCGAGAAGAGCGAGACGCTCGGCCTCGTTGGCGAGTCGGGATGCGGGAAGTCGACGACCGGACGCGCGATCCTGCAGCTCTACAAGCCGACGGCGGGCGAGGTGAAGTTCGACGGGATCGAGCTCACGACGCTGGGCGGCGAGCAGATGCGAAAGATGCGCCGGCGCATGCAGATGATCTTCCAGGATCCGTACGCATCGCTGAATCCGCGCATGACAGTCGGCAACATCATCGGTGAGCCGCTCGAGGTCCATAACCTCGCACGCGGGAAGGAGAAGACCGAGCGCGTGCAGGAGCTCCTGCGCGTCGTTGGGCTCAACCCGTACTTCACCAACCGGTACCCGCATGAGTTCTCGGGCGGCCAGCGCCAGCGCATCGGGATCGCCCGCGCGCTCGCCGTCGAGCCTGAGTTCATCGTGTGCGACGAGCCGATCTCCGCACTCGACGTGTCCATTCAGGCGCAGGTCATCAACCTGCTCGAGGAGCTCCAGGACCGCTTCAAGCTGACGTACCTGTTCATCGCACACGACCTCTCGGTGGTGCGGCACATCAGCGATCGCGTCGCGGTCATGTATTTAGGCAAGATCGTCGAGCTGGCTGACCGGGTCGACCTCTACGACCATCCGCTGCACCCGTATAGCCAGGCTCTTCTCTCCGCGGTACCGATCCCGGACCCGGCGATCGAGTCGAAGCGCAAGCGGATCATCCTGACGGGCGACGTGCCATCGCCGGTGAACCCGCCGGCGGGCTGCCGTTTCCACACGCGCTGCTGGAAAGCGCAGCAGATCTGTTCGGAGGTGGACCCGGAGTTCATCGAGCACGCCCCCCGTCATTGGGCCGCCTGCCATTTCCCAGGCGCCTGAACGCTCACGACTGCCAACCGGTACAGGACAACCGGGAGAGAACTGTTTCGGGCACTCGGGTGCCCCGCCCAAGATTGGTGCCGAGGAGGCAAATTTGGACAAACTCGCGCGTACGCTGACACGCCGCCGTCTCATCCAGCTGAGCGCCGTTACAGCCGCGGCCGTCGCCTGCCAGCCGGTCTCCCCGGCGGCGTCGCCTTCGGTGGCGCCGACGTCGGCCGCCCGAAAGGGCGGGGCGCTTCGGTCGTCGACGCTCGGCGGGTTGCCGAAGGTGCTGCACCCGTACCCGGAGCCCCAGAACAACACCACGCCCGCAAGCGTCGCGCAGAACCTGATCTGGGCAGGCCTGATCAGCATCGACTACGACAAGACGCTGGATTACGTGGCCGACCCGCGGCGCTCGCTGGCCAAGGAGATGCCCAAGGTCAGCTCAGACGGGAAGACCTTCACCTTCACGCTCCGCGACGACATCAAATGGAGTGACGGCAAGCCGATCACTTCCGCCGACTTCCAGTTCGCCTGGGACCAGGCGAGCAAGAAAGAGAACAACTGGGTTGCCCTGACGACGGTCGTCGATCGGATCAGCTCCTTCAGGACGCCCGATGCCAAGACGGTCGAGGTCACGCTCAAGGACGCGGTTGCGCGGTTCCCGGCCCTCGGTATCGCAGGGGGGATCGTGCCGGTCCCGAAGCACATCTGGGAGGGCAAACCCTGGCTCGACGCGACAGCGAACCCCGAGATCCTGAAGCCCACGGTCGTACCTGGGCCGTACACCGTAAAGGAGATCACGGCAGAGCGCGGCACCTACGCCCGGAATCCCCAGTGGTGGGGCAAGTCGCCCAATCTCGATGAGGTCACTTTCGTCAACTCGAACCCCAACACGGTGCTCGAGCTCCTCAACACCAAGCAGGTCGAGTGGGCGGAGAGCTTCCCGCCGGCGCAGTACGCGCAAGCGAAGACGATCCCGCACGCGACCGTCTACGAGTGGTCGGGCGCGACCGGCAGCTACCGCGTCATGCAGTTCAACCTGGCGCGGCCGAACATGAAGGAAAAGAAGTTCCGCGAGGCGCTCGCCCGTTCGCTCCGGCGTGAGGACCTGCTGCAGTTCGAGGAGAACCTGGCCGTCCCGCAGTACGGTTTCTATACCCAGGGCAGCAAGTGGCGGTTCGACGGCGCTGAGAAATACGAGTTCGATCTAGCAAAGGCGAAGCAGCTCCTGACGGACGCGGGCTACAAGCTGAGCGGCACGACGCTCATGGCTCCGGACGGCAAGCCGGTGAAGATCGACGTGCTCTGGCCGACGACGAGTCAACCCCGCGGAAAGATCGCAACCTACGCGCAGCAGCAGTGGAAGCAGCTGGGCATCGACGCCGTCGTCACCGGCATGGAGTTCAACGCCTTCGTCGACCGGTACCAGCGCCAGAAGGACTTCGACGTCGCGATGGGCGCGTTCTCAGCAGGCTTGGACCCGGACGGGGTAACCACGCAGATCCAGACCGGGGGCTCCCAGAACGCCAACGGCTACAGCAACGCGCGCATCGACGCGCTGCTGCCCCAGGGGCTGAAGGAGCAGGACGAGACGAAGCGCAAAGCCATCTACGACGAGATCCAGAAGATCTACATGGACGACCTTGCCAACTACTACATGATCACGCTCAAGAACTTCACGGCGTTCGACAAGAAGGTGAAGGACATCGTGCCCCTCAAGGGCGGCGACATCCTTCGCCAGAACAACCTTCAGGTCATCGACTGGTGGCTCGAGGCATAACTACCACCCTCGCGAATCGGAGGTAGTAAGTGTGTAGGGGCGGGGCGACCCGCCCCTACATCGTGGACCAATGCGCACCTTCTTGATCCGCCGCCTCATCCAATCGGCCATC
>JBOGTG010000099.1:0-15384 GCA_050692175.1 Candidatus Limnocylindria bacterium | reverse complement strand
GCGCGGCCTCGCCGTCGTACGCGGTGACGACCTCGTAGCCGTCCTCGCCGAGCAGCGACGCGACCATTCCGACGAGCGCGCGCTCGTCGTCCACGACGAGGACGCTGCTCAACGTGACGCCGTGTCGGCGGTGACGCGCGCGAGCGGCACGGTGAACGCGAAGAGCGCGCCGCCCTCCGGCGCGTCCTCGACCCAGATGTCGCCGCCCTGTCCCTCGACGACGCGCCGCGACGCGAAAAGCCCGATGCCCGACCCGGGCACCTCGTCGTTGCCGGCGCCGCGCGCGTACGGCTCGAAGATCTTGGAGCGCTCGTTCGGCGGAACGCCGCGGCCCTGGTCCTGGACGCGCACGATCGCCCGGTCGTCGGCGCGTTCGATGCGCACGCTGATGCGCGTGCCCGGCGGCGCGTACTTCGTCGCGTTGTGAACGAGCCCCGCGACGACCTCGGCCGTCCGCCGTCGATCGCCGCGTACGAAGATCGGTTGCCCCGCGCGCGGTCCGCTGAGCTTGTGGCGCCGCGCCATCGGGGCCACCTCCTTCAGAGCGGCCCTAACGGTCGCGCGCAGATCGAAGCGCGTCCGCCGCAACGAAAGCTCCGGACGGTCGGTGCGTACGCCGGCGAGGATCCGGTCGACAAGCTGGTCGAGGCGCAAGACCTGCGAGGTCGCCTCGGAGATGGGGGGCTTCGTCTTCTTCATGCCGTCGTGCTCGGCGAGCATCTCGAGGTGGCCGCGGATCACTGACAGCGGCGTGCGCAGATCATGCGTGACGACCGCGACAAAATCGGCGCGCGCCCGCTCGAGCTCGCGGAGACTCTCGGTGGTCTTGCGCTCGAGCGCGTAGAGGGACGCCTTGTCGATCGCGAGCGCCGCCTGGTTCGCGAGCGCCCCGACAAAACGCACCTCTTCCTCGAGGAACTCCTTGTAGTCGGGCACCTGCAGCACCACGGCGCCGAGGAGACGGTCGTTCGCGATCAGCGGCATGGCGATGTGATCGAAGGCCACGATCGGCCGGCGCTCGGCGAGCGCACGCTGCGCTGCTGCGCTCGCGGTCTTGCCCAGCTCGCCACTCCGCGCCCGCTCGCGGACGGCCTGACCCTCCTCGCGCAGGAGGATCGCGCCGGCGGCGCCGGGATAGACACGGACCAGGCGGTCCACGATCAGCGACAACACCTCGTCGAGGTCCAGAGTCGACGTGAGGACGTTCGAGACCTCGAAGAGCGCCGACACCTCGCGCAGCTTTCGGTCGGACTCGCGTTGGAGCCGGCCCTTCTCGATGATGCCTGCGACTTGGTTCGCAATGGTCTGCAGGAAATCGATCTCCTCGCGGCCGAAGTCGCGATGCTCGACCGTCTGCACGTTCATCACGCCGATGACCTCGTCCCGTGCGACCACGGGGACCGAGAGCATCGACGTGAACCGCTTCTCGTCGACCTCGGGCACCCACTTCCAGCGTGGCTCGGTCCGCACGTCGCGCGTGGCCAGCGGAACGCCGGCGTTGGCGACCCAACCGACGATCCCCTCGCCGATGCGCAGCGTTGCCCGTCCGATGCCACCGCGGTTGAGCCCATTCGTCGCCACGAGCCGCAGGACTCCTTCGGAGCGCTCGAGGAGATACAGAGATGACACTTCGGCGCCCATCGCATCGGTGGTGCGGCCGATAACCACGCGCAGCATCTCGTCCCAGTCGCGCGCGGAGGACGCGAGCCGCGCGACCTCGTGAAGAAAGGACAGCTCGCGGAGCTTTCGCTCCGCGTCAGATGCGCTCATCGGTGAATTCTAGAAATAGACTCCGAATCACATGAAGACCGTCGTCCGCACCGAGAAGCTGACCAAGCGATTCGGCGACCTCATTGCGGTGGACGGCATCGATCTCGACGTGCACGAGGGCGAGGTCTTTGGCTTCCTCGGACCGAATGGCGCCGGCAAAACGACCACCCTGCGTCTCCTCTGCGCGCTCATCGCGCCGACATCCGGTACGGCGGAGATCGCGGGATTCCGCCTCGGTCGCGACGACGCCAAGATCCGGGCGACCGTCGGGATCCTCACCGAGCTCCCCGGCCTCTACGAGCGGCAGTCGGCCTGGGACAACCTCATCTTCTACGCGACGCTGTACGGCCTCACGCCGTCGGTCGCCAACGCGCAGGCGGAACGGTACCTGCGGCTCATGGGACTGTGGGAAAGACGAAGCGAACCTGTGGTGACGTTCTCGCGCGGCATGAAGCAGAAGATGGCGATCGCGCGCGCGGCGCTGCACGAGCCCCGCGTTCTCTTCCTCGACGAGCCGACCACCGGGCTCGACCCCGACGCCGCGAAGACGGTGCGCGAGTTCATCCTCGCGCTCAAGGCTGAGGGGCGGACGGTCTTCCTCTGCACCCACAACCTGGACGAGGCGGACCGACTCTGCGACCGGATCGCTTTCTTCCGGCACCGCGTGATCCGCATCGCCAAACCGGACGAGCTTCGCGCGGAGCTGTACGGGCGTGCGACCGAGATCCGCCTCGTGCCCAAGCCACGGCGTGAGGACCTCGCCCTCGTGCAAGCGGTGCCCGGCGTTCGCGAGGCACATCTCGAGAATGGATCGATCGTCGTCGCCTCGGCAGACCCCCTGCTCACGAACCCGCTCCTCGTGAAGGCCCTCGTCGACGGTGGCGCGGAGATCGCATTCGTCACCGAGCGCAGGCCGCATCTCGAGGATGTCTATTTGAAGATCGTCGAGCCGATCGAATGACGGCCGCAGTCGTCGCGACGAGTCCCGCGCGGCCGACCCTCCTGCGCGCGGTCTGCGTCCGCGAGTGGCGCGAAGCGCTCGGGAACAAGCTCCTGGTCGGCATGACGCTCCTGCCGCCCGTCGTCATCCTCATCGCCGGCATCGGGGCGGTTGCCGCCGCGGCGGTCAACCCGCCGAGCGATCGCGACGTGCAGGCGCTCTACGCCGCCGCACCCGCGGTCGCCGGTATGGATCCGAAGGATGCGGTGCAGGGGTTCATCGCGACGTATTTCCTCATCCTCTTCATGCTCATCCCGACAGTCGTGCCGCTCACGATGGCGATCTACTCGGTCATCGGCGAGAAGGCGTCGCGCACGCTCGAGCCGCTCCTCGCCACGCCCGTCGGCGTCGGCGACCTGCTCTTCGCGAAGAGCCTCGCCTCGACCATCCCCAGCGTGATCGTGACGTGGGCGGCGTACGGCATCTACCTGGCGACAGTCATCGCCATAGGCTCGGACGCGGCCGTGAATGCCGTGACCGCGCCGCGGTGGATCCTCGCGATCATCGTGCTGGTCCCGCTGCTCACGCTGCTCTCGGTGAACCTCGGAATTCTCATCTCGACGCGCGTGAACGATGTGCGCGTCGCGCAGCAGATCGGCGGTCTGGTGGTCGTGCCCGTGGTCGGGCTCGGGATCGCGCAGGTGACTGGACGCGTCGTCCTCGACAACGGCGCGTTTCTCGAGATGACGATCGTCCTCATGGTGCTCGATGTCGTGGTGTTCTGGCTCGCACGTCAGGCGTTCCAGCGGGAGAACATACTCGTCCGCTGGAGGTGAGCGCGTGACAGACTACCGCTGCTCCTTCTGCGGGAAGAGCCAGGACCAAGTCAGGAAGCTGATCGTCGGCGGGGGCACGAATCGCCCTTACATCTGTGACGAATGCGTGACCCTCTGCAAGGAGATCATCGACGAGGAGTTCTCCGGTACGCCCCGGCCCGAGCCCCCTCAGCGTTACGGCGGCTGGCTGGACCGGCTGCGCCGGATAGGGGTCGCCCTCCCGAGATAGCGCGCGTTAGGGCTTCGCGCTGGGGCTCGGTGACTTTCCTCGCAGGAACGGAATGTCTATCGATGGCTTGGGGATCGTGATCGCGGGGAATTCGAACTGCGGAGCGGGCACCGCGCGGAGCTGGGAGAGCGGCAGCGGAATGCCCTCGTCGGGATAGCTACGCGGTCCCGCGATCTCCACCGTCGTCGTCACCGGCTCGCTCACCGAGACGGACCCGTCGCGAAGCTCGTAGGTCAGCCGGTACGTGCCGAGTGCGTTCGGCGCCACGAACGCCGCGAAGAATTTTCCAGTCGCCCCCACCTTGAACGTCCCCACCGGGCTCGACCCCTGCTGGACCGTGCGGCTGTTGCTGCGGTCGACGATGCGCCAGCCGATCGAGAGCGGACGATCGGTGTCGCCCGCGAGCGCGCCGTAGTTCACCACGAGAAGCGAGGCTTCGCCGCGGTGGAGGATGCGCGGCATCCCGATCTGCGCCGTTATGAGGTACGGCAGGTGAGCCCGAAGGCTGAATGTCGCGGTCGCCGCCCCCGCGGAGGCGAGAGCCGTGCCGCTCGCGTCGGTCAGGCCGATGGTGACGGTGTAGGTCCCCGGCTGCTGCGGCACGGGGACCCTGATGCCGACGTTCTGCGTCTGGTTCGGTTGGAGCGCCGGAAGGGGCTGCGCCTTCGAGAGGCTCGTGACCAAGGTGCCGTCTCTGTTGCGCAGCTCCCAGATGAGACCGATCAGTCCCGCGCCGCTCGAGGTCCACGCGCGTGTGCCGATGTTCGTGATCGGCACGGTCAGACGGGCCTCCGTCGCGATCTCCACCGAGGTCGCGTTCTTCGAGACCTGATAGCGCGCATTCGCGGCCGGTTCCAGATTTGCGTTGTAGACGAGCGAGCCGATCGATGAGATGAAGTTCGCCGCATCTTCGTCGAGGGCGTCCCACGTCATCGCGACCACGACACGCGGACCGGTCTTCGTGTAGAGGATGCCGGCGTCGTGCGTTACCCCCGTCAGGTTTCCGGTCTTGTGAGCGACCACCACGCCCGGTGGCAGCTGGGCGGGAAGGCGGTCGCTGATCTGCTGCCGCTCGAGCCGCGCGAGCATCCGATCCGAGGCCGCGGCCGAGATGAGCTGCCGCTTTGCGAGGAGGGTGAAGAACGTCCCGATCGCGTGCGGCGTGGCCCAGTTGTCCTCGGTGACGTCGAGGGCGATGTGGAAGTTGCCGACGCCGGCCTTCTCGAGGGTCGCGTCGATGTTCGCACCGCCGAGGATGCGCCAGAGCGCGAGCGCGGACCCGTTGTCGGAGATCGTGATCATCAGCTCGAGCGCCTCATCGACCGTGAGCTGCGTCCCAGCGTCCTGGAACGACCCGTCGGCGGTGATGTCCTCACTCTCGATCGTGATCACGTCCTCGTACTGGAGCTCGCCCGCGTCGACGCGCCGTTCCGCCTCGGCGAGAACGCCCAGCTTGTACAGCGATGCGGCGATCACCTGTTCGTCCGGGTCGTGCGCGTAGAGCGGGGTCGAGACCGTCGGGTCGCCGATCCAAATCCCGGCGCCACCAGAAAAGGATGCGATCAGACCATCGAGCTGCCGGACGAGATCTGCGGTGCTCGCCCGCGCTGGGGCAGGCAGCGAGAGGGCGATGACGACGCAGATGGCGAGAGCGAGACCGACCCTGCGCACCCACCAGAGGGAACGGTTGATCGAGGCGCTCGGTTCACCGCTTAGGAGATTTCTTACCCACCGCATGCTGTCCCAGCTGGACCATTTCGCGGTAGCCAGCGGGTGTCTCGTCCTGATACCCGAGGAGATGCAGCACGCCGTGGGCCGCCAGGAAAGCAACCTCGTCCGCGACCGGTCTCTTGTGGCGCCGGGCTTGCCTTCCGGCCTGTTCCGGGCTGATCAGGATCTCGCCCAGGTCGAAACGCCCGCCGTTCTCCGGCCTGCGCCGCTCTATGTGCCCGATGGCGCGAGGGCCCCGGTCGCGGGCCGGAATCGTCTCCCCGAAGGAGAGCACGTCGGTCGTCCTGTCGATCCGGCGGAATCGTTTGTTCAGGGCGCGCATCTCCGCGTCGGAGATGAATGCAACGTGCACTTCGGCGTCCCGCGGCAGACCGTACGGACGGACCGCGCGGCGGATCGCTCGACGAATCGGAGCGAGCTCGCAGGGCGCCTCGCCGGCGATGGCGATGCGCACGCTGCCTAGCCGCTCGCGGCTGGCTTGATGCGGGTGATGCGATCCTCGGGATACGGGATCCGCTCGTGGTAGACGCCGAGGAGGAGCTCGCAGAAGGCTTCCTTGATGCGCTCGACGTCGCGGAACGTGAGGTCGCACTCGTCGAGCTGTCCGTCAGCGACGCGCTCGTCGATGATGCGGTCGACCATCCCGCGGATCGTCTCGGGATTCTTCTCGCTGAGCGAGCGGACCGACGCCTCGGTGCCGTCCGCCAGCATCACGATCCCGGCCTCCTTGCTCTCCGGCCGCGGACCGGGATACCGGAACGAGCGCTCGTCAGGCGCTTGGCCGCGCTGCTGCGCGATCTGGAAGAAGTACTTCACGACGCTCGTCCCGTGGTGGCCCGGGATCATCTCCCGTATGCGCGAGGGGAGCCGGTAGCGGTCGGCGAGCGCGAGCCCGTCCTTGACGTGTGCGGCGACGATGCCCGCGGAGACGAGCGGGTCGAGCTCATCGTGCGGGTTCTGGCCGGGCGCCTGGTTCTCGATGAACGCCGTCGGGTTCCGCATCTTCCCGATGTCGTGGTAGTAGGCGCCCACTCTGGCGACGAGAGGGTCGGCCCCGATCACCTCCGCGGCGCGCTCCGCGAGGTTCCCGACCAGCAGCGAGTGGTGATAGGTGCCGGGCGTTCGCAGCAAGAGCTGCCGCAGGAGCGGATGATTCGGGTCGCCGAGCTCGCGGAGCTCGAACACGGTCGAGATCCCGAAGACGTGACCGAGGATCGCCATCCCGGCGAAGGCGAGGAGTCCCGAGCCGAGGCCGCTCACCAGCGCCCCCGCGAGGAGCTGCGCGATACCGAGCGCATCGGCCGCGCGATTCACGAGGACGAACGAGAGGATCACTCCGACCGCCCCCGCCGCCACAGCGACGGCACCCACCGCGAATTCCCGTGCCGTCGTCGCGCGCCGGACCGCGGCCATACCGAGAAGTGCCGGCACGAGAACGTAGGCGACGAGCTCGACCTCGCTGGACATGATCCCGACGTGCAGCGCACCTGCGATCTGGGTCGCGAGCGCGGCGCGTCCACCAACAAGGACGGTGAGCATCATCGCGATCGCCGCGAACGGCGCGAAGTAGACGGCGACCGTGTGTCCGGGGACGAGCGCGCGGCCCGCCGCGGTCAGCGCGACGAGCGAAAGGATGACGAGGATCATCTTGCGGTCCTCGAGCCACGCCTCCGTCGCGTAGCGCTCCAGGAACAGCGCGAGCACACAGGCGATAAGCCCCGACCAGAGGAGGAGACCGATAGCGCCGCGCCAGTCGTTCCCTTCATTCGCGAGCCCGAGCGCCCGGAGCTTCTCGACCGCGAGCGTCGTGACGACCTCGTCGGTGCGCACCACTGCCTCGCCGGCGGTCACCTGCACCTGAACCGGCGTCACTCCGTTCCGCGCGTCCTGCTGCGCGAGGCTCGTGGCGAGCTCGTCGACCTTCACGTTCGCATTGAGGTTCTGCTTCAGGATCTCCGCGCCGGCGCGCTTCTGCCGCTCGGTCCAGCCCGCCGGCAGGGCCTTCACGGCATCGGCCTTCACCGTATCGAGCTGCTCGTCACGAATACCTTGCGCGTACAGCGTCCGCAGCGCGCTATCGAGGCTCGCCGCCAGCTGATCCCACTCCGGCTGCGTCATGTCGGCGATGTCCGTCGCGATCGCCGGTGTGAGAACGATGTCGGGAAGACGGGTGAAGGCGGTGATCTTCTGATCGCGGGCCTGCGCGGCGTCGCCTCGGATTCGGCCGATGGCGCTCGTCACGTTCGCGATCCGCGTGCTCGCGCTCGTCAGCACGGCCAGGTCCGTCGTGAACTGTTTCTGCACGGCGGCCTCGGCTTTGTCGCGCTCGGCCTCGGTGAGTGACTCCGAGATGAACGAAACGCTGCGCGGCGCGCGGATCGCGCCCTTGGCGACGTCGCCGACGCCGTACGAGACCGAGGCCGGCGGCGCAATGAGCAACGCGACGGCGGTGAGTACCCCGGCGATGAGGACGAAGGCGCTCGCGCGGGCGCGCGGTTCGGTGCGCACGGCCGCCCGTAGCCGCGCGAACCGCGGGTCGCTCACCTGAAGCCGGCGAATCATTTCGGGGCGTTCCCCTTTTCGAAGCGATCGTACGCCCGGACGATCCGCGCGACGAGCTCGTGGCGGACCACGTCGCGCTCGTCGAAGTCGACGAAGCCGATTCCCTCGACGCCCTTCAAAATCTCGCGTGCCACGACGAGGCCGCTGCGGTCGTTGGCGATGTCGATCTGCGTCACGTCGCCGGTGACCACGGCTTGCGAGCCGAAGCCGAGCCGCGTGAGGAACATCTTCATTTGCGGCGGGGTTGTGTTCTGCGCCTCGTCGAGAATGATGAACGCCTCGTTCAAGGTCCGGCCCCTCATGTACCCAAGCGGCGCGACCTCGATCTCGCCCCGCTCCTGGGCGCGCGCGAAGCGCTCCGGCGGCATGAGCTCGTAGAGCGCGTCGTACAGCGGCCGCAGGTACGGGTCGATCTTCTCCTGCAGGTCGCCGGGGAGGAATCCGAGCCGCTCGCCTGCCTCGACTGCGGGTCGCGTGAGGATGAGCCGGCTCACCTTTCGATCGCGTAGGGCGGCGACACCCATCGCGACTGCCAAATAGGACTTCCCGGTGCCGGCGACACCTATGGCGAACACGAGGTCGTGTCTGCGGATCGCCTCGATGTACCGGCGCTGGTTCTCCGACTGCGGCGCGATGCGCTTGCCGCGGACCGTCGTCGCAACGACCTCGCGCATCTCGGAAGGTGCCGCTATAGGCGAATCCTTTGCATCACCGATCAGCCGCTCGAGCGCAGGCTTGCGGAGCGACTGATCGCGTCCCGAAAGAGTGCGCATCGCGCCGACGAGATCTCCGACGCGCGCGACCGCGGGCGCCTCGCCGCTGATGCGGAGCTCCGCGCCTCGCGAGACGATCTTCACCCCGAACTCCCGCTCGATGCGGTCGATGTTCGCCTCGTTGTCGCCCGCGACGAACATCATCTCGTCGGGATCCGGAATGAGGATCGTGATCTGCGTGCCCGCCGCGGTCACGACGTCCGCTCCTTGAGCAACGCCGCGACCACGCCGGATACGACCTTGCCGTCGGCGCGACCTTTCGTCTCGGCGATGACTTTCGGCATCACGAGCTTAGTGTCCTGCGGACCTTTCGCGCCGGTCTCGCTGATGACGCGGCTCGCGATCTCGCGGATCTTCGCCTCGTCAAGCTGCTCGGGTAGATACGCGCTGATGAGCGCCAGCTCCTTCTCCTCTTTCTGCACGAGGTCAGGCCGTTCGCCTTTGCGAAATGCCTCGATCGAATCGCGACGCATCTTCGCCTGCTTCGTCAGGACTTCGGTGACCGCGACGTCGTTCAGGTCACCGGGTTTGTTTTGCGCGAGCCACGACTTGCGCGCAGCCTCGTCCTTGCCCTCGGCCACGAGCTTGTCGACCGCGGCGCCAAGGCGCGCCTTCTCCTCTGTCTGTATCGCGGCGAGGAGAAAGCGCACGGTGTCACGTCGGACGACCTCACCTGAACGCATGGCGGTCTTGAGATCGTCCTCGAGCCGCTGCTTCAATTGCGCGCCTATGCGCTTAGCTCCGCGTTCAGCGCTTGCGGCGCTTCGCTTCCTTGCGCTTGCGGCGTGCAGCGGGGCGCTCGTAGAACTCGCGACGGCGGGCCTCGGCGAGGATTCCCGCCTGCTGGATCTTCTTGTTGAATCGGCGAAGCGCTGCCTCAAAAGACTCGCCTTCACCAATGATCACTTCCGACAACGGTTACTGGTCACCCCGCCTTCTTTTCAAAAGGAAACCGGCCCCGCAGAGGCCGGACAGTCGAATGATAGATGGAGTGGAGCCGCGATAAAGATGCGCATGTTTACCGCACTTGCCATCCCGTCTCAGCGGCCCAGTCCTCCGCGGCCAGCGCCCGCTTGAGGGCGGCATAGGCGGCCGCGGAGTCGGCGTGCGCTCGGAGGTAGTCGCGGAAGAGCAGCGGATAGCGCTGATTTGGCCGGCCCGCGGCCCGGACGGGAAGGTTCGCCGGTCGCCCTGATCGCGGCTGAAAGAAGAGCTTCCGCCAGTCGTCGTCAGGGCCGCTCGCGCGTGGCGGGCGGTGGTCGTGCCCGATGGCTTGCTCGACAAACCCGGCACTCGCAAGCGCGGGAACGAGACGATCGCGATCGAGCGCGGCGACCGTGACCTGAATGTCGATCACGTCTTTCGCGGGGAGACCGGGCACTGCTGTCGACCCGATGTGGTCGATCCGAAGAGCGAGGCTTCCGAGCCCGTGTCGAATGGAGTCGGCGGCCTCGAATTCGGAAGGCCAGCTCGCTTTTGGCTCGACGATCGCGACCTGCCGATCCACGTCCGTAATCTACTGGCGTGATCGACGCGCTGGCCGTCGTGGCGTCCTATCTTCTGGCCTCCATCTCGTTCCCCTACTGGATCGCACGCGCGAAAGGTGTCGACCTGCGCGCGTTCGGATCGCGCAAGCTCGGCGGCTCCAATCTCGCGAAAGCCACCACACCGCTTCACGGCGTCGCCGGCGGCCTGCTCGATGGTGCCAAAGGTTTCGCGGCGGTCGTTCTCACGCGCGCGGTCGGCCTTCCACTCGAGACCCAGCTCCTGTGCGGTCTCGCCGCGATCGCCGGACAGATGTGGCCGGTGTTCCACCAATTCGACGGCGGCCGCGCGAACGCGACCGCGTGGGGCTTTCAGCTCGCCGCAGATTTCATCGCGTTCTTCATCGCGTGGATCCCGGTGATCGTCGCCGCGGCGCTCCGGATCACCGTACGCCCGCGACCGAAGAGACTGCTGCCGCTCGCGAACCTTCTCTCCTACGCGGTCTTCCCCGCCGTCATCTGGGAACAGGAGGGCACGACACCGACCGTGCTCGCGGGGATCGCGGCTCTCGTGCTGATCCTGGTGCGACGTCTGACCGCGGGCATCGGTGAAGACCTCGCGACGGGCGCCCCTGCGGGAAAGGTGATCCTGAATCGCGCACTGTTCGACCGAAGCGAGCTCCAGGAGCGGGGGCTCGTTGCCGTCACGTGAATCGCGCGCGTCACAAGCGTTCGAGGATCGCCATCGTCCGCGCCACGGCCGCCGTGGCCGCGGTCTCGCTCCGCAGATTGCGCGGACCGAGCGACACGGTGTGGGCCGCATGCGCGCGGGCCACGACTATCTCGTCCATCGCAAGGCCGCCCTCGGGACCGACGACCAAAGAGAGCTGCCTCGTGTGCGGGACGGCATCTTCAAGCTTGACGAGCACCTCGCTCTCCCAGGCGATAAGAACCGGGGCCTCGAGCGCGTCGAAGAGCTTCTCCCAGTCCAGCAAGTCGTCGATCGCCGGAACGCGTCCGCGCCGTGAGGTCTCCGCGGCCTCGCGCGCGACGCGCATCCAGCGCTGCCGCTTCGCGTCGGCGAGGGTTCGCACGACCGAACGGGATGAGACGAACGGCACGACCCGCGAGACGCCGAGCTGCGTGACGGCCTCGATCACCTCCTCGGTTCGGTCGCCGCGCAGGATCGGGAGAGCGAGCGTCACATGCACCTGCGGCTCAGCGCCTACGGAGCGCCTCGAGATGCACCGGCCCCGAACCTCGCTCGCGCCGACACTCTCGAGCATGACCAGCGACTCGACGCCGTTCCGTACCAGCATGACCTGCTCGCCGGGTCCAAGGCGCAGAACGTTCGCGATCTGATGAGCCTGCTCCCCGCCGAGGACGACCTCTTCGGAAACGTCCTCCTCGACGAAGAAGCGGTGCGTCATGCCGTCAGGATGAGCCGGACCCAATCCGACCGCTCGTCGCGGTCCACGATGCCGAGTCCCTCGGCGACCAACGCGGACAGGACGTCGCGCTCCGTCTCGGTTGTGATGCCCGCCGCGACGAGCGAACCAGACGTCTCGAGGCGCGCGCGCAGGTGCGGCGCGACCAGCACGAGAACCGGCCCGACGAGGTTCGCGAGCACCACCTCGAACCTCCCGTCCACGTCCGCGGCGGAGCCGACTCGCGCGTCGATCGCGACGCCGTTCGCTTCGGCGTTTTCTCGCGCGGCGCGCACGGCGAGCGGATCGGTGTCGACGCCCACGACCTCCCGTGCGCCGCGCTTCGCGGCCGCGATCCCGAGGATGCCCGATCCCGTACCGACGTCGAGAACGCGCAGGCCTTCCAGGTCCAGATAGGAGACCGCCTCCAGACACTGCTGCGTGGTGGGGTGCAGACCGGTGCCGAACGCCATGCCCGGATCGAGCGCGATGTCGATGGCATCCGAGGCGCTCGCGTCCGACCAGGTCGGCCGGACCTGGAATCTGCCGACGCGGATCGGCGTAACCGTCGCCTTCCACGCCTCGAGCCAATCCTCGTCCTCGACCGCGCGCACCGCGAGCTCCCCGATCGGTCCCAGACCGAACGCTTGCAGATGGCCGAGCGCATCGCGCGCGTCCGCAACCTTCGCGAAGGCATCGACGTCCTCGACAAGGTACGCCTTCACGGTGTGGTCCGCACCGCCTCGAGGCGCGACGGGAAGCTCGACCGCGATTCCGTTGTGGCCGTAGCGGCTCAGGATCTCGCTCACCGCCTCGACCGCCTCCGCGTGCGCGGGGACGGCGATCTCAAGCCAACCCGTGCTAGCTGCCGCCCATCGCGTCTTTGATGCGACCGAAGAAGTCCTGGCTGTCGCCGTCCTGCGCGGTCGGGCCTTCCGTGTCCCGGAGGAGACCGTAGAGACGGCGCTGGTCCTTCGTGAGCGTGCGCGGGACGACCACGTCGAGATACACGAGCTGATCGCCGCGTCCTGAGCCTCCGAGGTGTGGCACGCCCTTGCCGCGGACGCGGACCAGCTGACCGTGCTGCGCGCCGGCCGGAACGCGAACCCTGGTTTCCGAGCCCTCGATCGTCGGGACGCTGATTTCGTCGCCAAGTGCTGCCTGCGAAGGCGAAAGACGCGCGAGATGAACGAGGTCGTCGCCCTCGCGGCGGAAGAGCCGATGCTCCTTCAGGCGGATGAGTACGTACAGGTCCCCGGTAGGCCCGCCGCGCATGCCGGCCTCACCTTCGCCGGCGACCCGCAGCTGCTGGCCGTCGTCGATACCAGCCGGAATCGTCAGTCCGATCTCGCGGTCCTTGCGCTCGCGGCCCTCGCCGCGGCAGCTCAAGCATTGCTTGTCGACGGTCTTCCCGGCCCCGCCGCAGCGCGGACAGGTGGAGACGTTCACGAACCGACCGAACACCGACTGCTGCACCTGGCGGACCTCGCCGCGACCGTTGCAGGTCGAGCAGGTTGAGGTCGATGTGCCCGGCTCAGCGCCGTTTCCGTGGCAGCGCTCGCAGGTCTCGAGGCGCGGCACCGTGATCACCCGCTCGCGGCCCTGAACCGCGTCGAGGAGGTCGATCTCGATCTCCATCCGCAGATCGGCCCCGCGCATAGGGCCGCGGGGCTCGCGCCGGCGGAGGTCTCCGCCAAAGAACGTCTCGAAGAGATCGCCGATCCCGAAGTCGCCGAGCCCACCCGTCGCCGAGCCGAACATGTCGTAGCGCTGCCGGCGCTGCGGGTCGGTGAGCACCTCGTACGCCTCGGTGATCGCCTTGAAGCGCTCCCCCGCATCCGAAGCGCTGTTCACGTCGGGGTGGTACTGGCGCGCGAGCTTGCGGTAGGCGCTCCGGATCTGCTCGTCCGTCGCCGAACGGGCAACCCCGAGGAGGGCGTAGTAGTCGGTCTGCGTTGCCATCTCCTGTCATTATCCGGTCCGATGGAGGCTGTCTTCCGTATCGGCGTGCAGTGGCTGCACGTAACTGCGGGCGTTCTATGGATCGGCGGCGGCTTCTACACGATCCTGGTACAGCTCCCGGCGCTCCTCGCCGCCCCGCCGGCGGCTCGCGGTGCCGTCATGCCCAATCTCGTCCCCAGGCAGTTCACGTACATCTTCCGCGTCGCCGAGTTCACGATCGCCACCGGCGTGCTCAACCTCTTCGTCTCCGGGCGCGCGCAGGAGCTCACTCGTATGGACACGCGCTGGTCCTGGGCGATCCTCGCCGGGACCGTCCTCGCGGTCGGCGTCTACGTGATGACGCGCGCGACCATCGCGCGCTGGGCGTATCGATTGGTGGAGATCGCGCCAGTTGCCGCGAGCGGCGACGCGGCGGCGGCCGCGCAGATGCCCCTGCTCGTCGCGCGCATCCGCCGATTTGGGTACGTCCAGCTCACCATCGGCGTGCTCATTCTTCTGGCGATGGTGACAGCCCGGTTCAGCTAGGGAACCCCCAGCAGCCGGCGGGCGTCTTACCGGCATTCCCGGCTCAGGCCGGAGAGGAGGCTGGTATGCGACGGTTCCTCGCGGGTTTCGCCGCGGTCGCCGCGGCGCTCATCGCCACGACGCAGCCGGCCGCGGCCTGCGCGGGCCTCATCGGCCCGAACGGCGCGGTCAACCTGCTGCGCACCACGACATTCGCCGGCTATCACAACGGCATCGAGCACTACGTGACCTCGTTCCAGTTCGCAGGTGGCTCCGGCCAGTTCGGGTCACTCATTCCGCTCCCGGGCGTCCCGGACAAGGTCGAGAAGGGCGGCGCCTGGACGCTCCAGCGGCTCATCCGTGAAACGCGTCCGGTCGTCCTCGACGCAGCCTTCCGTTCGGCTCAGGCCGCCCCCGCCGCGGGCAAGGCCCAGGTCATCCTGGAAGTGCGCATCGACGCGCTCGACATCACCGTCCTCAAGGGCGGCGGCGCCGAGGTGGGCCAGTGGGCCACCGAGCACGGCTTCCGTCTTCCCCCGGCCGCGCCGGAAGTCCTCGACTTCTACGCGAACCGCAGCCCGATCTTCCTCGCGGCCGTCTTCGACGCGGACGCGGCGAAGGCGCGCGGCCAGCAGATCGGCGACGGCACGCCGGTGCACGTGACGATCCCCACAGCAAACCCGTGGGTGCCGCTCCGGATCCTCGGCCTCGGCAAGAACGCCGACGACCGCATCGACGCGGACGTCTATCTCCTCACGGACAAGCGGCCCGCGCTCCTGCCCTACCCGTTCGCGAACGGCATGCGCCTCGACCACAGCGCGGTCGCGACGACCTCACTCCTTGACGATCTCCGCTCCGACAAGGGCATGGAATGGGTCCCGCAGACGGGATGGCTTTCGAAGGTCGCGATCGACGCATCCGCGAGCCAGCTCACGTACGACCTCGCCGTCGACGCAAAGGGCACGAGCCCGTCGCGCGTCGCAGCCGGCCTCGAGGCGCCCCCGAGCCCGACGAGCCGTTCGACTGGCGTGCCCTCGAGCGAGCAGCTCGCGCTTGTCGGCATCGCGCTCGCCGCCTTCGGCGCGATCTTCCTCCTCCGCAAATCACAGCCGGTGATCGGGTGATCATCCGCACCCTCGTCGCATTGGCGCTCGCCGCACTTGCGG
>JBOGTG010000098.1:0-4467 GCA_050692175.1 Candidatus Limnocylindria bacterium | reverse complement strand
AGCTTGCGACGCTCCGGGCCCTCGCGGCGGGCGCCGTAACGGCGCGCGATCTCGAGGAGGCCGGCGGCTCCGCCGTTGCGGCGCGCGCGCTCGCTCGACGCGGCCTCGTGCTCGCTGGGACACGTGCCGTGCGACGGGTACCCGCGGAGTTCGCACTAGCCGACGAGGACCGCGCCCGCGACCTTGCGGCGACGGGGCCGCAGGCGGTCGCGATCGGTGCGATCACCGAAGCATTCGGCTCGGGTCGCGGGTTCCTTTTGCACGGCGTGACGGCGAGCGGGAAGACCGAGGTCTACTTGCGCGCGGCGACCGCGGCGCTCGCGCGCGGCGACGGTGTGATCGTCTTGGTGCCGGAGATCATCCTCACGGCGCAGGTCGTCGCGCGGTTCATCGCGCGCTTCGGTGATCGCGTCGCGCTTCTGCACAGCGCCCTCTCGGCGGGCGAGCGTTTCGACGAGTGGCGACGGGTACTCGACGGAGTGGCCGACGTTGTCGTCGGCTCGCGCTCGGCCCTCTTCGCGCCGCTGCAGCGCGTGGGTCTCGTGGTCGTCGACGAGGAGCAGGAGCCCTCCTATAAACAGGAGAGCGACCCGCGCTATCACGCCGTCGACGCGGCTCTCGAGCTCGGTCGCATCACCGGGTCCGCGGTCGTGCTGGGGAGCGCGACTCCGCGTGTGGTCACATACGAGTCCGCGCGCAAAGGCGAACTCACTCCTCTCGCGCTGCCGGAGCGCGTCGGTGCGCTCCCGCTCCCTCCGACGACGGTCATCGATTTGCGCCTCGAGCTCCGGACGGGCAATCGCGGGACGCTCTCGCAAGCGCTGCGCGAGGCGCTCCAGCGCACGGTCGCCGCGGGTGAACAGGCGATCCTCTACCTGAACCGTCGCGGCTTCGCGACGGTGGTGCTCTGCCGCGATTGCGGCTACGTCGCGAAGTGCCCGGCCTGCGACATCCCCTATGCGCTTCACGTCGGGGGACGGCGGGCGCAGGGGCAGGGGCCCCTGGCGCGAAGCGCCCCCGACTCGCTCGTGTGCCACCGGTGCGGTCGCCGCGACCCGCGGCCGCCCGAGCGATGCCCCGCGTGCGGCAGCGCACGGATCAAACAGCTCGGGGTCGGGACGCAGCGCGTGGAAGAAGAGGTGCGAGCCGCGGTCCCGCGCGCGAAAGTGATCCGCCTGGACCGCGATGCCGTCCGCGCGAAGGGCGCGCATGCCGCGGCCTACGAGCGCATGCGATCGGGCGACGCGCAGGTCATCGTCGGAACGCAGATGCTCGCGAAGGGGTTCGACCTGCCACACGTCACGCTCGTCGGCGTCGTCAACGCCGACACCATCCTCAACCTCCCCGACTTCACGGCAGCCGAGCGCACCTTTCAACTGCTCACGCAAGTGCTCGGGCGGTCGGGCCGTGGCGAGGCCGGCGGGCGCGGGATCGTGCAGACCTACCTACCCGAGCACTACGCGATCCGCGCGGCCGCCGCGCACGACTACGTCGCGTTCGCGGAGGCCGAGCTCGAGGGGCGCCGTCGTTTCGGTTATCCACCGTTCGGACGGTTGGCGTTGCTATCGACACAGGCGAAGAAGATCGAGACCGTCGAGAAACGATCGCACGAGCTTGCCGCGTGGCTTCGCGAGGCCGCCGGCGACGATGCTGAGGTACTGGGCCCGGCGCCCGCGTTCGCTGCCAAACGCGCCGGGAACTATCGCGCCCAGATCGTTCTACGCGGCGATCCCGAGAAAGTGCTCGGTCGCGTGACCCTGAGCGACGAGTGGACGGTCGACGTGGACCCAGTGACACTTCTGGGGTGAGCGATGACGTAAAAGAGCAAAAGGAGCCGGCGCCGCCGCGGCTCCGCGTCACGAAGGGAACGCCGTGGCGCATCGATGCTGGACGCCGCGCGAAGTGGTCCGCGCCCGAGTTCCTGTCGGCGAACGCGGTCGAAGTCAGGCAGATCGGCGACCCGGTGCTGCACGCGCCCGCGAAGAAGCCGCGGCTCGGTCGGCTCGAGCTCGAGGCGCTCGTTGCGCGCATGTTCGCCTCGATGGTGGTCGCGCATGGCATCGGGATCGCGGCACCGCAGATCGGCGTGCCCCTACGCGTCGTGATCATGGACGTCGACGAGGCGGGCCTCGTCGCGGTGGAGCCGACAGTCGAGTGGACCAGCGATCAGAAGGAAGAGACGAGCGAGGGCTGCCTTTCGGTGCGCGGGATGTACGGAATGCTCGAGCGCCCGGTCGCCGCGCGCCTTGTGGCGAGCGACCTCGCCGGAAAGCGCTTCACCGTCGTAGGTGATGAGTTCGGGGCGCAATGCATGCTGCACGAGACCGATCATTTGAACGGCACCCTGTACGTCGATCGGCTCCGATCGCGGGAGGATCTCCACACGGTCGAGCCAGAAGAGGAGGAACGGGTTTCCGCCTAGCACAGCGCGCTCTGTTCCTCGGTACCCCTGAGTTCGCCGTTCGCTCGCTCGAGGCGCTCGATCGTCTTCGGGAGAGCGGCGTCATCCAGATCGCGGGAGTGGTGACGCAGCCCGATCGTCCGGCGTCGCGCGGCGTGCTGCGCGAACCCGCGGTGAAAGTTGCTGCACGCGCCATGGGTCTGCCGGTCCGGCAGCCCGCGCGCCTGGATGACAAGGAGATGGCCGCGATCCTCACGCTGCGGCCCGAGCTTCTGGTCTGGTCTGCCTACGGCAATCGCATCCCGAAAGCGCTGCTCGCCGTCGTCAGCGGCCGCGCGCTCAACGTGCACGCGTCGCTTCTACCGCGCTGGCGGGGAGCGGCCCCGATCGCGCACGCGATCCTCGCCGGCGATCCGGAGACCGGCGTGACGCTGATGGAGGGCACGGCCGAGCTCGACGCAGGGCCGATCCTCGCTCAGACCCGGACGAAGATCGGCGACGAGACGAGGGGCGAGCTCGAGCTGCGCCTCGCGAAGCTCGGCGGCGAGCTTCTCGAGCGCGAGATGCCGCGGTACCTTGAGGGCAAGCTCGTCCGGCGGCCGCAGGATGTGCGACAGATGACGCTCGCACCGAAGCTCGAGCCGCGCCTCGGCGAGCTCGACCTCGCGCGACCCGCCGAAGAGCTCGTGCGCCGCGTCCGCGCTTACACGCCGGACCCCGGCGCGTTCGTGACGTTCCGCGGGCAACGCGTCGGCGTGCTCGAAGCGACGGTGGCTGGCGGGCGCGGCACCCAACACGGGACGTTCGAGGTCCGCGTTGGCGTCCCGCACATCGCGGCTGGCGCCGGCTGGCTGCGACTGGACGACGTCAAACCGTCGGGCAAGCGCGCGATGAGCGGAGCGGACTGGGCGCGAGGGCTGCGCGATGTTCGAGCGGACGAGCGGATCCCGTCTTGAGTCGCGCCGTTACGCTCGATCGATGACCGAGAGCCGCCCGGCGATCAGCGAGCTCACTGAAGAGAAGCTCGTCGCGTGGCTGGGGAAACGCGGCGAGCCCCCATATCGCGCGAGGCAGATCCGGCGGCATGCGACCCACGGGACCGCGGGCGGGTTCGACGAGCTGACCGATCTGCCCAAGTCGCTACGCGACGCACTCGCCGGGTCGTTTCGCTGGTCGTCGGTGGAGCCGGTGCGGGAAGAGGCGAGCGCGGACGGCGAAACGCGCAAGGCGTTACTCGAGCTGCGCGATGGCCACCACATCGAAAGCGTGCTCATGCCGCACCACGGCGCGCGGAACGCGGTCTGCGTTTCGACGCAGGCTGGCTGCCCGATGGCATGTGCGTTCTGCGCGACCGGAGAGATGGGTCTCGTTCGGAACCTGAGCGCGGGCGAGATCGTCGACCAGATCCGGCACTGGCAGCGCGAGCTCGCGCAGCGGAGCGAGCGCGTGTCGCACGTCGTCTACATGGGGATGGGAGAGCCGTTCAACAACTACGACGCGACGCTCGCATCCGTGCGCTCGCTCATGGATCCCGCGCAGTTCGGCATCAGCCCGCGGCGCCTGACGATCTCGACGTGCGGGGTCGTGCCTGGGATCGACGCCCTCGGCGGTGAGGGCCTGCCGATCAACCTCGCCGTGTCATTGCACGCGCCTGACGATCCGACGCGCGCCGCGATCATGCCGATCAATCGCAAGTGGGGCGTCGAGGAGGTCCTCGCCGCCGCCGCACGGTACGTGAAGCGCACGAAGCGCAGGGTCACGTTCGAGTACGTCCTGCTCGCGGGTGTGAACGATTCGATAGAGACGGCGCGCTCGCTCGCTGCGGCGATCACGCGTCACGGTCCGACGAAGGACGCGCACGTGAACCTCATCCCGTACAACCCAGGCGCGGGCGGATTCCGGCGGCCGTCCGTCGAGCGCATGGAGGCCTTCGCCAAACTGCTGCAGGACCAAGGCATCGCCGCGACGCTCCGGATCAGCAAGGGCCAGGACATCGCCGCCGGCTGCGGTCAGCTCAAGGTCGCCGAGGGTAAGGCGGCCGCGACCGCGTGAGACAGTCGGTCATG
>JBOGTG010000097.1:0-5158 GCA_050692175.1 Candidatus Limnocylindria bacterium | reverse complement strand
GGCCTAACTCGCGGTTGCAGCCGACCGTGCGGCGCGTGGTCGGTTGCGAGATGATCATCCCGACATGAGGGCCGATCCGATTCCCGCGCGGCGGCTGAGCCGCAGAGGTCGTTAGGCCGCCTACCGTACTCTTCCCTAATGCGACCCCTTCGGTATTCCATCAACGTCACATTGGACGGCTGCTGCGATCATCGTGTCATGATCGCCGACGAAGACTTGCATCGCCACGCGGTTGAGAACATCGCCCAGGCCGATGCCCTCCTCTTTGGCCGGGTGACTTACGAAATGATGGAGGCAGCATTTCGGCCGCCGGCGGGGACCGGAGCGCGGCCAGATTGGATGGAACCCTTCGCCCGGACGATCGACGCGGCAAAGAAGTACGTGGTGTCGAGCACGCTTGATCGCGTCGATTGGAACGCGGAGCTCGTGCGCGGGGATCTGGGGAAGGCCGTTCAGCAGCTGAAGCGGGAGTCGGGTAAGGGACTGTTCGTGGGAGCGTGAAGCTCCCGCTGGCGTTGGCGGAGCTGGGATTGATCGATGAGTACGAGTTCGTGGTGCAGCCCAGGCTGGCGGGCCACGGGCCGACGTTGTTCGCGGGGCTATCGGAGCGTATCGACTTGAAGCTCGTGAGCCGGCTGGAGTTCAGCTCGGGGGCGGTGGCGATGCGGTATGAGCCTCGAAGGTAGCCAAGATTGCTTCTAACCTTGAGCGGTGCCAACTAAGAAGACCCAACCGCTCAAGATCCGAGCGCGGAGCGAGACCGTGGACGATTACCTCGCGGCGGTCCGGCCGGACGCGCGCGCCGCGCTCATGAAGCTTCGCAAGGCGATCAAGGCAGCCGCGCCGGAAGCGACAGAGGGCATCAGCTACCAGGTGCCGATGTTCAAGCAGGGCGGACACCCACTGGTGTCGTATGGCGCGGCCACAGCGCACTGCACCTTTTACGTCCAGAGCCCCGCCGTGATGCGCACATACGCAGCGGACCTCAAGGGCTACGAGGTGGGCAAAGGCTCGATCCAATTCCCATCCGACAGGCCGCTCCCCGCCACGCTCGTCACGAAGCTCGTCAAGGCGCGTCTCGCCGAGAACGAGAGGCGGTACCGCTGACGCGCTAACCGGCCGCCGCGACGGTCGCCTTGAGCCAGCGCTGGATGCTCGCGCTGTCGATGTCTTCGGGGCTGCGGACCTTGAGCATGCGCATGGTCTTGCCGCCACCTTCCAGCTTCTTCTTCGGATCGACGAGCACGCTCGGCGGCGCGAAGAAGTTGATGCCCACGTGCTCCTTGAATGCCGCGAGCGAGCAGATGCTCTTTCCGTTCCGCTGGTAGAACGGCACGCCCCACTTGAGGGACGACTGCGCGTCGGGGACGCCTTTCATGACCAGAGCACGAAGTTCTTCGAGCAACGCGCGCTTCTCCGGCGCCTGCTCGGCGAAATAGCGATCGGTCGACGCGCCGAGATCGTCGCGCTTGGCCGCCATCTTCGGTGCGCTCTTGCTCAGCGCGGTCTTCTTCCGCGCGGCCTTCTTGGCGATTGGCTTGCGTGCAGCCATTCCTCAGCTCCCTACTTCGCGACTTTGAATCTTAGATGCGTGACGCTCGGCAGGCGCTCACGATTCGGCTGGCGGGATGTTCTGATTGAGCCGGAAGAGGTTGGTCGGATCGTACCGGCGCTTGATCTCACGGAGCCGTTTCCATGTCTTCCCCGGATACGCATCGCGAATTCGCGATTCGCCCTCATCGACGAGGAAGTTGACATACGCGCCGGCGTCGCTCTGCTTGAGAGCGGCGGCGAAGCCGGTGACCCACGGCTCGTGCAGCGCAGCCTGGTCGGGACTCTCGTAGAGCGCCGCGACGTTCACCAGGATTCGCGAGCGGCGATGCGCGAACGCCGTCGCGTCCGCCGGGACGCGGGCCATCGCGCCGCCAAGCACGCGGAGCTGCGCCACGCGCATCGGAGCACTCGACGCCTCGAGGTGCTTGACGATCGTCTCCGCGACGCCGCGATCGACCGTGTCCATGAACATCGTGCGTCCCGTAGCGATCGGGTGGTAGTCCGGATCGTCCGGCGGGTACATCTCGGGGTAGCGCGAAGGCTTGACCATGTCGACGATCGGAGTGGCGAGCGCGCGGAACGGCGCGACGGCGCGCTCCCCCGCCTCGACCGCACCGGCGTAACAGAGCATCGCGAAGATCACGAGTTTGCCGACTTGCTCCGCCGGCACCCCTGGCATCGGCGGCGCGGGCATCACGTTGGCGATCGTGGTGAGCTCCTCCGGGGCGGCCTCGGACAGAGCGATGAACGACTGGATCACGTCGGCCGTCGCCGGCAGCATCATCATCCCGCCCACGATGGTGCCGACTGGGTGGAGTCGGTACTGGAAGCGCGTCGCGACGCCGAAGTTGCCGCCGCCACCACGTATCGCCCAGAACAGGTCGGGGTGCGACTCCCCATCGACGCGCAGCAGCTGACCGTCCGCGGTCACGACTTCGGCGGCGAGAAGGTCGTCGATGGTGAGGCCGTGCTTGCGGACCAGATAACCGACGCCTCCGCCCAGCGTGAGTCCGCCGAGTCCGACTGAGCCGGTGTCGCCGAATCCCGTGGCGAGGCCGTGAGCGTCAGCGGCGCTCGTGTACTCGCCCGCGGTGAGGCCAGACTCGGCCCACGCGGTGCGGCCTTCCGCGTCGATGTCGAGCTTCTTCATGTCGGCGAGGTCGAGGACGATCCCGCCGTCTGGCAGGGCATACCCGGCCAGCCCGTGTCCGCCACCCCGTACGACGAACTCCGTCCCGCCCTCGCGCGCGAGCGAGATCACTCGCGAGACATCGTCGGCGTTCGCGACGCGAACGATGGCCGCCGGCCGGCGATCGACTCCGCCGTAGAACGAGGTGCGCGCCTTGTCGTAATCGGCGTCCTCCGGCCAGATGACCTGGCCGGAGATACCGTCGAGCTGCAGGGCCGTGTCGGTGGTACTCATCGTCTTGCCACCGACAGCGTTGCAAGGTGCTTGGCGAAGTTCTCGAGGATCTGGGTGTAGCCGGTGCGCTCCTGCTCCTCGCTCTCCGCCATCTCCACCGAAAGAGTGAGCTTCGTCTTGCCACCACCCTGGTCCTCGAACTTCGTCGTCAGCAAACGCCCGTCGCTGAGCTCCTGCACGAGGCGCTCGGGTCTGACCACCTCGCGGTAGGTTCCGTCGACGGTGAAGCCCTCCTCGCTTTTATCGGCGGGACGCATGCCGATGCGGAAGGCGCCGCCTTGACGGACGTCGGTCTCGGCGAACGGCGTCTCCCAGTCCTGCGCGAACATCCACTTCACGATGTGCTCCGGATCGGTGTAGGCCGTCCACACGAGCTCTCGCGGCGCGTCGAACACGCGGGTCAGCGTGAGGACTCGACTCTCTTCCGTCATGGCGTCGTTCCCTGGAGACGAGCCAGCAACTCGTCGAGCTTCTCGAAGCTCTGGCCGAGTCCCTCTCGACTGCCGAGCGTCTCCAGTGCCTCGTAGTCTTCGACCGTCTCGGCGGTCTGCTGGACCGTGACCTTGGTCTTGTCGCCCTCGTCCTCGAACACGACCGTCATGAGGATCGGGGGCGGCGCGTTGTCGCCTTCACCCGCGAAGGTAAAGGCGAGTCGCTCGTTCGGGACGACCTCTGTGAACAGGCCCTCGCCCGGGAACTCGGCGCCGTTGAACGGCTCGCCTTCGGGTCCCTTCATGACCACGCGGAACACGCCACCCGGCCTCGGGTCCACCTCGATCACCGGTGCGGTGAAGTCCGCCGGCGGGAACCACAGCGCCAGCTGCTCTTTGTCGGTCCACGCCTTGAAGACGAGCTCACGTGGCGCGTCGAAGAATCGGGTCACGACGAGAGTCCGCTCGGTTGCGGCCACGTCACCTTTTGCGGCCATGCTTCTTGTCCTCCCCTTGCATTTTGCGAAGGTGGTCACCCAGACGATCGAGGCTTTGCTCCCAGAAGATGCGGTAGCGCTCCATCCACTTCGCAGCCTCACGAAGCCGCTCTGCCTCGAGCCTGGCCGGGCGCCACTGGGCATCCCGCCCGCGCGAGATAAGGCCCGCGTTCTCCAACACCTTAAGGTGCTTCGAGACCGCGGGGAGCGTCATGTCGAATGGCTTCGCGAGCTCCGTAACCGTAGCTTCTCCCGATGCCAGACGCGCGAGGATCGCCCGTCTCGTCGGGTCGGCGATCGCTGCGAACGTCGCGCTGAGGTGGTCGGTCGCCATCGCGGCTATACCTCTAGGTTAAATAACTACGCGGTTTAATACCTGCGTTGGGCGCCGCTTGTCAAGCCGGACGCTTGCCAGGCGGGTAGGTGCCTAGAGGAACAGGTGGTAGTGCAGGAACTCGTCGTCCTGCTGCCAGCCGCAAGATTCGTACAGGTTCTGCGCCGTCTTGTTAGTGACCGCGGTGCTGAGGACCAGGCCCTTGGCTCCCGTCTCGGCGGCATGCTGCCTCGCCCGTTCGAGCAGCGCGCGACCGGCGCCGCCGCGTCGCACCTCAGACCGCACGAAGAGGTCGTTCAAGATCCAGAGCGGCTTGAGCGAGACGGAAGAGAACGACGGGTAGAGCTGGGTGAAGCCCACCGCCTCACGCGGGCCCGTGTATGCCACATAGATCACGGACTCGCCGCGCTGGATCCGATCGCTCAGAAACGCCCGCGCGCCGGCAATGTCCGAGCGCTGACCGTAGAACTGACGGTACCCATCGAACAGCGGAACGAGGTCGTGGAGATCTTTGCCCGCGGCACGCACGACGCGGAGCTCTGCCACAAATCACACAGTAGTGCGCAGGCGCGACGCAACGAATATCCCGGCGATCGCGACTGCCCCAGCCATGACGTCGGTGACCGCGACGCCGACCAGGGCGCTGCCGAGGCTCGCGACCGCCGCAGCCACGGCGACCGCGCCGATGCCCGTGCCGAGCGCATTCCCGAGGACGTCGGTGAGCTGCATTGACGCGGCGGTCGCGCCCTCGCTGCCGGCGGGAGCGTGACGCAACACCGTAAGCGAGATGGAGCTGTAGGCGATGCCGATGCCGAGTCCAGCAATGCTCCACACGGGGACGCAAAGCCACGCCGGCACCGCACCGGTCAACACGAGACCCATACCGGCGATCCCGACCGCGATGAGAAGAAACCCGTTC
>JBOGTG010000096.1:0-4141 GCA_050692175.1 Candidatus Limnocylindria bacterium | reverse complement strand
GTGACGAGGTGGCCGCGCGACGGCGACTTGCCACGGCGGACGAGCTCTTGCGCGAGCGCGTCTCCAAGCTTCAGATTTGCCTCGACGGGGAGATACGGACGCATCTCCTCCTCGATCTTCACCGTGGTGCCTGTTTGCAGCGCGGCGCCTTTCGCCATGTCCTCGAACATCGCGACCATGTCTTTGAGCGCATCCATCTCGGAGGCGCGGATGCCGAAGTCGCCCACGGCGCGCGACGGGATGATGTTCGAAGCGACGCCGCCTTCACGCATGATCCCGTGCACCCGCGCCGTGGACGGAAGGTGCTGCCGCCAGCCGTCGACCGCGACGAACAGCGCGATGAGCGCGGTGAGCGCGTTGCGTCCTTTCTCCGGCGAGACTGCCGCGTGCGAGGCGAGACCCTCGTAGATGACGCGCTTCACCGAGATCCCGAGGAGTCTCTCGCTCACGCTCCACTGACCCCTGGCACCGGGATGCGAGAAGAGCGCGGCCACGGTGTCCTTGAACACTCCCTTGTCGAGCAGATCGATCTTCCCGCCGCCCCTCTCCTCGGCCGGCGTGCCGACCAGCTCGATGCCGACCTGAAGGTCCTTCGCCTGCGCGGCCGCGGTCAGGAACGCGCCGACCATCGTCATCGAGATGAGGTTGTGGCCGCAGCCGTGCCCGACATCGGGCAGCGCGTCGTACTCCGCGAGGAGCGCAACGGCCGGACCGGGTGGGCCGACGCGCGCGCGGAACGCGGTCGCGAGGCCGCCGAGGTTGCGCTCGACCTGGTGACCGTGCTTCTCCAGGAGCGCAGTGATGCGGCCGACCGCGCGGTGCTCCTCGTACGCGAGCTCGGGATCGGCATTGATCTCGCGGGACAGCCGGATCAGATCGTCCCGGAACCGGTCGTTCATTGCGCGATCCGGTCGCGCAGAGCCTTGTCCGTCGCGAGCCGCACCGCGGCCGCCCCCAGCGCCTCCGCCGTGATCAAAGCGTTGCGGTGGGCGAGATCGCTGATGCTCGCGTCGCGCATTTGGTCGGAATGCCCCGGGACATGCTTCTCGCTCACCGGGAAGCGGATCCAGTCGGTCGGCACCTTCGTCGACACGTTGCCGAGGTCCGTCGATGCGGTCACCAGGACGCCACGCTCCGGCGTGATCCCGTGGCGCCCGAGCTCGGCCGCGACGACGTCTCCGAGCGCGCGATTCGCTTTCACCGGCTCGTAGTACGGGAGGTATTCGGCGATCTCGACCTTCGTGCCAGTCAGAAGCGCCGCGCCTTTGGCGATGTCGCCGAAGCGCTCGACCATCCCGTCGAGCGTCGCGCGTTCCTTCGCGCGCAATCCGAAGATGGCCTCGGCGCGGGAAGGCACGACGTTCATCGCCTTTCCGCCGTCGCTGATGATGCCGTGCACGCGCGAGTCTGGCTCGAGCTGCTGACGCCAACCGTCGATGCCCAGGAAGAACCGGATGACCGCGTTGAGCGCGTTGCGTCCCTTCTCCGGCGCGGACCCCGCATGTGAGGCGACGCCGGTGAAGGTCACGCGCTTCCCGACAACCCCGAGGCCGGTCCCGCTCACGGTCCATCCGCCCTGCCCGGACGGGTGCGATGAGAGCGCGGCGACGACCCGATCGAAGACGCCTTTGCGTAACAGGTCGATCTTGCCGCCGCCGTTCTCTTCGGCGGGCGTGCCGATCAGCTCGACGGCCACCTCGAGACGGGCGGCGCTCGCTGCGGCGACCAGGTAGGCGCCGACGTTGCTGATCGCTATCAGGTTGTGACCACATCCATGCCCGACATCGGGCAGCGCGTCGTACTCGGCAAGAAGCGCGATCGCTGGACCATCCTTCGGACCGACCCGCGCGCGGAACGCGGTCTCGAGCCCGCCGATGCTCCGCTCGACGCGGTGGCCTGCGCGCTCGAGGAGTGCGCCGATCGCGCCCTGCGCATGCCGCTCCTGATATGCGAGCTCGGGGTGCCCGTGGATGTCGCGTGAGAGCGCGACGAGCAGAGCCACCTGCGCCGTGGTCAGGGTGGGCATCCCGCTGTATACTGGCGTAACACCCTTTCCCCCTTCTCACCAACCGGATGCGTGCGCATCTAAGTGCGCCGACCGGACCCACGAAGCCAGAGACCTTGGCAACAAGGCCGCAGGCAAGCTAAGGAGCGAACACACCGCTTGGACAATCCAGAACCCACACCAGAGCAGACCCCTACAAGCAAAGAGACCCCCGCCGCGACCCCAATTAACGGTCCGGCCACCAACGGTCCCGCGGCCAACGGTGGCGGCACCGCGACCGCGACGGCCACACGTCGTGAAGGGCCGCCGGCCGCGCCGAGCCGCAAGTACTACACCATCACCGAGCTCATCGAGAAGAAGCCCAAGGAGCTCACCGAGATCGCGAAGGAATTCAACGTCGAGGGCGCTGCCGGCCTGGGCCAGCAGGACCTGATCACGCGCATCCTGCAGGCGCAGACCGAGGCCCAGGGCAACATCTTCGCGCAGGGCATCCTCGAGATCGTCGAGGACGGTTTCGGTTTCCTCCGGCGCCGCTCGCTCCTTCCTTCACCCGAGGACGTGTACGTCGGCTCGAGCCAGGTCCGCCGCCTCGGTCTTCGGACCGGCGACTTCGTAACCGGCCAGACGCGACCGCCGAAGGACAGCGAGAAGTACTTCAGCCTGCTGCGTGTCGAGGCCGTGAACGGCATCGACCCCGAGCAGGCCAAGCGCCGCCCGGTGTTCGAGAACCTCATCCCGGTGTTCCCAGACGAGATGTTCGACCTCGAGGTCGACAGCGCGAACCTCTCGCAGCGCCTGATCAACCTGGTGAATCCCCTCGGGTACGGTCAGCGTGCGCTCATCGTCTCGCCGCCCAAGGCCGGCAAGACGCAGCTTCTGAAGGACATCGCGAACGGCATCTCCGGGAACCATCAGGACGTCCACATCATGGTCGTGCTCGTGGGCGAGCGGCCCGAAGAAGTGACCGACATCCGCCGGTCCATCAAAGGCGAGGTGTTCTCGTCCACATTCGACGAGCCCACGGAGAACCACACACGCGTGGCCGAGCTCGCGCTCGAGCGCGCCAAGCGCCTCGTCGAGACCGGCCGCGACGTGGTCATCCTTCTCGACTCGATCACCCGCCTCGCGCGGGCCTACAACCTCGCGGTCCCGCCGTCCGGCCGCACGCTCTCGGGTGGTATGGACCCCGTCGCGCTCTACCCGCCGAAGCGTTTCTTCGGCGCGGCGCGGAACATCGAAGGTGGCGGCTCGCTCTCGATATTCGCGACCTGCCTCGTCGACACCGGGTCCCGCATGGACGACGTGATCTACGAAGAGTTCAAGGGGACCGGAAACTCCGAGATGATCCTCGACCGCAAGCTCCAGGAACGCCGCACCTTCCCGGCCATCAACATCCCGGCTTCCGGCACGCGCCGCGAGGAGATGCTGCTCGCGCCTGAGGTCATGCGGCAGGTGATCCTTCTGCGAAAGATGCTCTCCGCCGTGGGTCAGATCGAAGGCACCGAGCTCCTGCTGCAGCGACTTGGGAAGACGAAGACGAACAAGGAGTTCCTGAGCGCCATCGCGAAGTCGATGGAGGAGAAATAAGCGAAGCGAGTCAGGGACGACAGCACCCAGGTCCGTAACACCGCGTTCCTGCTGTGGATCTTCGCGTTTCTCGTCTGCCTCGCGGTGCTCGGCTTCATCGCTTTCGGGTACGTCGGCCACGCTTTGGACGGCCTTCCAAAGCTGAACTGACTTCGCGCTGCTCCTGCTGCTTCAGCCAGGGAAGATGGTCCGTCTAAATTGCGCCCCCGTGCAAGCGACCCCTGCAAATGAAGGGGGACGGCACGCAGGTTGCCCGGTACGGTCGGCACGGAGACAGTGTGAGCTTGACGGATCGAACAACCCTACGGACCCAGCGGCGCCCGAGGGAAAGCGCGCGCGTTTCTTGCTGCGGCACGGGCCATCTTTGGCGAGACTGGTTACGGAGCGAGCGTTCACCGACCGGGTCCGCGCGTTCGACGCGCTCCCTGAGGCAGACGACCCTGCGGCGGAGGTCGCTCGGATTCTTGAGGGCGCCGATCCGGCGTTGCTGCAGGCGATGATCGAGGCCTGCGGGATCGATGCTCGGCTGCGCGAATTTGGGCGCGATCT
>JBOGTG010000095.1:0-4217 GCA_050692175.1 Candidatus Limnocylindria bacterium | reverse complement strand
ACCCAGCGCACCACCGCGCAGGCCACCGCCACTGAGACCGATCCCAACCCCGCCAACAACAGCCTCACGTTGGACAGCACGATCCGCTAGAGGCGCCTTCGCGCCAGCCGTCGCTTCAGACGGCCGCGAGACTTTCGAGTGAACGCGACCTGACGCATGATGGTCCTTGGGCGGACGGATTCGAACCAGGCCGGTCGGCCCCCACCAGAGGCGTTCAGAAATCCGCAAAACGCCAAAGCGACCACGATGATCGTCGCAGGGGACGCCGACATCTTTCCGCCCTCCCACGCGCTCGAGTTCTTTGGTCTGCTCAGCGGCGGCAAGCGCGACGGTGGGTGGGATGGCTCCGGACGGCCGAATGCACGGCTCGCCATCCTGCCGGGGCTCACGCACTACACGATCTTCAACGCGCCCGCGCTGGCTGCCACGGTCATCCCATTCCTTGACGAGCCCGCACCGACGAGTCAGTGATCCGCGAGCGCGCCTGACTTTCTGAGCTCAGCGATCTCCGCGGCGGAGAAGCCCCACTCGCGAAGTGCCTCGCCCGTGGGCTGCCCGACTGGTGCTGGAGCCCGTTGGATCCGCCCTGGCGTCCGGCTGAAGCGTGGCGCGGGAGCGGGCTGCACAACGCCGTCGACCTCGACGAAGGTATCCCGCATGCGGTTGTGCGGGTGCGCTGGCGCCTCGGTCAAAGAGAGCACCGGAGCGAAACACGCATCGCTCCCTTCCATGACCTCGCTCCACTCGTCCCGCGTCCTCGTGCGAAAGACTTCGGCGAAGCGCTCCCGCAGGAGCGGCCAACTGGACCTGTCGTGCCGGTCGGGTAGGTCCTCGCGGTCCAAGCCGAGCCGGCGCAGGAGCTCGCGATAGAAACGCTCCTCAATCGCGCCGACGCACACGTACCTCGCGTCCGCCGTCTCGTACACCGCGTACCAGGGGGCGCCGCCGTCCAGCTGGTTCTCGCCACGGGCGTCGGTCCACGCTCCTGCGGCCCTGCGTCCATAAACGCTCGTCATCAACGACGCGGCGCCGTCGACCATCGCCGCGTCCACCACCTGTCCCGTACCCGAGCGAACCCGCTCGAGCAGCGCCGCGACGAGGCCGAGCGCGAGATAGAGCGCGCCCCCGGCGAAATCGCCAACGAGGTTCAGCGGCGGCACTGGCGGACCATGCTTCGGCCCGATCGAGTGGAGCACTCCTGTCAGTGCGATGTAGCTGATGTCATGGCCTGCCGCACCCGCGAGCGGACCCTGCTGGCCCCAGCCGGTGACGCGACCGTAGATCAGGCGAGGGTTGATCGCGAGACAGTCGTCAGGTCCGAGGCCCAGGCGCTCGGTGACTCCCGGCCTAAAGCCCTCGATCAGCACGTCGGCGCGCCGGATGAGCTCCCTGACCGCCGCAACGCCCGCGACGTTCTTCAGATCGACCGCGATCGAGCGCCGACCTCGACTGAGAAGGTCGTACTCCCGAGGAGTGGGCAGGCCGAGGTCGACTGGCTCAGGGCGCTCGATGCGGAGGACGTCCGCGCCGAGGTCCGACAAGAGCATCGCGCAGAACGGTCCCGGACCGATTCCCGAGAGCTCGACGACTCTGATCCCAGTGAGCGGTCCCTTCGGCCCCGCGTCCCGAAGATCGGGCGAGGCCGCGTGTAGGGACTGATCGTTCGGCATGGCCGCAAAGGTACCCCGGTGTCGATGATCCGGGCGCAGCCACGGGACGAATACCCGTTGGCGCCGCCCGCGGTCCTGAATCCAGCGCGGCTGAGGGGGAGCGATGCCAGGGAAGAGTCTCTACGAAGGGCTTGGCGACGTGAACGCGATTGCGACGGTGGTCGATCGCTTCAGCGATGAGATCGTCAAGAATGCGAAGCTCAATGTGAACCCCGGGCTACGGGCATAGAACAAGACGGGCCAGCTGCCCGGCCTCAAGGTCATGCCGACGCTCTGGGTCAGCGAGGCGAGCCGCGGACCCTTCAAGTACACCGGAAAAGACATGCGCGAAGCACATAGGGATCCGCGGACCTGCGAGCTGGTCGAAACGGGCGGCTGCCTCGACCCGAACGGAAACGAGTTCTGGGGCATCGAGACGTTCGTCCGGGGAGGCGTGACGTACGTCGCCGAGAGCGACATGGACTTTGGGGTATTCATCTTGAAACGAACGCCCTGATCGACTCGCCGCGGAGTGAGGGCCGCGATCCGGCCCTCGCTCCGAGGTCTGCAAACCTTCATCGCGGGTTCGATTCGTTCATCGCCGGTTCGATTCCCGGCGTCGCCGCAGCCGTTGACGCTCCTTTTCGGCGCGGGCAAATACCGGGTCGCCTCCATATCGTTCCCTCCGGCGTTCGTTCCGGCAGAGCCGGCAGTAGGCGATGCGACCATCGCGGTGTCGAACCGTGTTCGCCGCGTTCACTCGGTGGCCCCTGCGACAACTTCCAACCTCGTTCTTCGCGCTCGAGCCGTGTCGCACCAGACCAAGGTGGTCCAGGTTCACACATCGGGCATTTCCGCAGCTGCTCTCGAGCCGGCCGCCGGGGGGCAGCTGCCCGCGGCTCGCCTCGAACAACCGCACCCGCGCGGCGGCCACAGAAGTCCGCGCGATCCACTGGCAGTGGCCGCTAGGGTCGCATTTGATCCAGCGACCGTCGCGCCCCGGATGACCTGCCATTAGACTCGATGCTACGAAGCCGCCAGCCGTACGCGGTCGTACAGTCTCCTCCAGAAGTACGGAGGTGAACTCATGGCCTGCGCGTGTGGAGCCTGTTGCGGTAAGTGCTGCTCCGGTGTTACGACCGAGACAAAGCCCAAGCCTTCGAAGTAGCGACCGAAGCTAGCCCCCTCCGAGATACACCGTCGCGTCGAGGTCGCGCCCGCTCGGCAGGCTTTGAAGCGACACCACCACCTGGTACGGCGCGCTCGAGTTGTAGAACGTCGTCCACGATGAACGGCCCAGCGTGATCAGGCGAAATAGGGGATCGCCCGCCGCAACGGTCGTCCCGTCCGCGGCGAGGACTTCGGTGACCGGGCCAAGCGTCCCCGTTCGATAGGTGATCCTCCTATCCGCCGCAACGACCGAGATGTACGGATAGAAGGGGAGCGACGGCACGTTCGAGCCGACCCTCACCTCGCCGTCGATGAACTGGTACGTACGGACCTCGACCGTTCCCGCGAACGGCGCGATGAAGGTGCGACCGGCCTCGGGTACCACAACTCCCACGTAGCTCCGCCCGATAAACCGAAAGGCAGTCAGCTCGAGCAGCGACGGCGTGGGAGCGGCTGTCACCGTTGGCGAAGGCTCGGGCGTCGGAGTTAGCGAGGGACTTGGCGTCGCGGTCTCGCTCAGCACGGTGGGCGAGGGAGTCGGACTCGGCGGAGGGCTCGCAGACGCGCCGGGTTGCGAGAACGAGGGCATGGCGATGCCGAGATCGCCAACGAGGATGAGTCTTCCAACCCCCAGGAGCGCTACCGCGGTGACGCCGCTCGCCAATGCGACCGCGCCGATCCGCAGCAGCGCGTGTTTCACGCGCGTTGTCTAACGACATCTGGCGCGATTCGCAACGGGTTCGGGCCGCTATCCTGCGCGTCACCGATGAAAAGAGGGTTGACGGTCCTCGGGCTGATCGCTATTTCGGTCGCGCTCCTGGGCGGGGCGGCTGGCGCCGCCGGGCCGGTGCCGGCGAGATACCAGCTTCGGGGGCACCTGCCGGAGCTCGGCGAGCGTCCAACGATGCGTGTCTTTGTGACGCAGGCGGAGTACGACACATACCGCAACAGCCTCGGCGACGCCAACGTCTTCCCGCCGACGAGCGGGCTGTTCATGAGCTTCGACAAAGACATCCTTGCTCTGTACACGCGGGGCAACGACACCGGCGGGCGCTGCATCGGGACGCAGATCGCCGCCAACCAGTCCGGCGACACGCTCGCGATCACCGCTCCGTGGCAGCCCGGCACCTGCGGCGCGCCGAGCACGGCCCACTACCCATTCATCCTGGTGGCTGTCTCGCGGACGGCGGCCGACGGGACCGCGTGGCTTCCGAGTGCCCGGTCGATTTGCCTCTCGGTTGAGTCGCAGGACACGAACGCGTGCGCCACCCTGAGCGGCGCGTCGCCTGCGCCGACCGCGACAGCGTCACCTTTGCCGACGCCGACCGCGACGCCAACCACGGCGCCGTCCGCGACGGCCGTGCCCACGGCGACGCGTTCGCTCACTCCAACTCAGAC
>JBOGTG010000094.1:0-13671 GCA_050692175.1 Candidatus Limnocylindria bacterium | reverse complement strand
TCGCGGATGTGGATGCCGATCGAATGGAAGAAGCGCAGCACCTCAGGGGCGATCGGCGCCGCGCCGCTCACCGCGGTGTGGCAGCGCGAGAGGCCCAGCTTCTCCTGGAGCGGCCCGTAGAAGACGGTCCAGCCGGCGAGGTAGACGAGGTTCCAGGGAAACGGGTAACGCCCGCGGTTCCGGATCCACACGTCGGCGAGGCGCCGGCCAAGGGCTAGCCAGATTCGGAAGAAGAGCCGTTTGAGCGGGTCGGCGTCGCGCGCGCGAATCGCCACGCCGGCGGCGATCTTCTCCCAGATGCGCGGCACGCCCAGGAAGATCGTCGGCTTCACCTCGCGCAGGTTCTGCGTGACGGTCTCGACGCTCTCGGCGAAGTTCGCGGACGCGCCTGTCGAGATGGGAATGTGGATGCTGAAGAGCTTCTCGGCGACGTGGCAGAGCGGCAGGTAGGAGAGGACGCGGTCGTCGGGCATCGCGGGGAAGTGCTGACCAGCGATCACGACGGCGTGCGCGAGGTTCGCGCCGGAGAGCATCGCGCCCTTGGGCGGGCCGGTCGTGCCCGAGGTGTAGACGAGCATCGGCGTCTCATCGAAGGTGCGCTCGTCGATGAGGCGCTCGAAGCGCTCCGGGTCGGCCTCCCGCCCAAGGCGCTCGACCTCTTCGTACGCGATGAGACGCCGGTCGCGGTAGCCGCGGAGGCCCTTGCCGTCGATGTAGATGATCCGCTCGAGCGACGGGCAGCTGTCGGCGACGCAGAGCGCCTTGTCCACCTGCTCCTGGTCCTCGGCGATGATGAAACGGGCTCCCGAGTGCGCGAGCAGGTATTCCACCTCGGCAGGCGGACTCGTCGAGTAGACGCCCATCGAAGTGGCGCCAACGCAGATCGCGCCGATCTCCGAGAAGAGCCATTCCGGCCGGTCCTCCGATTGGATCGCGACGCGATCGCCGGCGTCGAGGCCGAGTGCGACGAGGCCGAGCCCGAACGCGCGCGCGCGGGCGTAGTAGTCGGCCCAGGTGTGCTCGCGCCAGATCCCCAGGCGCTTCTCGCGGAGCGCGACGTGATCCGCGCTCTCGCGGCAGCGCCGGCGGAACGCGGCGGGGAACGTCTCGACGGTCGTTGTTATCAGCCCGCGACCGCCGTGAGTGGCTGGCCGAGGTACGCGCGCGCCACGTCGGGGTTGCGTCGGATCTCCTCCGGCGTCCCTTCCGCGATCTTGCGGCCGAAGTCGAGGACCACGACGCGGTCGGCGATGTCGAGCACGACCCCCATGTCGTGGTCGACGAGGATCTGCGTGACGCCGAGCTCCTCCTTGACGTCGAGGATGAAGCGGGCGATGTCCTCGGTCTCCTCGAGGTTCATGCCCGCGACGGGCTCGTCGAGCAGCATGAGCTTCGGCTCCATGGCGAGCGCGCGCCCCAGCTGCACGCGCTTCTGCAGCCCGTACGGGAGGGCGCCGACGGGATGAGCGCGGATCGATTCCATCTCGAGGAAGTCGATCACCTCTTCGACGCGGCGGCGGTGACGCACCTCCTCGCGCTGGGCGGGGCCGATCCAGAGCGCGCCCGAGACGAGCCCCGCGCGCATGAGGTGGTGCCGGCCGAGCATGAGGTTGTCCGCAACGGTCATGTGCGGGAAGAGCTCGATGTTCTGGAAGACACGCGCGATGCCGAGTCGGGCGATCTCGTGTGGCCGCATCCCTCTGAGATCGCGGTCGAGAAAGCGCATGACGCCCGACCGCGGCCGGTAGACGCCGTTCAGGCAATTGAAGATCGACGTCTTGCCGGCGCCGTTCGGTCCGATGATCGCGAGCAGCTCGCCCTCGTTCGCCTCGAACGACACATCGTCGAGCGCGATGAGGCCGCTGAACGCAAGCGTGAGCCCCTGGACCTGCAGCAGCGGCGGCATCGCTAACTCAGCCAGCGCTTCTTGCGCCGGTAGTGCTTCACGTCGCGGTAGGAGCGGCGCTGGCCTTCGGTGAACCCGAAGTAGAACTCGCGCACGTCGTCGTCCCGCGCGAGCACGTCGGCCGGACGGTCCATGACGACCTTCCCCACCTCGAGGATGTAGCCGTGCGACGCAAGGGAGAGCGCCATCGCGGCGTTCTGCTCCACGAGGAGGACCGCGGTGCCCTCGCGGTTGATCTCGGCGATGGCGTCGCGGATCCGCCCGATGATGATGGGCGCGAGACCAAGCGAGGGCTCGTCGAGGAGCAGCAGCTTCGGCTCGGCCATGAGCGCGCGGCCGATGGCGAGCATCTGCTGCTCGCCGCCGGAGAGGTAGCCGGCGACGTGGCCGCGCCGACCCGCGAGGAGCGGAAAGAGCGTCATCACGCGGTCGTACGGCCGACGCGTCCCCGCGCCGTTTCGCTGGCCGTAGCTGCCGGCGCGCAGGTTCTCGTCGACGGTGAGCTCGGGGAAGATGCGTCGCCCCTCGAGGACCTGCACCACGCCGCGGCGGACGATGCTGGTCGCGTCCGAGTGATCGATTCGCTCGCCCTCGAACGTGATCGCGCCCTTGGTGATCTTGCCGCGGTGCACGTCGAGGAGGCCCGAAATCGCACGCAGGCAGGTCGTCTTTCCCGCGCCGTTCGCGCCGAGCAGCGCCACGATCGCGCCGGGCGGCACGGTGAGCGACACTCCGCGCAGCCCCACGACCACGTCGCTGTAGACCACCTCGACGTTCGCGAGCGTGAGCGTCACGCCGATCCCCTCCCCCGCGCGATCCGGTACAAGCTACCCCGGACCGAGTAAGCCCCCATTGCTCCGTCGGGCGCTCCCCCAAAAGGGCCTTACCAACGCGCGCTTTCCCGTGGGCAGTCATGATTGTCGTTCTCCAGGGCAAGGGGCGAACCCGCCGTGGCCGAAGTCGACCACAGACCTGACACTCCGAGCGCGACGCCGTCGATATTCGAGTCGATCTCCTGCGGATCCGCATCCTCGGCCTCCACAGCGCCCGCCCTTGTGGAGCGAATCCCGTTCAGGCCGACGTTCTTTCGCAGGTCCAACGACCCGTCACGGACTCGTGACGCAAACAATCTGCAGACGGCCGCCAGGTCGGCAAAGACGCGGGCTGTCAGCTCATCGGAGTGCCCCTGCCCGCGCGGATTGAAGCCGACCTGCCCGTTCACCCACCGTACGTAGTGGTCAGGCGCCTTCATGCGGCACGAAGGCTATGGCAAAAGAACCAAACGACCGTCACCGCGCGAGATCGAAGCTCGCTGCGCAGAGACAACGCGGACGGGTATCTCGCCGGGCGAACGCTCGTGGGCCCGCGCGGGCAAATCGGGGTTAGGCGCGCCAGAATGGACGATGCAGTGAACGATTTCCAGCCGGTCGCAGATAGTCTCGCAGGGACAGCATTCCGTTATTACGCTCTGTCCAGGGTCGGTAGACCTAACCGACTGCCCGTGACGCTAAAGATCCTGCTTGAAGGTGTCGTCCGGGCTGCGGCGACCGGCGGTGCCACGAAAGGCGACGCTTCAACGCTTGCCTTGTACCCGACTCAACCTCGTCAGTCCGCGTCGGTCCCTTTCCGCCCAACGCGCATCCTTCTCCAGGACTACACCGGCGTCCCGGCTGCGGTCGATCTCGCGGCGATGCGCGCGGCGATGCAGCGAGCAGGCAAAGATCCCGCGAAGATCGAGCCGCTCATCCCCGTTGACCTGATCATCGACCACTCCGTTCAGGCGGACTTCTTCGGCGCGAAGGACGTCTACGAGCGCAACCTTGAGCGCGAGTACGAGCGCAACCGCGAGCGCTACGCGCTCCTCCGCTGGGCCGGCCAGGCCTTCAAGACCTTCCGTGTGGTCCCACCGGGCGCGGGCATCTGCCACCAGGTGAACCTCGAGCGGCTTGCGCAGGTCGTCGTCGTGCGCGACGGGGTCGCGATGCCGGACACGCTCTTCGGCGCCGACTCGCACACCACGATGATCAACGGGCTCGGCGTGCTCGGCTGGGGCGTCGGCGGCATCGAGGCCGAGGCCGCGATGCTCGGCCAGCCGACGTACCTCCCGTGGCCGGTCGTCGTCGGCGTGAAACTCAAGGGCCAGCTCCCGGTCGGCACGACCGCGACCGACCTCGTGCTCACGCTCACCGAGCTCTTCCGCAAGAAGGGCGTCGTGAACAAGTTCATCGAGTTCACCGGCGACGGCCTCTCCTCGCTCGCCGTCGCCGAGCGCGCGACCGTCTCGAACATGTGCCCCGAGTACGGCGCGACGAGCGCGCTCTTCCCGGTCGACCGCCAGACGCTCCGCTACCTCGAGCAGACGGGCCGGCCGAAGGAGCTCATCGAGCTCGTCGAGCGCTACACGAAGGCGCAGGGCATGTTCCGCTCGGACGGCGACCCGACGCCGACGTTCGACGAGCTCATCGAGGTCGACCTCGGCTCAGTGCACCCATCCGTCTCCGGGCCGAAGCGGCCGCAGGACCGCGTCGATCTTCCGATGATCTGGGACTCGTTCACCGGTCCGAAGCCAACCAAGGGCATCACCCTCCCCGGCCACACCGAGGGACCGAAGCCCGTCAACGACGCTGCCCAGACGATGGTCGCCGAGGCGACACCCGCCACCGCAGCCGTCGCGCACAAGCCCCGCACCTTGCAGGTGGCCGATGGCTCGGTGGTCATCGCCGCGATCACAAGCTGCACGAACACATCGAATCCGTCCGTGATGATCGCAGCGGGACTTCTGGCGAAGAAGGCGGTCGAGAAGGGCCTCTCGGTGAGGCCGTATGTAAAAACCAGCCTGGCGCCGGGCTCACGGGTTGTGACGCGGTACCTCGAACAAGCCGGGCTCACTCCATATCTAGAGCAGCTTGGCTATTACCTCGTCGCCTACGGGTGTACTACGTGCATCGGCGGCTCCGGACCGCTAGCGACACCCGAGATCGAGCAAGAGGTCAAGGACCACGATCTCAACGTGGTCGCAGTGCTGTCAGGCAACCGCAACTTCGAAGGCCGGATCCACCCGCTCGTGAAGTCGAGCTATCTCGCGTCGCCGCCACTCGTTGTCGCTTATGCGCTTGCAGGGACGGTGCATATCGATCTGCAAGACCAGCCGATCGGCAACGACAAGGAAGGCAAGCCGGTTTTCCTCAAGGACATCTGGCCATCACCGGACGAGGTGAACGAGGTCGTGGGCCGGGCTATCTCGAAGGAGATGTATGCCACGGAGTACGGGAAGATCTTCGATGGCGACCGTTTCTGGAAGACCATGCCGTCGCCGACCGGCCTCTCCTATCAATGGGACCCGAACTCGACCTACGTGCAGGAGCCCCCTTTCTTCCAGAACTTCTCGGCCGAGCGGCCAGCGGCGATCCCCGACATCGTCGGCGCGCGAGTGCTCGTGTCGGTCGGCGACTCGGTGACGACAGACCACATCTCGCCAGCGGGCGCGATCCCCGCGGCGAGCCCGGCCGGCCAGTACCTCATCGTGAAGGGCGTGAAGCCGGTCGACTTCAACCAGTACGGAACGCGGCGCGGGAACCACGAGGTGCTCATCCGCGGTACGTTCGCGAACATCCGCCTGCGCAACAAGCTCGCCGAGAAGGAAGGCTGGTGGACGCGCCACTTCCCGTCGGGCGAGGGGATGACGATCTACGACGCGTCGGTGCGCTACCAGAAGGAGGGCGTGCCGCTCGTGGTCTTCGCGGGCAAGGAGTACGGCTCGGGGAGCTCGCGCGACTGGGCCGCGAAGGGTCCGAACCTCATGGGCGTGCGCGCCGCGATCGCGGAGTCGTTCGAGCGAATTCACCGCTCTAACCTCGTGATGATGGGGATCATCCCGCTCGAGTTCATGCCGGGCGAGACCATGGCGTCGCTCGGTCTCACCGGAGAGGAGACCTTCACGATCCGCGGGCTGGCTGGTCTCGCGCCTAAAGCGAAGCTCAGGGTCGAGGCGACGTCACCCCCAGGGGACAAGACGACCTTCAACGTCCTCGCGCGCGTCGACGATCCGACCGATCTCGAGTACGTCCGCCAGGGCGGCATCCTTCAGCAGGTCCTTCGGGAGCGGATCGCCGCGAACTAGCTTTCGGCTTCGCCTTTCGACCGCTCTTCGAACTGTCGCGGGCTTAAGATCGGCCGTCCTCCGTGCCGTTCCAGCGCCAAGAGGTCGCGATCGCCGGTCACGATGAAATCCGCTCGCCCCATCGCGGCCGCTGCGAGAACCTCATTGTCATCAGGATCACGCGCGATCCGAGGCACTCGCCGCGGCCGGACAAGCGCGGCGAGCTGCTCATACTCCGAGCGCGCGGCCTGCGCGATCTCGGGCGCGAGACCGAATCGTTCGACGAGCACCTCTTCGAACTCGGCCATAAGGCGGACGCTGGTGACGACCTCGACTTCTCCACGGAGCGCCCGTTGCAGCAACTCTCGTGGGAGACCTCCGAAGAGTAGAGCCGAGACGAGGACGTTTGTGTCCAGGAGAACGCGCACCTATCGCGCGCGGGCTCTCCGTCGCTCCTTGATGACGCGAGTGACGTCTTCCTCCGTCACGCGGGTCCGTCGCGCCGCCTGCGTGCCGGCCGCGAAGATGTGTCCCCAGCGCTCCGCGCGAGCGACATACTGGCGGAACGCCTCGCGCATGAGTTCGCTGCGGCTACGACGCTCGGTGCGTGCGACCCGATCTACTTCACGCGCAAGCGCCGGAGGCAGGGAAATCGTTACGGTTCGAGGCGCGGTCACTTCTTGCACTTTAACACACTTTGTTACAATCCGCAGAACGCGGGGGCGATCCCCGCGGCGAGCCCGCGGGCCAGTACCTCATCGCGAAGGGCGTGGAGCCGGTCGTGGACGCGCCACTTCCCGTCGGGCGACGAGATGACGATCTACGACGCGTCAGTGCGCTATCAGAAGGAAGGCGTGCCGCTGGTCGTCTTCGCGGGCAAGGAGTACGGCTCAGGGAGCTCCCGCGACTGGGCCGCGAAGGGTCCGAACCTCATGGGCGTGCGCGCCGCGATCGCGGAGTCGTTCGAGCGAATTCATCGCTCTAACCTCGTGATGATGGGGATCATCCCGCTCGAGTTCATGCCCGGCGAGACCATAGCGTCGCTCGGTCTCACCGGAGAGGAGACCTTCACGATCCGCGGGCTCGACAAGCTCGCGCCGAAGGCGAAACTCCGAGTTGAAGCGACGTCACCGCGAGGGCACAAGACGACATTCAATGTCGTCGCACGCGTCGACGATCCGACCGATCTCGAATACGTCCGGCAGGGCGGGATCCTTCAGCAGGTGCTCCGGGAGCGGATCTCCGCGAACTAGAACGTGCATTCGCAGTCCCCCAAACCGCGCCACTTCCCTAACTTCGGCAAACGTGATATACCGAAGTTGGCCGACGACGTCGACCGGCCCGAGGAGGTGCGCCGTTGAAGCTAGCAAAGGCGTTCTACTCGCCATCCGAATTGGGCGAGCTCATCGATCTCAGCTCGGACACGATCTTGAACTACATCAAGGCGAACAAGATCTTCGCCATCAAGCTTTCCGAGCGGACCTACCGGATCCCTCAGCGCGCGGCTGCCCGGTTCCTGGGGGAAGCTGTTCCTGCCTCTCGCATCACGAAGCGGGCTCACGGTGGCCAAGCCGCCGCCGCGAAACTGCGCCGGCGTATGGGTGCTGAGGAGCGCGCCACCGTCACGCGGTGACATCGGCTCTCAGCGAGCAGGCGTTCGGCCAGCATGTGCAAACCGTGTACAGGATGCTCGACGACATTGGTGAGGCATCGCTCGAGGATGTAGGCGAGAACGATGATGTGCGTGTGATCATCGCATCGGCCAACGTCCCTTTGGACGCTCCCTATCAACAGGCCCTTTTCGAGTATTCGGAGGTCTACGAGCGCACGCCCCGCGGACTCTGGGAGCTGACAGACTACTTCTACGAGTTTCATCAGCGGCCCGGCAATGGTCGCCGAGCGTATCACGATCACGCGCCTCATCGTCACCACGCGCACTGTCTAGATCCGCGACACCCAGAGAGAGACCATCACTACCGTGGTGTTCCGGTGAGCGTCTTTGAGGCTCACTCCGAGTTCCTTCAGTGGTCCGCCCGAGGCGAAGACATGAATTGTTTTGGACTGTTCCCGCTCTTTCCATAGCGGCCCCGCCGCGACGGAATCACACTCGGCGGTAGCGATATCCGGTCCCGCGAACGGTCGTGATGACGTCCGAGCGGTCGCCCAGCTTGCGGCGAAGCGCCCGGATTGCGACATCGACCACGTTGCTGTCGCCTTCATATCGGTAGCCCCAGACATCCGCGAGGAGGTCGGCGCGCGACACGGTCTTTCCCTCTTGCTCCATCAGATAGCGGAGTAACGCAAACTCGAGCCGACTGAGGGCGAAACGGTCACCATCGAGGACGACCTCGCGCGATTCCAGATCGAGCAGGTCGTCCTGCGGAATTCCCAGCTCATGCGCAGCGATATGCGCCAGCCACTCGTCGACGGAGCCTGGGCCGAAGTCGAGCATCACCGTGTGGAAGCGCTGCCCATCGAAATCGACATCGGCCTCGGGCACGCGGACGAAGCCCATCGTCCCAAGCGCGGGTAGCAGATCGAGGACCGAGCGACCGGCCCAGTAGATTCGCCGAAGGCGTGGGCGCAGCTCCATGTACATGCGCTTGGTATCGAGGAAGACCGCGCCCTGCGTGGCGCCGGAGCCTTCGCCGAGCGTCCGATCGAGCATCCGCCGGGAAAACAGAACGAGCTGCCCTCTTGGCACCGGCTCGCGCCTCATGTGATCGAGCCAAGCGTCGACGAGCGGATCGTGAGGCCAACGCGATCGTGGAACGGCGCCGGACTCGAACAACATGGTGAAGCCGGCGGTCTCGCCGTTGCGGTCGCGGACCGCTCGAAACACTTCGGGCGCGCGCTCCCACCAGCCGTGCAGGATCGCTGCGGATCGGGGGCCGTCGTGGCGGGCGATGGTCTCGAAGATCGCGGCGGCATCGGTGGCGCGCGCGGATTCCACTGCGCAAAGCTGCGCGCCACTTGGGAAGAAGGCCTCGCGGGTGATCGGGTTTTCGATGAGGTAAAGCATGTCGGCCGTGTAGCGCCAGAGCTCGCCCGCCCCCGCATGGCGCAGTTCGTCGCGCAGGCAACGCCAGGCCGCCTGACGGTACGAGCGGTGGCGCGTGGGGTCCTCCGCGCGCAGCCGAATAGCGATCGCCTGCTGCATCGTCTCGTGCAGCGCCAGCCCGTCGGTCAGCTGGCGCACGAACGGCAGATCGACGAGCCGGTCATATTCGTCTTGCGGCGCAGCGTCCGGAAGCATCGCCGCCAGCAGCGACAGGTTGATCCGCCGGACCAATGACGCCGCCTCGAGCGCGCGTCTGGTTGGAGGGTCGAGCCCCTCGATGTACGGGCCGGCGAGCTCTTCTACAACCTTCTGCGCCGCGACCTCTTCGAGCTCCGCACCCGGCATCGCTGCGGCGCCCGCAGCGGCCACGCGCAGCGCGAGGGGGTGCCCGCGCGTGACGCGATGGACACGTCGGGCAGCCTCATCCGTCAGCCCAGCTGCTCGCAGCAACGCTCGCGCCGCGTCGTCCGCGAGCGGGCCGAGCTCCACGACCGACATCGAACCGACGAGACCGATCGGACCGAACCAGGCGATGGACGGCGCATCCCTTCCGGCGATAACGAGCCTGGTGTTGCCGGGCAGCGCGGCGATGAGTGTTTGTCTGAGCCAGGTCTCGGAAACGCGAAAGGCCTCGTAGGTGTCGACCGCGAACACGACGCGATCGTTGAGCGTGGCCAGGCGGCCAAGCGGATCGGCGTCAGCGGGTTCGCCGGTCGATCGCCGCAGCTCCGCGAGGAACCCGCGAGCGGTCGGCTCGATGCTCGCGCAATCGATCCGGATGACCGTCGCGCCACGTTCACGGGCCTGAGCAGCGAACCCCCCGAGCAGCGTCGACTTGCCGATGCCGGCGATGCCGTGGACGAACGTGACGAGCGGGCCGCTCTCCTCCAGCGTTCGGAGGAGAACAGCCAGCTCGTGCTCGCGGCCGACGAGATCTCGGAGCTCGCGCTGCTCGGCGAGATCTCGCAGCAACACTGCGGCCACTTGCGCTAGGCGGCGACGGCGACGGGCCGCGTAGCCGAGGTGATCGCGGTGAACCGCTCCTGAACGGCGAAGTCGCGCGATGTCATCTCCGCCAGATTAGGGTGCGTCGCAACTGCCCGGAAAAGGTCCGATTTGAGGAACGCTTCCATCGCCTCCCGGTCGCGCCAGGTGTAAACGCCGCCGTACGTGTTTGTCGCATCGTCGGTAAGCCACACCTTCGAGACGAGGCCTGGGAGCCCCGCGAACGACGGAGCCACCTGCTCGCAGAGCGCGTCGTAGTCGGCCAGAGAAATGCCCTTGAGCTTGAAGTTGACGATCTGAACGTGCATCTCGCGCCTCCTTATCTTGTTAGCGCGAGCCTATGGACGTGCGGCGCCCGAAGATGAGCGGAAGATGAGAGTTTCGCGAGCCGACACTATGGTGCGAGCCACAGCAGCTGATCGCGCAAGGCGTCCTCGGCCGGGTTCGCGCGCAGAAGCGTGCGCAGGGCCGCGAGGAGTGGGCTCGGCGAATGCCTTCGCCGCGGAAATCTTCGACTCGACGTGAGCACGATTCCGTAATGGGCTCGGCCGCGTTCGATCCAATGTCTGTGAAGGACGGTGAAGTCCCTCGCGTTTTCGCTTACGACCGCACGTCGCTCGACGAAGGCAGCCTCCAGCACGTCCGGATCGCTCAATGGCTGTTGCCGAGGCCGTTCGTTCAAGGCGACCACGTCATAACCCTCACGACGAAGAATCTCGGCCACTCGGCGGCTCTGCTGCTCATCGAGCAGCAGTTTCAACGGCGCGCGGCCCTAGCTTGCCGCTTCGCGGCGGCCTCCGCCTGCTTAAACAGCTCCTCGTTCGCTCGGATCCAATCGTCTATCTCGGACTGGTGATCCGCGTAATAGGCCAAAGCGATACGTACTTCTGACTCGGGCAGGCTCAGGACTTCGGCGGCGTCCGCAATGTTCCCATCGTTCGCGTGGAGCGTCGTAATGACCTCCCACACATCGAGCCCCCGACGCGAAGCCAGCGCCGGGCGTCGCCCGGCTGCGCCTTCGACGAAGACGATCCCGGGATGCTTGTCCATGCGCAGACCCTCCTCGACGTATCTCTCCACGAGATTCGACCGAGGCTTGCCGAGCCGCTTGGCGTGCCGGTCCAGCTCGCGCAACGCGTCGGCGTCGATCCGCGCCGGAAGATAGGCTTTTCGAGTTCGCGCCACGGGTTCAGTGTACTACGACGTGTTCCGCTGTGTTACAATTCGTGGATTGCGTCCCGAAGCGCGCCGATCCGTTCGATCGTCGCTTCGCTAGAGGTTCTGGCCGGCCCAGGCCCCGCGAGTAGCATCTTCTGTCAGGGCGGCTCGGCGCGGGTACCACCGGAAGGAGGTACAGCGGAAAGCATGCAGACCACAGCCAAAGATCTCGCCATCGACCTCGGCAAGGATCGGCCAGGCATGATCGCGAAGGCGTTCGAGGCCATCGCGAAGGCGAACATCAACATCGACGGCTACTGCGAGACCGGTCAGGGGATCCTGCACGTCCTCACGAAGGACCCGGCGGCGACGCGCCGGGCCGTCGAAGGAGCCGGCTTCAAGGTGCGCGAAGAGCGCGACGTCGTTGTCGCTGACGCCGAAGATCGCCCGGGCACGGCAGCTCGGATCTTCCGTCAGATAGCGGATGCCGAGGCGAATGTCGACCTCACGTACTCGCTCGCATCGAGCCGTCTCGTTGTCGGCTCGAAGGACTTCGCAAAGCTCAAGGAAGCGCTCCGCGTGGAGATGCCCACCACAGCGCGAATGTAGTCGCGAGCACCGCGCCCTGCCGCCCCTCACGTTTGCGACGCGGCCCCCGATTGGAAAGCGCTAGGGTCACGAACCGATGTCCAAGGCGAAGCTCTACCCACCAGAGCAGCTGTTCGAGTTCTCCGTCCGGGTCTTCGGTCACCTCGGTGTTCCGGAGGACGACGCGCGCACGGCCGCGACCGTCCTGCAATCGGCCGACCTGCGCGGCATCGACTCGCACGGCGTCGCGCGGCTGCATTCCTACTTCGACATGCTGCGGCTCGGGCGCATCGACCCCAAGCCGAACATCATCATCGTCCGCGAGTCGCCGAGCACGGCGACCGTCGACGGCGGCAACGGCCTCGGCCTGGTCGTCGGCCCGAAGGCCAACGCGATCGCGATGGAGAAGGCGCTCGCGGTAGGCAGCGGCTGGGTCAGCGTCCGGAACACCAACCACTACGGGATCGCGGGCTACTACGTGCTTCAGGCTCTCGAGCGCGATCTCATCGGCTGGTCGATGACGAACACGACGAAGATCGTCGCGCCGCTCTGGGGAGCGGATCGGATGCTCGGCACGAATCCGATCGCGATCGCGTTCCCGGGACTCGAGGAGCCTCCCATCGTCATCGACATGGCGACCTCGGCGGTCGCGTACGGGAAGATCGAGATCGCGCAACGCGCCGGGAAAGCGATCCCGGCGGGGTGGGCCATCGACCGGAACGGCGCTCCGACGACCGACCCGGCCGCGATGATCGACGGAGGTGCGCAGCTCCCGCTCGGATCGACTCGCGAGGGTGGTGGTCACAAGGGCTACGGCCTGGCGGTGATGGTCGACGTGCTCTGCGCGGTGCTTTCGGGCGCGAACTGGGGACCGTTCGCGCCGCCGTTCGCGCTCCAGCAGGAGATGCCGACACGCTCCGTCGGAAAGGGCATCGGGCATTTCTTCGGCGCGCTGCGGATCGACGCGTTCATCGACAAAAACGAGTTCAAGAGGCAGATCGACGACTTCGTCCGGACGCTGCGGAAGACGCGTCCCGCGCCCGGAACGAACGGGCCGCTCATCCCCGGCGATCCGGAGCGCGAGGCCGAAGCGATCCGGCGCCGCGAAGGCATTCCACTGGTGACGGCGGTGGTCGATGAGCTGCGCGACATCTCGCGGCAGACGGGCATTTCGCTGGGCAACGCTCGCTAGACCGTCGAGGGCAAGCCGGTCCCACACGCCTCTCCACACGGTCGCGTCCTAGAACGCTGCCAAGGCCTGCAGGCTCGAAAGAAAAGGGAGAGGCGCAAATGCACAAGCATGTGATCACGGTTGCCGTGGTCGCACTGGCGATGCTCGTGGGCTCCACGGCGAGCGCCGCGGACGACCTCAGCAGGGCCCGAGCGGCAACGGCACCCTTCCACAACATCGACGCCGCGCTCGCTGCGGGCTACGGCCTGTTTACCGACGCGGCGGGGATCGCCTGCATCGACAACCCTGCGGGCGGAATGGGCATCCACTACGTCAAGGGAGCGCTAGTCGGCGACGGGGCGGTCAACGCGGCCACACCGGAGGCGCTCGTCTACGAGCCGACCAAGAACGGGCGGCTGCGTCTGGTCGCGGTCGAGTACGTCGTATTCCAGGCGGATTGGGCAGGTAGCTCTCCGCCGTTACTCTTCGGGGAGACGTTCACCGCGGTCTCGAGCGCGAACCGATACGGTCTGCCGCCGTTCTACGAGCTGCACGCGTGGATCTGGAACAACAACCCGAGCGGCATGTTCGAAGACTGGAACCCTCGCGTGAGCTGTGACAACGCGTAGGGCAAGTGCGAACACGGTGAGTGGGTGGTCGGCGCGTGCTGGCCACCCACCAAC
>JBOGTG010000093.1:0-17322 GCA_050692175.1 Candidatus Limnocylindria bacterium | reverse complement strand
TGGCTCGAGGCATAACTACCACCCTCGCGAATCGGAGGTAGTAAGTGTGTAGGGGCGGGGCGACCCGCCCCTACATCGTGGACCAATGCGCACCTTCTTGATCCGCCGCCTCATCCAATCGGCCATCTTGTTACTCGTGCTGATGAGCTTCACATTCGTGCTCACGCGCCTGACTCCCGGCGGCCCTGAGGCGGCCTTGCTCGAGGCCCCCAACGTGGAGAAGGCAGACATCGAGCGGATGCGGGAGCGGTTCGGGCTCAACGATCCTCTGCCAATCGCCTACGCGAAGTGGATCGGCAACGCGATCCGCGGTGACTTCGGTCGCTCCTATCACTACCTGCGGCCGCCGTTCGATGTGATCCGCGAGCGGATCTGGCCAACCGTGCAGCTCGCGCTGGTGGCCTACATCGTCGGCCTCGTCGGCATCGTCCTCGGGGTCGTCGCGGCATACAACCGAGCCAAGCCGCCCGACTTCATCATTCGGGTCTTCACGGTCGTGGGCGACGCCACGCCGAATTGGTGGATGGCCCTTGTGATCATCGTGCTCCTGGCAACCTCTATCGGATGGTTCCCGCAGGGGCAGGGGCAGGGGAGCCCGTTGACCTGGCTCCAGCACATCATCGTCCCCGCCGCGATCCTCGGACTCGGGATCATGATCACCTACACGCGGTTCGTCCGGAGCCAGGTGCTCGAGGTGCTCTCGCAGGACCACGTGCGAACCGCTCGCGCGAAGGGGCTGCGTGAGAACGTCGTGGCGCGGTCGCATGTTCTGCGCAACTCGCTGATTCCGGTGGTGACGCTCTTCGGCGCGGTCCTCCCGTTCCTCATTTCGGGCGCCGCGATCACGGAGAGCATCTTCAACTGGCCGGGGATGGGACGGCTGTTCCTCGAAGCGGCCACCACTCGCGACTACCCGCTGCTGCTCGCGATCCTGAGCCTCGGAACGGTCGCGACGATGGCCGGTACGTTGATGGCGGACATCCTGTACGGGACTGCCGACCCGAGGATCCGCTATAGCTAGCGCGCTCTCGCCCAGGGCCGGCTAGTGGCTCGAGCAGCCGCCCCTGTCTCGAGCGAGCCCCGGGTCGCTCCGGCGGGTGCCGCAGCAGAGTCCCAGCCGGTTCGGTCTCTTGCCGCAAACGGCACGTTGGCCCGTGCCGTCTACAAGCTTCAGCGCGATCCCTTGACGATCGGAGCCGCGGTCGTCCTGCTCGCGATCGTGCTCCTCACCGTCTTCGCGCAGGCGATCGCCGACAACATCCTCCACACGAATCCGGACCTGATGATGCGGGACGCGACGGGAAGATTCGCCATCCTCAAGCCGCCGGGAGAGGGCTTTCTCCTCGGCACGGACGATCTGGGGCGTGACGCGCTGACGCGCCTTCTCTTTGCCGGTCGGGTCTCGCTGGCGATCGGTTTTCTCGTCGCGCTCATCTCGATCGTTCTGGGGACGACCCTGGGAATGCTCGCCGGATACTTTGGAGGATGGATCGACGACGTGGTGAACGCGATCGTTCAGTTCGTGTTCAACGTCCCGTTCCTTTTCGTGCTGATCTTCCTGTCGGTGATCTTCCGTCCTGATCTTTTCTTGCTCGCGCTCATCATCGGCTTCTTCGGGTGGCCCGGTACCGCCCGCCAGGTGCGCGGCGTTGTCATGTCGGTCCGGAATCTGGACTACGTTCTCGCGGCCCGCGTACTCGGCGCGACCGACGGGCGGATCATGTCGCGGCACCTGCTCCCCAACGTCGGAAACATCATCCTCGTCGTAGCGGGATTCGACGTTGCCGGCGCGATCCTTGGGGAGTCGGCGCTCAGCTTCCTCGGATTCGGCGTCCAGGTGCCGCAAGCAAGCTGGGGCAACATGCTGAGCGGCGCGCAGGACATGTTCCGCAGAGCGCCGTGGCTGGTCTATCCGCCGGGAGTGATGATCTTCTTGACCGTGCTGTGCGTGGTCCTGATCGCGGATGGCCTGCGAGATGCCCTGGATCCGAGGGTGCGGTAGCGGCGGTGCGGAGATGACGCGACGGCGGATTGCCCTGGTCGCGTTGGCTACCGTTTCGGTCCTCGCGGCGGGCTGCACGCCGAGCGCGAACGTCCCCGACGCCACACGCTCACCGGGCGAGCAGCCAACGCCGGGCGGCCGGGTCATTTACGGTTCGCCGAGCGACATCCAGGGACTGAATCCGGTGATCTCCGCCGACGCGACCTCGGCGAGCATCACTGGCCTGCTGTACGACACTCTGGTGAGGCCCGACCCCAAGACCGGTGAACCGATCGCATGGATGGGGAAGTGGGCCCTCGCGCCCGACAACCTCACGTATACGTGGGAGATCGATCCGAAGGCGGATTGGTCCGATGGCAGGCCGATCCTCGCCGACGACTGGGTCACCCGGGTGAAAGCGACCGCTCGGAGCAGGCTTGCCGCCGCGAGGAACACGTTTGGGGAGATCGAAGGCTTTAACGACTACGCCGACGGCAAGACGACTGTCATCAGCGGCATCAGCGTGGATACAGCTAACCCGAAGAAGTTCACCGCAAGGCTGGTGCGGCCCTTATGCGCCACGCTCCTCGGGCTTTTCGGAGCCGCGCCGATCCCGACGCACGTCTTCAGCAAGTACACCGTCGACAATGAGCCGCGTACGAATCTGGACGCTGCCCCGGAAAATCGCGCTCCGACGGTCTTCAGCGGACCATTCAAATTCAAGGAGTGGCGTGAGGGCGACCAAGTTGTCCTGACCAGGAACGAGAACTACTGGCGGGGAGCTCCTTACCTCGACGAGTTCGTGTTGAAAGTGGTCACCACCGCGGCCGCTCAGGCCACTCAACTGAAGTCTGGGGGAATCACCGCGGGCCTGCAGCCTCCGGCGCAGTTCGACGATCTTTCGAAACAGCAGAACCTCAAGGCATACGAATGGCGCGACAACGCATACGACTACATCGGCTGGCGCGTGAACAACCCCCGGGTCTCGTTCCTTCAAGACAAGCGGATCCGTCAGGCGCTCGCGTACGGTCTCGACACCGCCCAGGCGGTTCAGTCCATCCTCTTTGGACACGGGCAGAAGCAGGTCTCGCATCATCCGACCGCTTCATGGGCCGCGGCTGCGAGCGGTCTCGACGACTTCAAGTACGATCCCGCCAAGGCCGAGCAGCTCATCAGGGACGCGGGTTTCACCAAGGGCGCGGACGGTTTCTATCAACGAGGCGATCGGACGCTGGCCTTGACGATCGTCACGAACCAGGGAAACGCAGTCCGCGAGGCGTTCCTCAATTACGCCGCCGAGCAGTACAAGACCATCGGAGTGAAGGTGACACCGAAGGTCGAGTCACTACAAACGCTGGTCCCCAAGCTCGCGACAGGCAGCGACGAGATCGAGGCGATGCTCGTCGGATGGCAGCTCGGCCCGGATCCGGATATGTACAGCATCTGGCACTCGGCGAGCGTCCCTCGGCCCACCCAAGCTGGCAACAACTTCGTGGGTTTTGGCAATCGGGACCTCGACGATCTGATCGAAAGAGGTCGCGGTCCGAGCTGCGGTCGTGACCAGAGAAGAAACATCTACGCACAAGCGAACCGCCTCCTGAACGAGGAGCAGCCCTACAACTTCGGCTTCTCCCAAAACCGCATCCTTTTCGCGGACAACCGGATCCGCGGCATCGATCCCGGCGGCCACAGTCCGAACGCAACCTGGAATATCGAAAAATGGTGGATCAAGCGGTAACGCGCCTTGCCCTGCTCCTCCTTGTCTTCGTCGTCGGCTGTCAATCCACGCAGGTCACCGCGACCCCGGCGCCGACCGACGCGAAGGCCGGTGGAACGCTCCGCGTCGCCGTGGCCGCCGAGGTCACCGGGCTGGATCCCTGGAACGACGATCAGGCATCGCTCGTCGCGACGCGTCAGATCTTCGAGACCCTCGTTGAGGTCGACCCGGCGACGTCGCGGATCACGCCGGGCCTTGCGTCGTTGTGGCAAGTGACCAACGACGGAGCCACTTGGACCTTCAGCCTGAGGGAAGGCGTTCGCTTTCACGACGGCGCGCCGCTCGATGCCGCAGCGGTCGTCGCCAGCTTCGAGCGCGGCCGAGGGTCACGCTCGTATCGGACACTCTTCGACGATCCGTCCGCGATTGTCCGAGTACAGGCGGATGGTCCCCGCGCGGTCCGCTTCGACCTCCGCGCTCCGTTCGGTCCCTTCCTCGCGCACCTTGCCTCGCCGCAGGCCGGGATCGCTGATCCGAGCGGCGCGGGAACGGGGCCGTTCGCGGCCTCCGCGGCCGCGCTCGCGCCGGACGGGACGCTCACGCTCCAACGGAACGACGCCTACTGGCGCCGCGACGCCTCCGGCAAGCGGCTTCCGTACCTCGACGGCCTCATCCTGCGGCCGGTGCGCGACGCCACGTCGCGACTTGCGGAGCTGCGCGCGGGGCGCGTGGAGGTCGCCCTGGATCTGCCCATCGCGCAGGCCTCCACCGCCCGAAGCGACCCGAGCCTGGTGGTCAGTCCGAGGAAGGACACCGCCCTCGCGTCGCTCGGGATCAACGCGAGCGTGGCGCCGTTCGATCGACCTGAAGCCCGTCGCGCGGTGGCGATGACCGTCAACCGGAGCGCCTTGTCAGCGGTCTACGCCGGGACCTCACGCCCGGCGACCCAGTCAGTTCCGCCGGGCTCGCTCGGATACGACGAGAGCCTGGTCGAGTTTGCCGCGCTCGATCCGGATGCCGGACGGAAGGCGCTCGTCGACGTCAACGTGACGACGCCGATTTCGGCGGACCTCGCGTACCCGAGCCAGCCAACCGCCGCATACCCGGATCCGCAGCGCATTGCCCAGTCCATCGCGGCGGACCTGGGCAAGATCGGCGTCGTCGCTCGCCTCCGGGCGCTCGACCCGCCAGCGCTGCGGGACACGAAGGCGACGTTCACGCTCGACACCACAGCGCTCGGCCTCGACCCCGACGACGTCTTCTGGCCGCTCTACGGGGGCGACGATCCGTCCGGGACGTCCCTGATCCTGGGGCTGGTCCGGAAGGCCCGCGCCGAGGCGGATTCAAACAAGCGCGCCGAGCTCTACAAGCAGGCATCGAAGATCGCGCGGACCGAAGTGCTGCGCGTGCCACTTCTGTTCGCGGATCGACCAAACGCCACGACCGCGCGCCTCGTCGGGTTCACCGGGATCGAGTATTTCGGCACAGTGTGGCTGCGGCCCTGACTCCGTCCGCTAGCGTGTAACTGAAGTGATGATGCCAATGGGCGGCGGCTTCCACCTCTTCATGGGAGGCCAACGGGACGCGGAGAAGAAGCGGCCTTCGCTCGCGATGTACCGGCGGCTCCTCCGGTTCGTCGGTCCGTACAGGTGGAATCTTGCGCTGGCGGCCGCGCTGCTAGTCGTCTCCACGGCGCTCGGCCTGGTGTGGCCGCAGATCGTGCAGCGCGTTCTCGACGTCGGCCTCAAGGAGCCGGCCTTCCTCGACACCCTGGTCCTCGTGCTTATCGCGGTGCTCCTTGTCCGCGCCGTCGTCGACGGAGTCCGTCAGTTCGTCATGGCGTGGACGGGAGAGAAAGTCATCTTCGACCTGCGCATGGCGATCGTGAATCACCTGCAGTCCATGTCTCTCTCGTTCTTCAACGCACGCAAGACCGGCGACCTCATGTCCCACGTGACGAGCGACGCGACGATGGTCCACGGAATCGTCACGCAGACCATCATCCAGGTGCTCGGTCAGGTCCTGACCCTTGTCGGCGGCATCATCGTGATCTTCCTGATGAACTGGCGGCTCGCGTTGCTCACGCTGGTCGTCGCGCCGCCGATAGGGATCATCGGCCAGTACCTCGGACGCCGGATCCGCGAAATCTCGCGGCAGGCACAGGACGCCCAGGGCGAGGCGGTCGGCGTGCTGCAGGAGGCGATCGCCGAAGTGCGCGTCGTCCAGGCCTTCACGCGAGAGGACTACGAGGCGAAGCGGTTCCACGAGAAGCTCCTCGTCATGTTCAAAAAGAGCATCGAGCGCTCGCTGATCGGCGCCACGATGTTCCCGCTCATCGGCTTTCTCGGCTTCGGCTCGTCGATCGTCGTCCTCTGGTACGGGGGTCATCTGGTCGCGGCGGGCGAGCTGACCGCGGGGCAGCTCGTGGCGTTCCTCCTGTACATGGGCATGGTGGCCGGACCGGTCGGGATGCTCGCGGGGCAGTGGACGCAGATCCAGCAGGCGTTCGGGGCAGCCGACCGCATCTTCGCGCTTCTGGACACCGAGCCCGACGTCCGCGACGTCCCGGGCGCGGTGCCGATCGGGCCGGTCCGTGGGGAGATCGAGTTCGACGAGGTGTCCTTCAAGTATGGCGACGCAGGGGCAGGGGCCCCCGGCCGCGAAGCGGCGCGCGTAGCGGAGCGCGAAGCGCCGCTCATCTTCGAATCGCTGTCGACCGTCTTTCGCGAAAGCGAGACGACCGCACTCGTGGGGCCCTCGGGCGCGGGCAAGACGACGCTCGTGAATCTCGTCGGCCGCTTCTACGACCCGGTGGCGGGCCGCGTGCGCGTCGATGGGCGGGACATCCGCGAAGTCACGCTCCGCTCGCTGCGCGAACAGATCGGGTTCGTTCCGCAGGAGCCGATCCTGTTCGGCGACACGATCCGCGAGAACATCCGCTACGGCCGGCTCGACGCGAGCCAGGCGGAGATCGAGGACGCGGCCCGGGCCGCGAACGCGACGGAATTCATCTCGCGGATGCCGAAGGGACTGGAGACGATCGTCGGCGAGCGCGGCGTCCGGCTTTCCGTCGGGCAGCGGCAGCGCGTCGCGATCGCGAGAGCGATCCTCCGCGACGCGCGGATTCTGCTGCTGGACGAGGCCACGAGCTCGCTCGACAACGAGAGCGAATTCCTGGTGCAGCAGGCCCTCGACCGCCTCATGCGTGGTCGCACCACGATCGTCATCGCGCACCGGCTCTCGACGGTCGAGCGCGCGGACCGGATCCTGGTTTTGGACAAGGGCCGCATCGTCGAGAAGGGCACGCACACGGAGCTCCTCGCGCACGGTGGTCTCTATCACCGGCTCTACACGCGAAAGTTCGTCGACGAGAGCACGGTGCCGCCGACGGAGCCACCTGTTCCGCCGGAGCTCGCGGGCCAGGTCGTGCGGATGCGGCGGTTCGGACCGGGCTAATACAGCTCCGGATGCAGGAACGGCGCGCATGCCATAGCGACCAGATACGCCGCGCACCGTCGGGTGGATGCCACAGGCTGCGACGGGGCAGCGCGTAATCACCCGCATTTCGGGGCGAAACAGCCGCTTTCCGGGCAGGTATCTGGCGGGTACAATTCCGAGTGAAGTGCTCGGAAATTCACCTACCGCCTTCCATGTCTCGTCCCGCGGCGAGTACGGGATGCGTCTCATGGTCGACCTCGCGAAGCACTGGGGTGAGGGGAGCGTGTCCCTTCACACCATCGCTCAGCGCGAGGACCTACCCGAGGCGTACCTCGAGCAGCTCGTCGCTGCCCTGCGCAAGGCCGGTCTCGTGAACGGCAAGCGCGGCGCCGGCGGCGGCTACACGCTCGCCCGCGAGCCGCGGGAGATCACGGCTGGCGACGTCGTGCGCGCTCTCGAGGGGCCGATCGAACCCCAGATCTGTACCGCCGAGGGCGAGCCGATCGTGAACTGTGTGCGCGAGCCAGACTGCGGAACGAGGGCCGTATGGCTCAAGCTCCAGGACAGCATCGCGAAAGCTCTCGACGGCATGACTCTCGCGGAGCTTGCGAAGACGACGACGCGGGAGCGTGTGAGTGTCTAGTCTCGAGATCAAGGACCTCGTCGTCAGCGTCGAGGGCAAGACGATTCTCAACGGGATCGATCTGGTCATCGAGAGCGGGTCGGTCCACGCGATCATGGGACCGAACGGCTCCGGCAAAAGCACGCTGTCACTCGCGATCATGGGCCACCCCAAGTACAAGGTCGAGCGCGGCCAGGTCCTCCTCGACGGCGTGAACCTCCTCAAGCTGCCCGTCGACGCGCGCGCTCGGGCAGGCGTCTTCCTGGCATTCCAGTACCCGTCCGCGATCCCCGGCGTCTCAGTCGCGAACTTCCTTCGCACCGCCATCAACGCGCGCCGCGCCGCGCCAAGCGCCGACGGCACGGGAGAGATCAAGAAGAACGACATGCCCATCCCGCAGTTTCGGAAGCTCCTCGCGGAGAAGATGAAGCTCCTCGGGGTCGACGACTCGTTCATCACGCGCTCGGTGAACGACGGATTCTCGGGCGGGGAGAAGAAGCGGCTCGAAATCCTGCAGATGCACATGTTCCAGCCCCGCTTCGCGGTCCTCGACGAGACCGACTCGGGGCTCGACATCGACGCGCTCAAGGTCGTCGCCGAGGGCATCGAGGCGATGCGCTCGCCGGACGTCGGGCTGCTCCTCATCACGCACTACGAGCGGATCCTGCGATACGTGCACCCGGATTTCGTCCACGTGCTCGTCGACGGGCGCATCGTTCGCACCGGTGGCCGCGAGCTCGCGGCAGAGCTCGAGTCGAAGGGCTACGACTTCGTCCGCGAAGCCCTCTACGCAGGGAAGGCATAGAGCGGTGGCCGTCACCGTCAAGACCCCGACTGCTAAGACCGCGCCGATCGATGTCGGGCGCATTCGCGCGGACTTCCCGATCCTCGCGCAGACCGTGCGCGGAAAGCCGCTCGTCTACCTCGACAACGCCGCGACGAGCCAGAAGCCCAGACAGGTGATCGACGCGATGTCGCGCGTCTTCGAGGAGCACAACGCGAACATCCATCGGGGCGTCTACGAATTCAGCGAGCGGACGACCGCCGAATTCGAGGAGGCGCGCGCGAAGGTCGCGCGCTTCATCAACGCACCGAGCGAACGCGAGGTGATTTTCGTGCGCAACGCGACCGAGGCGCTGAACCTCGTCGCGTATGCGTGGGGCCGGGACAACATCAAGCGTGGCGACCGAATCGTGACGACGGTTCTGGAGCACCACTCCGATTTCGTCCCGTGGCAGCAGCTGGCCAAGGAGGTCGGGGCGGAGATCGCGGTGGTCGACATCGACGACGACGGCCGGCTTCGGCGCGATCAGCTCTCGGCCGAGCTGCGCAAGGGCGCGAGGCTGCTCGCCATAACGCACACGTCGAACGGCCTCGGCACCGTGAACCCGGTCAAGGAGATCGCGGCGGAGGCTCGCGCCGCCGGCGCGACCGTCCTCGTGGACGTCGCGCAGGCTGTACCGCATACGCCCGTCGACGTGCAGGACCTCGGCGCGGACTTCGTGGCCTTCAGCGGCCACAAGATGCTCGCGCCGCCCGGCTCGGGCGGACTCTGGGGCAAGGCGGAAATCCTCGAGAGGATGCGTCCGTTCCTCTACGGCGGCGACATGATCAGCCGCGTCACGGTGAAGCTGACCGAGTGGAACGAGCTCCCGTGGAAGTTCGAGGCCGGCACCAGCTCCTACGTCGACGCGATCGGTCTCGGCGCGGCGGTCGATTACCTGACTGACGTTGGCGTCGCCAAGGTCCATGAGCACGAGCTCTCGCTCGTCGGGTATCTCCTGCCGCGGTTGCGTGAGATCCCGGGCGTCACCGTGTACGGTCCGAAGACGCTCGAGTCACGCGTGGCCGTGGTGTCGTTCAACATCGAAGGCATCCACCCGCACGACGTGGCGACGATCTTCGATCGCGAGGGCGTTTGCGTGCGCGCCGGGCACCACTGCAACCAGCCCCTCATGAACCGGCTCGGTGTGGCGGCGACGACGCGCGCGAGCATGTACCTCTACAACACGACCGACGAGATGGACGCCCTTGTGCGCGCCGTGCACGCGGCGAAGAAAGTGTTCGGGCTCTAGTCATGGATGACATGTACCGTGACTACATCCTCGATCATTACAAGAACCCTCGGAACTTCGGGGAGCTCGAGGGCGCGACCCACACGTACCACGACTCGAACCCGCTCTGCGGCGACGAGATGACGATGCAGCTCCGGATCAGCGATGGACAGATCGACGCGGTGCATTTCACCGGAAAGGGTTGCGCCATCTCTCAGGCGTCCGCCTCCATTCTTACGGAAGAAATAGAAGGCAAGACGCTCGAAGAGGTCAAGGCGATCGACCGCGATCACGTGCTCGCGAATCTCGGAATTCCGATCAGCCCGGCGCGCGTCAAGTGCGCGCTTCTGGGGTTGAAAGCGCTGAAGGGCGCAGCGTGGGGACTCACGGCGTGGCCCGGCGAAGAGGTGAAAGCGAAATGAGCACTCAAGTTCAAGATCTCCCCAAGGACTACCAGTACGGCTGGTACGACCAGAACGCGCCGGTCAACGTTAAGAAGAAGGGCCTGTCGCCAGAGGTCGTGCGCGAGATCAGCCAGACGTTCAAGCACGAGCCCGACTGGATGCTGCAGCGCCGGCTCAAGGCGCTCAGGCACTTTGAGGCGCGCGCGATGCCGACCTGGGGCGCGGACCTCTCGCCGCTGGATTTCCAGGACATCTACTACTACGTCCTAGCATCCGACAAGCGGGCGCAGAGCTGGGAAGACGTGCCCACCTACGTGAAGGACACGTTCGACAAGCTCGGCATCCCGCAGGCCGAGCAGAAGTACCTAGCCGGCGTGGGCGCGCAGTACGACAGCGAGGTGGTTTACCACAACATCCGCAAGGATCTCGAGAAGCTCGGCGTAATCTTCATGGATACAGACACCGCTATGAAAGAGCACGAGGACATCGTCAAGCAGTACTTCGGCACGGTCATCCCGGCGAACGACAACAAGATGGCCGCCCTCAACACTGCAGTATGGTCCGGCGGGTCCTTCGTGTACGTGCCGAAAGGCGTGAAGGTCGAGATCCCGCTGCAGGCTTACTTCCGCATCAACAGCGAGAACATGGGCCAGTTCGAGCGCACGCTCATCATCGCGGAGGAAGGCTCCAGCGTGCACTATGTCGAGGGCTGTACCGCGCCCGTTTTTAGTAGCAACACGCTGCACAGCGCGGTCGTAGAGATCATCGTCCAGAAGGACGCCGACGTCCGCTACACGACGATCCAGAACTGGAGCCACAACGTCTACAACCTCGTGACCAAGCGCGCCGTCGTGCAGGAGGGCGGCCGGATGACGTGGATCGACGCGAACCTCGGGTCCAAGGTCACGATGAAGTACCCGAGCGTCTACCTCGTGGGCGAGCGCGCGCACGGCGAGGTGCTCTCGGTCGCATTCGCGGGGAACGCCCAGCACCAGGACGCGGGCGCCAAGATGATCCACGCCGCGCCGAACACGACGAGCATCATCCAGAGCAAGGGGATCAGCAAAGGAACCGGGCAGCAGACCTACCGCGGCATGGTGAAGATCTATCCCGGTGCGCATGGCGCCAAGAGCACGGTCCGGTGCGATGCGCTCATCCTCGACAAGACCGCGCGAAGCGACACCTACCCGTACATGGAGATCGACGAGGAGGACGTGACCATCGGTCACGAGGCTTCGGTCTCGAAGGTCGGCGAAGAGCAGCTCTTCTACCTCATGAGCCGCGGCCTTTCCGAGGCCGAGGGCACCGCGATGGTCGTGAACGGCTTCATCGAGCCGATCGTGAAGACGCTGCCGATGGACTACGCGATCGAGATGAACCGGCTCATCACCCTTCAGATGCAAGGCGCCATTGGCTAGCACGGCAGAGCTCGTATCCGTCCCGCTGCTGCTCGACCCCAAAACGGTCGAGCAGCACAGTCTTCGGCGCGAGGAGCCGCATTGGCTCCGCGATGCACGCCTCGCAGCGATGGCGAGATTCACGCCTGACAGCTGGCCGACGGGCCAGGAAGAGGAGTGGCGGCGCTACCCGCTGAAGGATCTTCCCGAAGGATCGCTCGTCTCGACGCTCGATCATCTTCCCGGGATCCAATTCAAGCTCGAGCCAGAGGCCGCGGCCCAGGGCGTGATCTTCAAAGGATTGCTGCGCGCCTCGCTCGACAATCCCGAGCTTGTTCGTCCGCACATCGCGCCCGGCGATGGGATCCCGTCCCATGCCGCGTTCCGCGCGATCGCGGACGCGCTCTGGTCGGCCGGAAGCACGTTCGTGCACGTCCCCGCGGACGTGGTCGTGCAGATGCCGATCGTCGTCGACAAGGTCTGGCCGGCGGGCGACGAGGCGATGCTTTCTCGAACGATCGTCGTCGCCGAGCGCGGGTCTACCGTGACGATCGTCGAGGACCTCTCCTCCGAGGGCGCGGCGTCGCGGATCGCGATCCCTCACGTCGATCTCTTCGCCGGTCCGGGCGCCCGTGTCCGGTACGTGGCGATCCGCCGCTTCGCACCGGGCGTCGTCGACCTGGGTTTCCAGCGGTTCCGTTCCGCCAGCGACAGCGACCTCGCCGTGCACAACGTGTTCGCGGGTAGAGGCAAATCGAAGGTGGGCATCCAGTCGGACATGGAAGGAAATGGCGCGACCGTGAAGCTCTACGGGCTCGTGGCGGCGGGCGACCACCAGCGCATCGACGTCAACAGCTTCCAGCAAGTCGACGGCAAGAGCTCGCAGAGCGATCTCCTGTACCTCTCGGCTCTTTACGACCACGCCAAAGCCGTCTTCTACGGCAAGATCCGCGTCGAGGCGACCTCGAGCGGCACCGGAAGCTACCAGGAGTGCCGCAACATGCTCCTGTCGAAGCACGCCGGCGCCGATCCGATTCCGGTGCTCGAGATCCTTACCAACGACGTCGTTCGCTGCGGCCACGGCGCGACCGCCGGTGCGCTCGGGGACGAGGAGCTCTTCTACGCGATGTCGCGCGGCTTCGATCGCGACCAGGCGCAGCAGCTCATGGTCCATGGATTCTTCCGCCGCGTGATCAATCACCTGGACGACGAGCATGTCCGCCAACGGGTCCTGACCGCGCTGCGGCCCCGGATCGGCAACATCGCCGAGATGGGTGTCCTCGCTTGAGCGAGTTCGTCCCGGTCGCGCGCGAGGACGAGGTCCCGCCCGGCGAGGTGAAGGTGGTGCGCGCGGGCGCCAAGAGTCTCTGCCTCGGCCACTGCGACGACGGGACGTGGGGCGCGATCGATAACGTGTGCACGCACGACGGCGGTGTGCTGGGCGAAGGCGAGCTCGAGGACTGCTTGGTCGAGTGCCCGCGCCACGGGGCGCGATTCGAACTCTTGACTGGTGAGGTGCGCGCGCTGCCTGCGGTGTTTCCGGTGAACGCGTATCCGGTGCGCGTCGTCGATGGCCGCGTGGAAGTAGATGTCGGCGTGCCGACGAAAGAGCTCGAGATCGGCTGATCGCGGCGCGCTAACTACTAGCCAGCCCTCTAACTCATACGAAAACCGCCGGCAAGAATGACACGATCGGCGCATGGCCGATCACGTCATCGAACACAGCGCATCGCGTGTCGCCTCTATCGACCGGTACTCGCCCGCGGTGCTCTTGTCGCTCGCGTTGCTCGTCGGGCTCCTCGCTCAGTGGCTCTTCTTCCGATCGACGCTCGGCATAAACGTGGGTCTCGCGTCGGTGGTCGTCCTCACCGTTGCGTGGCGTCTCCGGCCCACCGGCGCGCGCGTCGATCGGGTGGATCGATGGATCGTCCCTGCGGCGATCGTGTTCGCGTTCCTCCCGGCGCTGCGCGTCGATCTCATGCTGCTGCTGTTCGACGTCCCAGCGACGCTCGTCCTCGTCACCATGGCCGCTGTCTCGTTCGCGGGTGTCCCGCTGACAGGGCGCGCTGTGGACATCCTCGTCATCCTCGGTCTCGTCGTCGTGGGACGGATCGTTGCGGGCGGAGCGCTCCTCCTCGCGGCATTTCCCGATCTCGGTCGCCCGCTCGCACGACGGAGCGGAGGACGGATCGCTTCAGTGGGTATCGGCATCGCACTCGCGCTCCCGTTTCTGCTCGTGTTCGCACTGCTGTTCGCCAGCGCGGACGCGGTCTTCTCGAGCGCTCTAACGAACGTGTTCGACTTCCGCAAATGGTCGATCGGCGAGCTAATTGGCCGCATCCTGCTCGCCGCGGCCTTCGCATGGGTCGCGGGCGGCCTCTTCATCGTCGCTGGACGCCGTACGGACACGACGATGGCTGCGGTCTTGCCGCGCATTCGCGGCCTTCTGAGCTCCACCGCCGGTGCCACGACGCTCCTCGCTATCGACGCGCTCTTCGTGTTCTTCGTCGCCCTGCAGATCGCGTATCTGTTCGGCGGGATCGACACCCTGAACGCGACCGGGCTGACGTACTCGAGCTACGCCCGGCGCGGCTTCTTCGAGCTCATCGCCGTCGCCGTACTCGCGGGCGGTCTGCTGTTCGCCGTGGAGCTCGTCGTGGCCAAGCGCACTCGGTTCTACGTCGGCGCCGCTCTCACGCTTGCCGTGGCAACCCTCGTCATCGTCGTGTCGGCCGCATACCGGATGCACCTCTATCAGCTCGCCTATGGGTGGACGGAGCAGCGGTTCTACGCCCTCGCCGGGATCGCTTGGCTCGGAGCCGGCGGCGCCTGCGCCGGGCTGCTCGTGTGGCGCGATGCGACGCGCTGGCTTCTCCACGCCGGCGGCCTCATTGCCCTGGCCGTCGCGATCGCGGTCAATCTCATCGGCCCGAGCGGCTTCGTCGCGCGACAGAATCTCGAGCGGGTCGTCGACCCGAGCGGCCTGCCCGCGGATGCGAGCCGCGCTCTCGACGCGCAGTACCTCGTAACCCTCGGCGATGGCGCGCTCCCGACCCTTGTCGAATACCTTCCGCGCTTGAGGGGATCGGACCGCGAGGCGCTCGGCTTTGCCCTCCGAATGTTCGCGCTCCAGGGGCACGATCTCTCGCCGGCGGCGGCCCCGAGCTTCAGCGTCGATCGCGAGCGCGCTCGTCAGGCCCTTCTCGTCCTCGTCGATGAGCTCCGAACGTACCCGCCGATTCGCGGGGGCCGGACCGAACGCCGCTAGCGGCCGCGCTGGCAGGGGTCCTGCACTTTGGCCGGCAAGTACTCGAAGGAGGCCTGCCGGACCGGACGGAACCACCAATGTCCAGGAATCGGGTGACGAAGTCGTCGTCGAGGAGCACGTCGTCGAGGAGCCCGAGCACCGGCACCCGTAGGCCGCGTACCGTCACCGGCGACGAAGGAGCGAGAGGCCCGTTCCGCTCGCGATCTCGGCGTAGCCCTGGCCCTTGAGGGCCTCCACCTCGGCGAGGTGGGCCCGTTCGTCGCGATTGGTGTTCGGGTCGGCGTAGTCGAGGATCACGAAGTCGGCCCCGCACGGATCGAGGCCATGCAGGTGATAGTTGAAACGCCGCTCCGGAACCTGCGTGGTGAAGAAGTCCCGAGACGAGACAGGCGCGTCCGGCGGTATCGCCGCGACCGCTGGTAGAAACGCCTCGTAGCGCTGCTCCCGGGCAAAGATGAGCCCATCCGCCCGTGCCCGGTCGGGGTTGCCGCGGAGGTACGCGTCGTAGAAGCCCGGCGTGAACGGCAGCGCTCCGTGTACGAGCGAGAAGGCGAGCGCGCTCACGAGCATCGCTCCCGTGAGCCTCCGGCGGAGCTGCGGACGGTCGGGGAGAGTCGCGAAACCGACGATCGAGGCGCCGAAAGCTAGAGGGATGAGCGGCGCGCCGTACTGGTTGTGGTGCGTGTGCTGCCCGCCGTAGTCCGACAGCAGGAGATATCCAAGCGGGATGATCGCGGGGATGAGTGCCGATCGCGAGCGCACGGCGAGCCCGAGCGCCGGCGCGAAGAGCGTGAGGACGAAGGCGATCTTCGAACCCCATTCGCCGCTCACAAGCACGCGCAGGACTCGCAGTGGATCGAGGACCAGCGTGCGCGCGATCTCGAACTCGTCGCTGCCAAGGCTCGCGTAGCGACCGAGGTACTGGTACGGCGCACCGTCGGCGAACGACGGGATGATGAGCTTCAGCGTCACGAAGAACCAGGCGGCGCTCGCGACCGTGACGAATGCCCCGAGGCCCCACCGTCGCTGCGCAATGAGCGCGAGGCCGAACCCGATCGCGATGAGCGGTAGCTCCTCCTTCACGAGGAACGACGCGCCGAGGCTGAGGAGGAGCGGGATGGTCCGGCGTGTGGCCAGGAAGTACATCGCGAGACCGAGCGGCAGGACCGCAAGGGTGATCTCGTGGAAGTCATAGAAGGTGATCCACGCGAGCGGCGCGGAAAGCACGTACGCCGCGACCCAGACGAGACGCTCTTCGCTGCGCTGAAGGTAGCGGCGCGCGAGGAGGTAGATCGGCCACGCACCGAGCGCGAGGGCCATCGTCTGAAACGCGATGAGCGTTTCCGGCCGCGGGACCACGGCGTAAAAAGGGGCGATCAGGAGAAGGGCCGGAGAGAAGTGATCGAGGAAAAAGTGGTGCGGATCGCACCGCTCGAGGCTGAGCGTCGATTCCATGAAGCGGCCGTGGACGGTATTCCAGAGCACCTGGTCGAACACACCGAGGTCGAGGGCCGTCGAGTGGAACGCCCAGTGCCGTACCAGCGCGAGCGAGCCGAACACGACGACGTACGCAAGGACCATCCCGATCGCGGTCCGCCCTTCGTGTCGTTCGAGCCAGCTCAAGAAGTTGGCGGGCGCCAGCGCCGGCGAGTTCTTGACGGCGGTCGCCGGCTGCACGGCGCTATTCTCACGTCCAGAGAGAGTTGCGTTCGGAGGACACTTTCTTGATCAGCACGGCTGCGCGTGACCGCGTCAAGCTCGCGATCGATCAGTGTGAAGAGCAGTTCCACGTTTACGACGAGAAGTCGAGCGAGGACACGCTCGACTCGTACGAGGCGGCGCTCAACCGCGGCAAGGCGATGGGGTTTCAGGAGGCCGCGCACTACGTGAAATCGGCGCTGCACGACATCGACGTGAAGAGCCTTTGACCAGGTGATCACGGCGGTCGTCCTGATCACCGCGGAGAAGGGTGCGCTCCCGAAGCTCGGCGAGGCGCTCGCCGCGGTGGACGGCGTCTCCGAGGTGTACTCGGTCACCGGCGACTTCGATTTCGTCGCAATGGTCCGCGCCAGAGAGCACGACGAGCTCGCCGACATCGTCACGCGGCGCATCGCCCAGGTGAACGGCGTCGCGCGGACCCAAACTCACGTGGCGTTCAAGGCCTATTCGCGTCACGACCTCGAGTCGCTCTTCGCCATCGGAGCGGAGGAAGGCTGACGCTCGCCCGCATCTGGGACAACGCGGCCGGGCCGCAGCGGCTGCTGCTGATCGCCGGACGATCCTCTTCGCGAGCGGCCTCTTTCATGTCGGCGTTTACCTTCTGCGTGACGGGAGCTGGGCCGGCCCCCTCTCCTGGCGCAAGCCAATCGAGTTCGGGATCTCCGGCGGGATCACAACCCTCTCCCTCGCCGCGGTCATGGCCCGTCTGCCGCGCACCGGCT
>JBOGTG010000092.1:0-7817 GCA_050692175.1 Candidatus Limnocylindria bacterium | reverse complement strand
GCGGCCGTCTGAAGCGACGGCTGGCGCGAAGGCGCCTCTAGCGGATCGTGCTGTCCAACGTGAGGCTGTTGTTGGCGGGGTTGGGATCGGTCTCAGTGGCGGTGGCCTGCGCGGTGGTGCGCTGGGTGCCCCCCGCGGTCGCGGTCGCGCTCAGCCGGAGCGTCAGCGCCCCGCCCTGGTAGTGGGCCTGCACGCGCTCGGCCGAGAGCACCAGCGGGAACACCGCGACCTCATCGAGGCTCCCGGTGAAGGGATAGCGGTCCTGGCCCAGCCGACCGATGTAGCTCGGACCAGTGCCACCCTCCAGCGGACCCGCGGCCGCGGCGCTGCCGCGGAGCGCGCCGTTCACATAGATACGCAGCGTCGCGCCGTCGTAGGTGCCGACCACATGCGACCAGCTGTTGAGCGGAAGCAAGGGACCGTCGACGGTGAGGAGTGCACCCGTGGCGGTGCGCACCCGGAACTTGGCCAGCCCCGTCTCGACGAAGAGCATGTACTGGCTGTTCACCCAGCCGCCCACGGTCTTCTCGAAGATCCCGCCGTTCTGCTCGGCCGCGCTCGGACGGACCCAGGCCTCGACCGAGACCGCGCTGCGTAGGTCCAGACTCGCGGCGGCCGGCACCACCACCGCGGGGCCCGTGCCGGGGAAGGCCGCGGCGAGATCACCGCTCATCGCGCCGGGCTGGCCCCGGCTCACCGCGGCGTCATACACCCCGGCGAGGCCGTTGCCGCTGGAATCGGCGGCCACGCTGCTCGTCGTGGCATCGCCCAGACGCCAGAACCCACTGGGACGATCGGACAAGAGTCCCGCGGTGGGACCGGACTCGAGCACCCCCAGCGCGCAGCTCAGCGTCTGGCCCGCAGCGCTGCAGCTGCCCTGGCTCACGCTGGCGGTCCCCAGGGTGAGCGCCGCCGGCAGCGTGACCGCAAGCGTGGCGCCCGTGGCGCGGGCGGGTCCGTTGTTGGTGAGCGCGAGCTGGTACGTAAGGGTGTCGCCGACGTTGGCGGGCTCGGGTGAGACGGTGCCGCTGAGCGCGAGATCCGACATCGGGATCGTGGTGGTGAACGTGAAGTCACCTGAGATCGTGAGGTTCCCCCACCCATCGCGGCTCTTCACGCGGTAGTGATAAGGGGTCGTCGGGTTAAGACCACTCAGGTTGACCGCGTGGCTCGTCACGAATGTTGATGTGACGGCCGTCGTCGAGCCGTACGCCGTTGTCGTCCCGTATTCGACCTGACTGTCCGCGTTCTCGTTCGTCGTCCAGGTGATCTTCGCCGCTTCGTGGGTGATCGCGGCCGCGTTCACCGACGTGATGACCGGCGCGACCGTATCGATCGCTCCGGCCCAAGCGAGGTATCCGTAGTACACGCCTATTGGGTGATCGGGGTCGCCGACGAACCCAGAGGAGGGATCAGCACGCGTGTGCCCAGCGGCGTTCGTGCGCATCCTCGCGATGACCTGGGCCGACTTGAGACCGGTGCACGGGCCGGTCGCGCCCTTCTCGCCGAAGCAGAGCGCGACGACGCCGGCCATATGGGGCGAAGCCATGCTCGTCCCCGAGATCGTTTGATAGCGGTTGCTCGGCCAGGTCGACCGGATGCAGACGCCCGGTGCGGCGATCGTGTGGGCCGCGTCGGAGCTACCGTCCGTCGTGAAGTTGCTGAAGCCGGCCGCTGAGTCGTCCTCGTCGAAGAAGCCGTCTGCGCAACTCGCCGAACCGCCACCGCCGGGGACCCCGTTGAAGTCGGCCATCGCCGTCACGGTGAGCGCCTCGTTGTAGTTGGCCGGCACGCTGCCGGCGAAGTCTTCGGCGCTGTTCCCGGCCGCCACGACGTAGGTGACACCGGCCGCGACCGAGTTGCAGATCGCGCGATGCAGCGCGTCCCCGATGCTGTTGCCACAGTTGCCGTCATCGGCCCCGGGGCCACCGAGGCTCATGTTCGCCACCTTTATGTTCAGCGCCGTCGCGTTCGCGGTGACCCAGTCGATGCCGCAGATGACCTGCGCGTCGGTGCCGCTGCCCTGCGCGTTGATCACCTTGACCGCATAGAGCTTCGTGCCCGGCGCGACACCGACGACACCCGAGCCGTTGTTCTTCGCGCCGATCGTGCCCGCGACGTGCGTGCCGTGACCGTTGTCGTCGCGCGCGTTGCCGCTACCGATGCAGTTCTTTCCGTTGACCGCGTTCAGGTCGGGATGGTTGAGATCTATCCCTGAGTCGATGACGGCGACGTTCGCGGTCGAAGCCTCGCGCACCGTGGTCGCCGTTGCGGCGCCGATACGCTGTACGCCGGGCGGCGCGCTGTCCCCCGCGATGATCGGAACGCTGCCGATCGCCCGCAACACGCGATCGGCAGAAACGAAAGCGACGTCCGGATCGGCGCGAAGACGCGCGAGCTGCACCGAGTTCAGACGCGCTGCGAAGCCCTGCAGCGCGCTCGCGTACCGGAAGTCGCTTGCGAAGCCGATGCGGCGTTCCACATCGTCCGTCTTCGCGTCTGAGGCGACGCCCTGGCGGAAGACGACGATGTACGTCTTGGGCTCGTCGGCGGCCCCGGCGAGACCACTCGGCAGCGCGACATTCACAAGAAGAACGGCGAGCGCGACGGACACGAGCCGCCGCGGCAAAGCTGGACGGATCGAACGATGAAGCTGCGCCGAAACCACGCCCTTCCTCCCGACTGGCGCGCAAGCCTACGCTGGTCCGCCAAGAGGCAGGTCTCGGGCGCGTCTCGCGGGGTCTCGGGTGCGTCTAAGTCGCGTTCGTCGTGTCAGGAAGACTTCCCGTTGGCACGACTGGCCTCAGCGAGCGAGAGCCGAAGTACTGGAGGACTAGCCGGATTGGCGCTGAGGCGACGGCGGGAATCGAACCCGCGATGAAGGTCTTGCAGACCTCCGTCCTCGACGCGATCGCCGCCAGGTGACCACAGTAGGCAACAGCAAAAGTCTCTAAGCACAGAAGTCACCGACTTCAGCCATCGTGTACCTAGTGACCAATCCCCTGCCTCCCGGTTCGCGCGACCATCCGCGAGAGCCCAGCATTGATGCCGCGATCCTCAAAGCGAACCGAAGGATGAGACCCGAGACCGGTCCCGCTGGCGCGGTGCCGCACGCGCGCGCGGGTTTGAGGTCAGCTCATCTATGAGCGATGCCGCCACGGCAGGGCCCGGCCGTGTCGCCTTCGAGGAACGGTTGGCGCTGCATACGTGGACGCTCGATACGACACCACTCCGGACAGTACTGTCGGTGGCGCGCCGCACAGGGTGGAGTGGCGTCGAGCTCCGTCGGATCGATTTCGAGCGCCAGTGGTCAGAGGGCCGATCGACCGGAGAGATTCTTGATCTCATCCGACGGAGCGGCCTGATCGTTGCCGCAGTCGGCATCCGACACGGCTGGATGTTCGCAGCTAGCGCGGAATGGCAAGACCTCCTTGAGATCGCCGACCAGATGAGCGGGATCGCACAGGAGTTGAACTGCGCGATAGTCATGAGCCCCGTTGACTTCGGCCGCGGCGATAGCCATCTGGCCGCACGGCGGATACGCGCTATCGCGGATCTGGTCGCCGAGCGCGGATGCCGGCTCGCACTGGAGTTCAATTCCCAAGCCGAACAGTTCAACTCTCTCGAGCGCGTACGCGAGCTCGTTGCGGCGGCCGACCACGAGTCCTGCGGGGTGCTGCTTGACACGTACCATCTGATCCGCTCGCCCATGCCGGCGGAGGCCATCGCAGACATCCGCCCGGGGGAGATCGTTCACTTCCAATTCAGCGATGTTGGCCCAGGTCCGGGGAAGCCCGGCGTGTTAGATGACCGACTGCCTCCAGGCCGCGGCGTCGTTCCTTTCCTGTCGATCTTTCGGCGGCTTCGCGAGTGCCAGTACGCTGGCTTTCTCAGCTACGAAGCACCAAATCCCGACGCGTGGCGGCGTAGCGCAGAAGACGTAACCCACGAAGCGAGATCGCTGACGTTGGAGCTGCTCGCGAGAAGTGAATCGGGTTAGCTCTCGGAGAGCAGAGAGGCTGAGAGCAGCTCACGCGGGCCTTGCCGGATCCTCCCCGAGCTGCACTAAATGCTGATGCCAGCGGTTTCCGTAGAGTTGCCGGTCGGTGTTGATCGCGCACGCGGTGCAGACGTACTGGACAATCGCGTCCACCGGCGCCTCGAACGTTTGGATCGTCTTCCCGAAAAGGTTCGTCATCTCCCCGAGCCGCTGACCCTCGCGCACCGACTGGCCGGCCTTCACGCCGGGGATCCAGATGCCGGTCTGATCGGCGTGCACGCTCCACTGGCCCGGACCGACCATCCGCGGCGCACGCTGCTCCGCTTCGCCATCGATTGCACCGAGCAGCCGGAGCACGTTCAGGCAGCCATCGCGCTGAAGCTGGACCATCTCTAACTCGGGCAATCCGTTGCGGCCGATCTCCGTCCAGATGTTCGGTGTGCCGTCGTCGAGGAGTGCGTGCGGTAACCCGTGCGGCGTGTCCGTGATCACGCGCTTGACCACGAATGGGACGTCGAAGCAACGCGCGAGCTCGAGACAGCGGTCCCAGAGCGCACCGTCGCCTATCCACGGCACGCAGACGTACGGCGTTAGTTCCTGCGTGAACTCGCCGGCGTGGAGGTCGAGCGTCGCGTCGGCGCCCTTGACCGTGCGGTAGAGCGCGTCCACGAGGTGCGCGGAGTACGACGACGACGGATCGCCCGGCCAGACGTAGTGCACCTCCCGTTGATCGATCGGCGAGAGCTGCATGTTGCGCTGCAGGAACGCCTGCACGCTCAGCACAGGAATCACGAGCACGCGGCCGCGCCGGATGAGCCGGCCGAGGCTCTGCACAAGCTGGCCCGCGGCCAGGATGCCCGCGTACTCGCCGGCGTGCATGCCGGCGACGATGGCAACGAATGGCCCGTCGTCCGCCCCGCGGAATTCCGCCACGGGGAACTCCACCGGCGGCCCGCCCGGATGCTCCTCGCTCACCCACCGCTCGGTCGCACGCGCTCCGTTCACGGCCGACCGCGTGTTCGTCGAGGACGTGGTCACGCCGTGATTCGACATCGACCGTTCCAGCTGCTCATCAGTTCGTTCGCGACAGCCGATGGCGCAGGTCGTCGCCGACGAGCACAAAAATCAGGCTCACAACGGCGACGACAAGGCTCGGGATGAGCGCGAGGTGGGGCGCCACCGTGACGTACCGGCTGCCCTCCGCGATGAGCGTCCCCCAGTCCACCTCGGGTGGTTGCACCCCGAGGCCGAGAAAGGAGAGCCCCGAGGTGGAAGCGATCATGTGCCCGACCTCGGTGCTGCCGACGACGAGCGCGGTAGGCAGCACGTTCGGGACGAGGTGCTGCTTAAGGATCGAGAACCGGCTCGCGCCCGCGAGCCGTGCCGCGGTGACATAGTCGCGCTCGCGCAGCGACAGAACCTCCGCGCGGATGATGCGGGCGTTTCGGGGCAGGATTGCGATCGTCACCGCGATCATCGCGTTCTGGAGTGACGGACCCAGCACCGCAACCGCGAGGATCGCGAGCAGGATGAAGGGAAACGCCAGCAGGACATCCATCAGGCTCATGATCACGCGCTCGACCATCCCGCCCAGCAAGCCCGAGACAAGACCGATTGCCATGCCGACGATCATTCCCACGGCGGCCGGGACGATGCCGGCTATGATCGAGACCGGGACGCCCGCGAGCAGTCGGCTGGCTAGGTCGCGCCCGAACGAATCCGTTCCGAGAGGGCTGCCCGGCGACCCGATCGGAAGGAGACCACGCTCGGTCCGCACGTCGGCGGGCCCGTAGGGAGTGATCTGCTCACGGAAGACCCAGCCGAGGATCAGTCCGCCGACGATGATCACGAGCCAGACCCACGGCGAGCCTCCGATCCGCGGCACGCTCGCAGGAACAAATCTAACCCGCACAGCCTCGATCATTGCGGCGGCTTGCCACCCATGTTGATTCGCGGATCAACGAGGCCGTACAGCGCGTCGATGATCCAACTGAGAAGGACGAACGTTGCCGCGACCAGCAGGGCTCCCGCCTGCACGACGGGGTAGTCCCGGTTGAGCACGGACCCGACCATCATCGCGCCGACGCCCGGCCACGCAAACACCGCTTCGACGAAGACGGCAGCGGTCAGCATGTAGCCGACCATCACGCCGCCGTTCGTTACGACGGGCAGGAGCGCGTTCGGGAGTACGTGGAATAGCGCGATCCGCCCCGGCGGAATCCCCGAGGCGTGGGCCGTTCGGACGAAGTCCTCGCGCTGAAGCTCGTCGATCGTCGCCTGAGTGATCCGCGCCGTGAAGGCCGACGGGTAGACCGCGAGCGTCACGGCGGGGAGGAGCGTGTGGCGCAGGATGTCGATCGGGCTGCCTCCGTCGACAGGCGACTGCATACCGGACGAGGGCAATAGCCTCAGCCATACCGCGAATACGAAGGCGAGCGCGATGCCGATAGAGAACGACGGCAGCGCCATGAAGAAGAGGGGCGCGGAGCGCAAGGCCCAGCCGACGACGCCGCGCACGTAGGCGGAGGCCACGCCCCACAGGACACCGACGGATAGCGCGAGCACCGCGGCGGTCGAGCCGAGGACGAACGTGGCGGAGAGACGTCGCCACAGCAGGTCACCGACCAACTCGCGCGAGACAACCGAGCGCCCAAAGTCGCCCGTCAGGAGATGCGACAGCCAGGCCCAGTACTGGACCGGGATGGGCTCGTCGAGGCCGTAGGAGCGCCGAAATTCCTCGACGATTTTCGGATCGGCGATCTCAGCGGTGCCGAGCATGATCGTGATGGGATCGCCCGGCACGAGCCGCATCGCACCGAAGACGAGGACCGACACGCCAAAGAGGATCCCCAACGAGACGAGGCTGCGATGGACGAAGTAGTTCGACATCAGCACCTCGACAACCTGTGCCCTCGAGGGGAGCGGACCTGAGGGTCTCGCTCCCCAAGAGGGCCCCGACGCGGCTAGGCTCGACGCCTCACGGCAGCTTGATCGCCCAGAGATCCACGACGCTAGTCGGGAACAACGGGATCGCGGTGATCTTCTTCGGGTTCCAGGCCATGCCGATGAGCGAACGACTCGTCCAGATGATCGGCGCGTCGTCCCGCAGGACCTTCTGTGCGTCCTTCAAGAGCTGGAGCCTCTTGTCCGCGTTCAGCTCCGTTCGAGCAGAGTAGACGAGGCTGTCGTACTTCGGGTTGCTGTAGAAGGCGACGTTGAATTCGGCCGGCGGGATATTCTCCGAGGTCCAGCGCTGCAGCGCGATCTGCGGGTCGGGGAAAGCGCTCCCGTGGCCGAAGTTCGCGATGTCGAAGCGGGTCTTGTCGCCGACCCCCTTCGCCTTGTCCAGGTAGACAGCGCTCTCGGTTAGCTCGGTCTCAACCTTGAAGCCGACGTCCTGCAAGTTGCTGTGAAGGATCGGCACCTGCGCGGCCTGTACGCCGCCGCGGCCGGTGCGATCGAAGAATTTGGCCACGAGTTGCTGGCCGCCCTTCGCGCGGATGTTGCCGCTCGCTGGGAGCTTCCAGCCAGCCTCGTCGAGGAGCTGCCGGGCCTTGCTCGGATCGAACTTGTACTGAGGCACGTCCGCGTTGTACGCGTAGGCACCCTCGAACCACGCCGAGTAAAGCGCTTGCGCCGAGCCCTTCGCGACTCTGACGAGCGCCTCCTTGTCAAAGGCGTAGTTCGCCGCCTGACGGACCTTGACGTCGTCGAACGGCGGCTTCGTCGTGTTCAGGCCGAAGTAGTTGTAGACGAGCGTCCGAAAGAACTCGACTTGCAGGCCGCCGGTCTTCATCTGGGCGGTCTGCTCGACAGG
>JBOGTG010000091.1:0-6455 GCA_050692175.1 Candidatus Limnocylindria bacterium | reverse complement strand
TACCTTCTGCGTGACGGGAGCTGGGCCGGCCCCCTCTCCTGGCGCAAGCCAATCGAGTTCGGGATCTCCGGCGGGATCACAACCCTCTCCCTCGCCGCGGTCATGGCCCGTCTGCCGCGCACCGGCTCGCTGACATGGCCATGCGCGGTCGCGATCTCACTCATCGTCCCAGAGACGTGGTCATCGTCATGACGATCTGGGAGTTCACCTCGCTCCGTGGTCGGCAGCAGCGCCCTCGCCATCCGCGCCGGCATGGTCTTCCTGACGATCGGGCAGCTTCTCGGGTTCGCCGTCCTGGGCAACGGATTCGCCGTCGACGACGTCTTCCGGGCGAGCATCGTCGGCGCGGCCGGGGAGCTGAAGGTGCCGCACGCGGTGGCTCTTCACGGCCTGCAGGTGCTTGGTCTCCTCGCGCTGATCCTTGAGCGCAGCCGGCTTCCGGAATCCCGACGCTCGCAGGTCGTCATCGTCGCGATCGCCGGATATATCGACGCGCTCGGCGTCGCGGTCCTGCAGGAGTTCGGCGGACGCGGGCCGTTTGACCTCGCGCCCCTGACACTGGTCGGCGCCCTGGGTGCGGTCGTCCTGCTGTTCCTGGCGTACGCCTCCGCAGTTCGGGCGGCTGGCCCGGGTGCCCTCCGATGGAGCGTGCCCGGCAACTAGACTCGGGCCGATGCAGGCCGTCGTCATGGCGGGCGGCGAGGGGAGCCGTCTTCGACCGCTGACGATCAATCGTCCGAAACCGATGGTGCCCATCGTCGACAAGCCCTGCCTCGGGCACATCTTCGAGCTCCTGAAGCTCCACGGCATCGAGGAATCGTTCGTCACCCTCCAGTACCTCGCCTCGGTCATCCAGGACAGCTATGGGGACGGCGGTGGCATCGGCATGCGACTTCGCTACAGCGTCGAGGAGTCGCCGCTCGGCACGGGTGGCTCGGTCCGGCAGCTCGCAGGCGATCTCGACGGCACGTTCCTCGTCATCTCGGGCGACGCGCTCACGGACATCGATCTCTCGAAGGTCATCGCCTTCCACCGGGAGCGCAAGGCGGCCGTGACGCTGACCCTCATGCATGTGCCGAACCCGCTCGAGTACGGCGTCGTGATCACCGGCGACGAGGGGAGGATCACCAAGTTCCTCGAGAAACCGTCCTGGGGCGAGGTCTTCAGCGACACGATCAACACCGGCATCTACGTCATCGAGCCGCGCGTGATGGAGCGGTTCGCCGTCGGCGAGGTCTTCGATTTCAGCAAAGACCTGTTCCCGCGCCTGCTCTCCGAGGGCGAGCCCCTGTTCGGCTATATCGCCGACGGGTACTGGACGGACGTCGGCTCGATCACCGAGTACGCGCGTGCGAACGCCGATCTCCTCCACGGCAAGGTGAAATGCGAGGGCCTTGGCAACGAGCTGATGCCGGGGGTCTGGACGGCGGGCGACGTGGATATCAACGAGTCGGCAAAGCTCACCGGCCCCATCTTCCTCGGCGAGGGCGTGAAGATCGGGCCGCATGTCGAGATCATCGGGCCGACGGTCCTGCGCGACTACGTCTCCGTGGATGTCGGGGCGGTCATCGACAGCTCCATCATCTGGCGCAACACGTACATCGGCGAACGCTCCGAGCTGCACGGCGCGATCGTCGGTCGGCAGTGCGCGCTCAAGTCGCGCGTAATCCTCGAGGAAGGCAGCGTCATCGGCGATCACACGATCGTCGGCGATCACGCGCGCGTTCGGGCCCAGGTGAAGGTGTGGCCGGACAAGCAGATCGAGTCAGGCGCGGTGATCGGCTCGAGCCTCATCTGGGGAGCGCAGGGACGGCGGGCGCTCTTCGGCCGCTTTGGGGTCACTGGCATCGTGAACATCGACCTCACTCCGGAGTTCGTCGCCCGTCTCGGCGCGGCATACGCGTCGACCCTGAAGCAGGGCGCGACGATCACGATGAACCGCGACCAGCATCGCTCGAGCCGCATGCTGAAACGCGGACTCATGAGCGGCATCGTCAGCGCTGGGATCCACGTCGCCGACCTTTCGCAGGCGCCACTGCCCATCGGGCGATTCCACACGCGGCGCATCGGCGCGGCGGGCGGGGCCCACGTGCGCGTGTCGCCCTTCGACGTGCGCGTCTGCGACGTGAAATTCTTCGACCGCCAGGCGCTTGACATGGACAAGGCCCAAGAGCGGAAGGTGGAGACGATCTTCTTCCGAGAGGACCTCCGCCGCGTTTCGTATGAGGACGTCGGCCGGATCTTCGAGTCGCCGCGGGTCGGCGAGGCGTACAGCGAGGCGTTCCTTACGGAGGTCGCGCGCCGGAAGGAGATCGCCGAGGCGAAACCGAAGATCGTCGTCAACTACTCGCACGGCACCCCAGCGCAGTTCCTTCCCCAGCTCCTGAACGCCCTCGGCGTCGAGGCGGTCGCGGTGAACGGCGTGGTGTCCGAGAACATCGGGTCGCGCTCGTTCGAGGAGTTCCAGGAGGAGCAGCGGCAGCTCGCGGTGCTCGTGCCGGCCCTCGGCGCGTCGCTCGGCGTGATCATCGACGCCGGCGGGGAGAAGATCTTCGTCGTCGACGATCGCGGGCGCGTGATCAATGACATGCACTTCCTGGCCGCGTTCGTCTCGCTCACCGTGAAGCAGGCGCCGGGCGTGGTAGCGGTCCCGGTCTATGCGCCGTCGTCGATCGAGCAGATCGTGGCCGCGCACGGCGGCCGCGTACAGCGGGTACGTGCGTCGGCCGAGGCGCAGATGAGCCTCGCGGCGCGCGAGCATCCGCTCCTGGTGGGCGACGGAGTCGGAGGCTTCATCTTCTCGCGATTCCATCCGTCGTTCGATGGCCTCTTCGCGACGGTGCGGCTACTCGAGCTCCTCGTCGCCGCCAAGCAGACGCTCAGCGAGGTCATCGATCAGACGCCACCCGTCCACGTCGCGCGCCTTCAGGTGGTCTGCCCGTGGGAACAGAAGGGCCGTGTCATGCGCATGCTCGCGCAGGACCCGCAGACTGAGCGCACGCGTCAGGTCGACGGCGTGAAACACCAGAACGATGGCGAGTGGATCCTCGTGCTGCCAGACGCCGACCGGCCTCTCTTCAACGTGTACGCAGAGGCCAAGGACGACGACCGGGCGTGGCTGCTCGTCCACGAGTACGCCGACAAGCTCGAACGGATGCAGAGCGGAGCTTGAGCGTCCGGATCGCCATCGCGCAATGCGCTCCGGCGCTCGGCGCGCTGCGACGCAACCTGGAGATGCACCACGGCTGGATCGCCCGCGCCAAAGCCGTCGGCGCGCGTCTGGTCATCTTTCCGGAGCTCTCGCTGACCGGGTACTACCTGAAGGACCTGGCCGCCGACGTCGCCTGCGCGGCCGACGACCCGCAGCTCGCACCCATCGCCGAGGCGTCGCGGGAGATAGACATCAGCGCGGGCTTCGTCGAGCGCTCGGCCGACGCGAAGCTGCACATCGCGCAAGGGCACTGGTCCGGCGGCAAGCTCATCCATGTCCACCGGAAGGTGTACCTGCCGACGTATGGCATCTTCGATGACGGACGCTACTTCGGGCCAGGCGATCGCTTCGACACGTACCGCTGGGCCGGCGGGACGACCGGCGTCGCGATCTGCGAGGACCTGTGGCACGTGTCGACGCCGTACCTCTACGCGGCGGCAGGCGCGACGATCGTGCTCGCCCCGTCGGCAAGCCCGGGCCGGGGCGTCGCCGAGGGCGGCGATCTCGGCACCGCGGAGTCGTGCCGGCTCATGGATCGCTTCTACGCGTCCTACCTCACCGTGTATGTCGTGTATGTCAATCGCGTCGGCCACGAGGATGGGATCGCGTTCTGGGGCGGCTCGGAAATCGTGGCGCCCGACGGGACCGTGGTCGCGCGCGCCGCTGAGTTCGACGAGGACCTGCTCATCGGCGAGATCGACCTGGAGCTTGTCGCGCGCGAGCGCGCGCGTAACCCGTTGCTCCGCGACGAGCGCGAGGACATCGTGCTCCGAAACATCGCCGGCCGTCTCGGTCTGCCGTTCGACCGTCGTGACTAACGCTCTCGCCCGAACGGGTGTGATCCGGCCCGACCCGAACGACGCATCGCCGCTTCGGATCGACGAAGCACTCGTGCGCAAGATGCTCGTCCTGTTCATCAGAGACGAGGTCGAGAAAGCGCGCCTGCGGCGCGCGGTGGTCGGCGTCTCCGGTGGCGTGGACAGCGCCGTCACCGCCGCGCTGGCGACGCTCGCGCTCGGTGCCGAGAACGTGCTCGGGCTCTTCACACCGTACCGAACGTCCTCGCAGGAGTCGCGCGCTCACGCGCGCGAGCTCTCGCGACAGCTCGGCTTCACGCTCGAGGAGGTGCCGATCACCGCGCAGGTGGATGCCTACTTCGGTGCGCGGAACGAGAAGGCGGACCGGGTTCGCATCGGCAACAAGATGGCGCGCGAGCGAAAGAGCATCGAGTACGACCGGTCCTGGCCGGACGGGATCGTCCTGGGCACGAGCAACAAGACCGAGCTTCTCCTCGGCTACGGCACGCAGTTCGGCGACATGGCGTGCGGCATCAATCCCGTCGGCGATCTCTACAAGACGCAGCTCCGCGAGCTGGCCCTCTCGATCGGAATCCCCGAAGCGATCGTGCGCAAGCCACCGACGGCGGAGCTCTGGGAGGGACAGACCGACGAGGGCGAGCTCGGCTTCACCTACGCCGACGCCGATCTCCTCCTCTATCACATGGTCGACCGCCGCCTCCGGCCGTCCGATCTAATCGAGGCGGGATTCGACGCAAGTCTTGTAACACGGATTCGCGAGATGGTTCGCAAGAACCATTACAAGCGGGTGATGCCGCTGATCGCAAAGTTGAGTTTGCGAACGATCGGCCACGACTTTCTCTATCCAAGAGACTGGGAAGCGGACTGACCTTCGACTCTAGCGGCGCGGAGCCGGCCGAAACCCTCTCTACGCGGCGGTCTCCCCAGCCCCCATGGGCCGGGGACCCCTCCGCCGCCGCGCTCCGCGCCCGGGGGCCCCTGCCCCCTGGGCCCTCGGCCAGCTCCGCGCCGCTTCGGCTTGGCCTCGGATACTCCTTCGCCCTCATAGCGGCAGCGTTCTTTGGTGTCGGCGGGATTATCGCGAAGGCGGCATTCAACTCTGGTGTAGCTCCGTCCACTCTCGCGGAGTGGCGTGTCCTCTTCGCTTTCCTTGTCTTTCTTGCCGTCTTCGCCGCCCGGAATCCGGGCGAGCTTCGTATCCGGCGATCGGACCTTCCTCTGTTCGCCGTCTTCGGCGTTGTGGGCCTCGCGGGGGTATCCCTTCTCTACTACGAGGCGATCAAGCGCATCCCGATCGGCGTGGCGCTTGTCATCGAGTACACCGGGCCCGTCCTGCTACTGATCTACGCGCGGCTTCGTAGCCGCGCGGTCGGCCGGCGGTTATGGATCGCTGCGGCGCTCGCGGTCCTCGGGTGCTTCTTCGCGGCCGGCGCGTACGACGCGCGGCTGCTCGAGCTCAACGCACTGGGCCTCGCGCTCGCCGCGATGGATGCGTTCATCTTCGCGCTGTACTTCGCGCTCGGCGAACGGCTCGGAAAGACCTACGGTACGCCGACGCTCCTCGTATGGGGTTTCGGTTTCGCGCTGGTCGGATGGAGTCTTGTTCGACCGCCATGGCTACTCCCGTGGGCGGAGACGTCAGCGGAGGGGTACGTTCAGATCGCTGCGGTCGTCGTGATCGCGACGGTCATTCCCTTCGCGCTCACGCTGGCCGCGGTGCGCCTCATCCCTGCCGCTCGCGTCGGCCTGGCCGCGACGTTCGAGCCGGTCGTCGCGGCGGTCGCCGCGTGGATCGCGCTCGGCGAGCACCTCGACCAGCTGCAGATCGCCGGCGGGGTCGTCGTGCTGATCGGGATCGTGGTCGCGCAATCTCTTCGACCGACCGCGAATAGCGTCTAGGGGCCGCCGCGAGAAGGGCCGCTCGGTGCGGCCCTTCTCGCGTTGCGCTTATCCCGTGCGGAAGAAGAGGTAGTGGTCCTGCATGCGTAAGCCCTGGCCGCTGGTGAACTCGAAGTAGCACGAGTCGTATGAGTAGTCCATGAAATTGTGGATTGGGTCGAGCCCCGGCTGCGGGCAGGTGTCCTTGCCGATCGGGCAGCCGCTCGTCGGGATCTTCATGGCTGGCGTGTCATCCACGTAATCGCCGTTCGCGTTGCATCCGCCCCAGAACGTGTGCTCCAGACCGAGCCAATGTCCCGCTTCGTGTAGCGCCGTGTAGCCGAGGTCGAACCGGTCCGCGTAGCGGGTCGACGTGCCGGGCATCGACTCCCAGTCGACGACGATCCCGTCGAGGAACATCCGCGACGGCGTGAGGCCGGGGAGGTACGCCCAGCCGAGGTAGATCCCGGCGGTCGTCGAGTAGTAGTTCAGCGCCTGTGGTGCGTTGCGCGTGAGCGCCTTTTTCATCGCGCGCTCGGCTGGCGAGC
>JBOGTG010000090.1:0-61723 GCA_050692175.1 Candidatus Limnocylindria bacterium | reverse complement strand
CATCGGAAGACTGACAAGACCGCCCAGAAGCGCAGCGCGCGCGAAGTCCCACCTCATCGCTATTTAGTGAACGGGGTACGCGCTCGTGCGATATGTCAGCGCGGTTGCAGCGGGGACTTTGTAACGGAAGGAGACATCCATGTGGCAGCGCCGCCCGCCCGCGGCGCTCCACGTACACAACGTGGCCTAGTGCTTCTTCTTCTTCGTGGCCTTCTTCTTCTTCGGCATCTTCGTGATCACCTCCTCCCGTCCGCGGACTTTGGACGCGCGACGCTGAAAGGAAGCGCCGCGCTCGTTCGACGCGGTGCTTGCATTGTCGGTCCACTCGTCGGTCTGTCAAGAGCGCGCGACGAACATGCACAAGACGTTTGCGAAGGAGCTCGCGATGCGGTGGATCGTTCAAACGTCGCGCCGCGCCGCTCGGGTGCGAGAACGTTCAGCTCTGCGCGGCCTTCAAGACTCGGTCACTTCGATCGGCGACGCTGCGCTCTAACAACTGAGCTATCAAGCCGGTTCTCCTCGAGGAGACGGCGCGCATCCGGCGAAGTCGCGCTGCCCCATGCGAGTCCGAGGATGCCCGCGATGACGGCATGCTCGGTCGCCCAAGCGGCCTGTGTTGTCCCGCCGCTCTGCCCAACCGCAGCGGCGATGGCGACCCCCAGCAACCAACCCGCCCACCATGCGAAGACGCTGGCGATGATCCATCGCCACGCACGCGTGCGAAGCGCCCACGCGAGCACTACAGCTGCGCAAAGACCGCTTATCGCGGCGACCACGCCAACCCCCCACGCCGCTGGTGCGCCATCCGCAAGCGCATGCGCGACCGCAACCGCGGCGACGGCTGCGGCGACCAGACGCCAGCTGCGGATGCCGAGTGCGAGCATCTGCAGCAGCGCGGTGACGACACCGACGATGCTGCCGAGAATGGCTCCAAAAGCGGCCGCCGAGACGTCCCAGTCGAGATAGGACGCGCCGACGGCCGACGCGCCTGGCGAGTGAAGCGCAACGCCACCGAGCGCGAAGCCGGTTGCCGTCGCGAGCGTCCAGCGCAGAGTTCTCACGCGCGGACTATATGGAAGAGGCGTCTTCATGTACGTGTGTCAACTAGTTGGTTACCAGTCGGGGTGCCGGGATTCGAACCCGGGACCTCCTGAACCCCATTCAGGCACGCTACCAGGCTGCGCCACACCCCGGAAAAGCTGAGGTCGCGAGTTGAAGTCTAGCGGCGCGCCGGGCTCGGCTGCGCCACGTCGGGTTTCGTGGCGCCGATCGGCACACGCGGGATGACCACGTTGAGAACGCTGCCTTTTGCTCCTCCACTCTCGGCCCAGATGCGCCCGCCATGGCGGACGACGATCTCCTTGCTGATGTACAGACCGAGGCCCATGCCCGCGGCGTCGCGCGCCGCGCGATCCGGCGAGCGGTAGAACAGCCCGAAGATTGCGTCGAGCTCCCTGTCGGGGATGCCGATCCCTTCGTCGGCCACGGAGAGGCGCACACCGCCGTCTTCGTCGGGACGAACCTCGATCGTTATGGGCCCGCCGCTAGGCGAGTACTTGATCGCATTGGTCACCAGGTTGTTCAGCACCTGCTCGAGGTGATCGCGATCCGCGGTCACGAGGTTCTGAGAGTCGCGACGGACGGAAATCTCATGTGTCGTGGTCGTGAGCTGCATCCGCGTCGCGACCTCGTTCGCCAGCTCGCTCAGATCCACGTCGCCATAGCGGAACTCGATCCTGCCCGTCTGGATCCGGGAGACATCAAGGAGCTCATCGACGAGCCTCGCGAGCTTGCCTGTCTGGCGATACACGACCTCGAGCTGCTCGGTGATGCCACGAAGGCCCTCGGCGACTGGCGCTGCTGCGTCGCCGTCGCCGAGCCGCTTCACGCGCCGCAGCGCGACCTGTAGGAATCCCGACATCGCCGTGATCGGCGTCTTGAGCTCGTGCGAGGCGATCGAGAGGAATTGCGACTTCATGCGGTCGAGCTCCTTCAGCTGCTCGTACCGTTCCTTGAGTTCGGCGGTCGCTTCGTCGATCCGCCGCTGGAGCGACTCGTTAAGGTCCGCGATCTCGCGGTTCGCCCGCTCGAGCTCCGCCACCCTGACGCGCAGCTCCTGCCCGAGGCGGCGGCGCTCGAGTCCACGCGCGACCGTCGCGCGAAGCTCCTCCACCTCGCTTGGCTTGACGAGGTAGTCGTACGCGCCCGCCCGAAGCGCCTGGATCGCCGACTCGAGCGACGCATAGCCGGTCAGCATGATCGTGACCGTCTCCGGGAAGCGCTCGCGGACCGCCTTGAGCACGTCTAGACCGTCGCCGTCCTCGAGGCGCAGGTCGGTCAGCACGAGGTCGTACTCGACGTCGCGAACCATCGCGCGGGCCTGAACTCCGCTCGTCGTCGTGGCGACGCTGTAGCCATCGAGCTGGAGGATCGCCTTGATCGTGACGACGACGCTCTCCTCGTCGTCGACGACGAGGACCTTAGGTTGCTCGCGCATCTCTCGGCGGTCCCTCGACCGGCAACGTGATCATGAAAGTCGTCCCCCGACCGATGCGGCTACGTACGCGCATCGTGCCGCCGTGGCTCTGCACGATGCTCTGGGACACCCAGAGCCCGAGCCCCGTTCCCTTGCCGGGCTTGGTCGAGAAGAATGGCTCGAAGATCTGCGCGAGGAGCTCGTCGGGGATCCCCTCGCCCGTGTCGCGCACCTGGATCTGGACCGCATCGCGCCCGAAAAGTTCTGTCTCGGCGCCCGCGCCTGCCAACGTCGCGACCGTGATCGTCCCGCCCTTCGGCATCGAGTCGGCCGCATTCAGCAGAAGGTTAAGGAGGACCTGTTTCAGCTGGTCCGCGGACGCACGGATGCGCGGCAAGCCGGGGTCGAGCTGATTCGTGACCTGCACCCCGCGCTCGCGGAGCCTCTTCGCGACAAGACCGCCGGCCTCCTCCACGAGCGCGTTCATGTCGGTGTCGCTCATCGCCTCCTGCTGACGGTAGAAGCCGAGCATCTGGCGGAGGATCCGCGACATCCGCTTCGTCTCGCGCGCGGCAATGTCGAGGTACGGGCGCTTCGAGGCGTCCTCGCCGAACTCCTTCTGGAGCAGATACAGAGCGTTCTGCACGGCTTCGAGGGGATTGTTGATCTCGTGCGCGATGGACGCGGCCAGTCGTCCGGTCGCGGCCAGCTTCTCCGAGTCGAAGAGGACCTGCTCGAGCCGCCGCCGTTCGAGCTCCCGGAGGCGTCCGATGTCCTGCATGACCGAGACGATCGCAATCACCGCGCCACGCGCGTCGCGGATCTCGGTCGCGCTCACTTCCATCTCGAGACGCTCCTCCGACCGCGGATCGGTCAGCCCGATCTCTCCGCGCTTCGACATCGCCGGATCGAGCCGCAGCCCGGCCAGGAACGAGGTGAACCGGGCATCGTTCGCGAGCGCCGTGTGGCCAGCCCGCGCGGTCGCCGACGCGGGTTTGAAGAGGCGCTCGGCGGCCGGATTCATCGAGATGATGTTGTTGTCGTTGCCCACCACGATGATCGGGTTCGGTACGTTGCGCAGCACGAGATCGAGCCGGTCGCGCTCGATGCGGATCTCTTCCTCCGCCGTCTGCAGCCGTGCCCGACCGCGCGCGAGCTCTTCGCCGATGTGCCTGATATCGGTGACGTTCTTCAGCACCGAGACGGTGCCGCGCATGCCGACCCGATAGTTCGTGGCAGGAGTCGTGATGACCTCGTAAATGAGCTCCTCGCCTTCGATCGGGTCGACCAGGGTGACCTCGCGCCCGGTGGTCGCCTCAACGTGCTCCAGGTTCCACGTCGAGAGCGCCGCGGTGAACAGGAAGTTATTCATCCACACCGCGCGGCGCTTCCCCGCGCTGTCCTCATCGCTCGCGCGGAACAGAAGCTCGGCGCGGCGGTTCTGCATCACGATGTCGTTGTTCGAGTCCGTGACCAGCACCGCGTCGCCGACGCCGTTCACCATCCACCAGAGCCACTCCTTCTCGATCGCGTGCGCTTCACTTGTGTCGCGAAGGAGTTCGACGTCGCGCTGCAGGCTGAGCGCCTCGCCCGCCTGCCGAGCGAAGGGAACGAGTGCGTCAACGTCGGCTTGGGTGACGCCGGATGCGCGAGAGAGAAGGACGACTCCGGCCCACTCGCCGCGATGCTCCCATCCGGTCGCAGGCGTGCCCTTGCCGTCCTGGCCGGCGTGGCCGCGCTCCGTGGTGCTCCGGAGCGGTGCGGCGACGATCGCTCCGATCTTCGCCTTGCCGAGCGTCTCGCGGACGGCGGCGGACATCCGTTCGTCAGTTGTCGCATCGCGGATGCGCTGCGGGACGCCACCGCGCAGCGCCGCGACGATCGGGTCATCCGTCTGCGCGAGCGGGATCAGAAGCTCCCGAGCGATCATGTCGGGGACGCCGATGGCGAAGGTTCCGGCGAGCGCAGCGCTCTCCTCGTCGTAGAGGAGGACGACGGCCCGCTCGAATCCGAGGGTTCGGATGAGATCGTCAAGCAGCGGCTCGAGCGTTTCGCGCGGGTCGCGCCGCGGCAGCGCCGCCCCGCGCGGCCGGTCGATAACGTCAGCCATGCGGGATCAACCGGTCCGTTAGGCCCGCTCCGAGGAGCGCGAACGGGTCGTCGCGTCGACCGACCCGCCCCCGGCGCCGAGAATGCCTGCACGTTGTGCGGGCATGAGCCCCAGCGCGTCGGCGTACCGAAGGTACGTGTCGATGGAAGCCACGACGACTCGCGCCTCGACGGTAATGAGGTCTATCCCCACGAGGGAGATCCGGACCCAGGCGTCGATGACGATGCCCTTATCGAGGATCCGGTCGAGGACATCGATGAGGCTGGAGCCGCCTGGTGCGCGTTCAACTGGCATGAACGTCTACCTCCCTGGCTTGCGTGATCGCCCAAGCTCGCGCTCGAGCTCGGCGATTCGCTTTTCCAAGCGGCCGATCGCCGTTTGGTCGTCCCCGTCGCGTCTGGTGAGCTCGCGGTCGTACTTCCACCAGTTCAGTCCGATCTGCTCGGCTTTGTCGATCGAGCAGACCAGCAAGCGGATCCGGATGGTCAGGAGCTCGACGTTCGCGAGCGACACCGATATGTCTCCCGCCACGACGAGACCCTTGTCCAGAACGCGGTCGAGAAGATCGGCGAGCGTCGTCGTCTCGCGCGGGACGGCGACTCCCCTCCCCTGCATGCTCATACGAGCCTCCCCAGCGGGCCGAGTCCGAGATTCAAGTCGGACGGGTCGAGCCCGAAGGACCGCGCCATTTCGTGAACCTTCTGTTCGAGCCGCATGAGCGCGAGGCCCATGCGCTCAACCTCTTCGTCGCTCAACGTGCCTCCTTCCATTCGTCGCACGGCTTGCCGTTCGAGCAGCTGTCGCAGGAATTCGACCAGCGCGAGAACGAGCTTGGCGAGCCCATGTTCCACGCCTTCGGGGTCCACATCCACCCGTTCGGGCAGGATGCCACGAAGTCGCTCCACCTCGCGGCGGAGATCGTCGAGCTCAGTGTCGATAGTCACTCGATCCCCGCGAACGTGTACGGCGGCCAGGGCCCGTTCACCACGGGCACGACGTCCGTGAAACGCTCGGTGATCCGGGCGAGATCGGACTTTCGCTCGGGCGCCCGCTCGGTCGGCACGAGGACGGCGAGCGATACGGCCACGCTCGCGCTCGTGCACGTCCGATGCCAGACGAGCGGCCGCTCGATCGCAAGCTCGGCGATGAGCCGCTCGACCAAGGACGCCGCACGCGCCTGCCGGGCTTCCTGTGCGGTGTACTCGGCACGACGCGCCTCCATGTAACGGCGCCCGGGACCCGCCGCCGACTGGATAGCCGCAGGTTCCAACGGCTCCCGCCAGAGCAGCGTCAGCGCCAGCTCGCTCTTCCCGGCGACCCGCGTGAGCGCCGCGCGTAACGCGGCGGCACGCCCGTCGAGGGACGAGCGCGCCTCCAGAGCGCTCTCAAACGCCGTGCCGAAGCGGACGGGAAGGCAGGGCTGGGCCGCGTAGATGCGCTCGACGAGCCTGTGGTGCTCGAGGGCGTCGGGGCGCTCGAGCTTGATGTCGGGCGCCCACTCCGTGCTCCAGAGACCGAGGCCCGCAACTGTCTCCGACCAAGAGAGCGGGCGACCGCGGAGTCCCGCATGAGAGAGCGCCGCCGGGGGAGCCGCCGCGATCGCGTGTGCCAGGAGCGTCACGAGGCGCGTCGTTCCTCCGCCTTCTCGAGGGTCTCGACCGCGGCAAGTACCACGTTCAGCCCGAGATAGATGAGGTCGATGCCCGCGACGGAGATCGTTGCTCGACCCGCGAGCACGACACCTTTGTTCAGAAGGCGGTCGACGAGCTCGAGGAGCGAGGTGTCCTCCGCCATGAGCTGCTTCATGCGGAGCCCACGCGCTCGCTCGGAAGTCCGCCGAAGCGATAGGCCGGCCACGGACCCGAGAGCCGCACACGGTAGCCCTGTAACGTCCCGGTCGCGCCGAGCCGGCGAACCACGTCGCCGAGCCCGACCTCCCGCGCGCGCAGAGCGAGAACGCTGAAACGCGCCACCGCCAGCGTGGCTGGGTCGTCGATCAACGGCTCGCGGTATACGCGTTCCGCGACTACCTCGATGGTCGCCCAGGCTTCCTCGGCGATCGCGACGTCGCGCGCGCGCCGCTCTTCGCGGATGACCTCATCGCGACGCTTGCCGAGGAGGAAGGCTCGACCGGGTGCCGCCGCGGCGATCTCGGCATCGAGGGCGCGGATCGCGTCGCCCGGGGGCGCGTTGGGTCCATCGCGCTCAATCGACACGATCCACTCCGCGCGTCCTTCGACCGCGCGCAGCCGATCCGCGAGATCGTCGGCGCGCGTGCGCAGCAGCTCACGGACACCGTCGGTGCCGCGGTAGATCGCGCCAAAGGCGAGCGGGATGACCGCGTCGGCGAGGTCGAGGAGCCTGCCGTTCACCTCCTGATGCGATGCCGCTCGCGGGGCGAGCCACTCGAGGTCTTGTAACCGCGCATTCAGCGGCTCTTCCTCGTAGTCCGTCGAAGGCACGACGCTCGTCGCGCCGAGGAGAGCACCTTCGACCACACCTTCGACCCGGGTCCCATCGATGCCGCGAAGATCGGCGGCCCTGATCGCGGCCTGCGCATCAGCACGCGCGACCGCGTACAGATAACGGAGCTCGCCGGTCACCTGAGCTCCTCAGGCACCTCGACGACGACCGTTCGCTCCCCGCCCTGCGCGGGCCCCGACGCCTCCGCCTCCTCCCGCGCCAGCTGCTTGCGGTACTCGCGTATCTCCCGCAAGCGGGCCAAGAGGACAGCCTCACGCTCGACGTACTCCTCCTCCGTGACGCGACCCTCTTCGAGTTCGAGCTGCAGCTCCAGGAGCTGCTCCCGCACCGGCTCGTCGTCGGTGAGCTCGTGCTCCGCGAACTCGACCACCTTCTCGATGCAGTAACGGATACCCGCCGCAGGGGCCGTGATCGGAAGAGCGAGTAGCTTGAAGAGGATCATCGGACCTACACGCTGGCCGACCGCTCGAGCTGGAGACGGATCGTCACGAAGTTGTAGGGCGGCCATGGGCCCGTGTACTTGAAGCTGAGCTTTCCCTCGTAGCGCTTACCGATCTCGTGCACCTTCTGATCGAACTGCTCCTGCTTGTCCCGTCCGACAAGGAACGCCGCGTTCATGATCATCTTGTCGCCGATCACTTTGTTCGACCGCGAGGCGATGGCGGCTCCCTGCAGCTCGTCGTAGATCTCCCGCACATACGAGTCGGCCTTATCCGCGAGGGCCTGCTCGACCAGCCTGCCGAGCTGCATTCGCGCGAAATACGTGGACGTCTGCTGATTCGATTCGATCTCCGCCTTGAGCCGCCGGAGCTCCTCGTTCTCCTGTTCGATCTCGCCGAGCACCGATTCGCGATCCCAGTTCACCTTCAGACCGAACTCCAGCTTGTCCTTCATCTTCAGGAGGACGTCCCGGAGCGCGTCGTAGGTGTCCTTGAGGAACTCTGTGGTGTCCTCTTCCGTTTTGAAGAGCGTCCCGAAGCTCATCGGCACCGGCGTGAAGCCGTTGTCGATCATGACGACCTCATTCACGTGCTCGTGCGTGAGCGCGTTCTCGCGGGTTGGGTCGTAGACCTGGAGAGCTGCGCGACTCACAACGGCCGCGAGATCGCGGTAGTGCACCGTGAACACGTCATCGCCACGGCCGCCGATCCCGATCTTGCCGAAGGTGCGCGGCTCGCTGCACTCGATGATGCAGTACACGTACACACCGCTCGAGCCCTTCGATTCGCCAGGCGCCGTCGTCGCGATCGTCGACTCCATCAGACCTCCGATGAGTCGGGGGACTCCGCCCCCCGGCCCCCGACCGCTCCGGCCGGGACGGTGAGCTGCAGGAACTCACGCGTGAGCTCGTAGAGCTTCTCGCGATCTTCTCGTTGCGCGGGGCGAAGCCCATAGTGATTGATGACCCGGATCTGCGTGCTGGTCCATTCCTTCCAGCACTCCGCGCAGACCCGCGCCTCGATGTCGGCGCCGAGTGAGCCGGGAAGCCCTACCTTCCCGGCGCCCTCGCGCTCCTGTCCGCACCGCGCGCAGACGACGACCGCCATGCGGTCAGTCTACAAACGGCACTCACCAAAGCCAGCCGATCCGGCCGACAGGGCCGTAGCGGAAAACGGCACGCCCAAGGACGTCCCCGAGTTGCACCGGACCGAAAGTCCGGCTGTCGGTGCTGTGCTGCGGGCGGTCGCCGAGAAGGGTGAAGGCACCGTCCTTGACCGCGGCGACCCGCTTCACAACCAGCCGCTCGGGATCGCGCGGGTCTCGGGCCAGAACGATCTCGCCGACGCCCGGCGGGCGCGAAAATCCCACGATGATGAGCCAGTCGCCCGCACGGAGCGCGGGTTCCATGCTGCGGCCGGCGACCGCGACGCGACGGAACATCACATCGGAGCGGCGGGGCGCAGGTGGCTCGTCCGGCCTATGCCCGCGCGCTCGCGGTCGTTTTCGGCAGCCGCGTCTCGCGCGCGCCTCCGGCCTCGTACCAGGCATCGCCGATCCGGTCGATGAGGTCCAGCAGCGTGCGGGCTTCCTCGATGTCGAGCGACTGTTTGACCTTTGAGCATTGCTTCGCGGCCTTCCAGCAGAGCTCGGCAATCGCCGGGTCCGCGGTGAGATTCTCCGGCTTGAAGTAGTCGCTCCAGAGCACTTCGATGTGGCGCTTCGCGAGCTCCGCCTGGCGCTCCTTGATCGCGATGGCGCGGGTCTTGAATAGCGCGTCGTCGGACTCGTGGTACTTCTCGATGATCCGGTACACCGACTCGGCTTCGACCCGAGCCTGGTCGGGGTCGTACACGCCGCAGGGCAGATCGCAGTGTGCGCGCGCTATGACGGCTGGCCTAAGAAGTCGACTGAGCATGCTGCCTCCGGTTTCGGGGATCCATCGGATGTCGTCCCCTTTCGGTTACGTCAGCAGGGCGCATGCCGACGTCGCGCCGACCCGCCTAGAACCGGGGGGCCCACCATTTCTGGACAGCGAGGACCGTTCCGAGACCGAGCGCGGCGAGGACCAGCCCCACGACGACGATCCCCGGCCAGTCCAGCGCGTAATGCGCCGAACCCGCCATGAAGAAAAGCATCGGAAACGACATCGTGAAGTTCGCCCGCGACGCGTACAGCGCTCGTCGTCCCCAGGCCGGGTCGGCCTTCTGCCCAGCTCGCGTCGCCTCGATGATCCTTCGCTGATTCGGCCAGATGACCAGCCACACGTTGGCGAGCATCGCCAAGCCGAGCAGCATGCCGGCGAAGATCGTCCGCGCAGCGAAGCTGTCGACGACATCGCCGCGCTGCCAGTAAAGGCCGTAGACGAGCACAAGGCCGGCCAGAACGGTCACCCACGCGGAGTGCCGGAACCACGCGAGTGCTCGCGGCAGGAGCGTCGTGACCAGGTGGGGCCGCGCCGACGCATCGATCGTTGCGAGGGTACGGACGTTGACGAAGTTGAAAAAATAGAGAAGCCCGATCCACGTGATCCCTGCGACGAAGTGGACCCAGCGCGCGGCGATGAGAAGCTCGGCTGGCATGGTGCCCCTCCTACGTCTCCGGACCCGAAGACCCGCGCGAATGATAGGCAGGCGGCCAAGGGCCGTCCCGCCGGCTAAGGCTTGGCATCCTCGATCACGACGTCGTAACGGGTGAACGCACTGACGACGAGCTCGCGCGGCGGCTGCGAGACATAGTCGCCGCGCTCGCCGCGGAATGGCGCGAAGACCTCGACCTGGTAGGTCCCCGGCGGCACGATCATGCTGTAGGACCCGCTGATGTCGGTCGCGGCGCCGATGAGCGGGCCGTCTTCGTCGTTCAGGTTGATGGTCGCGCCCTCGAGGGGCACGCCGCGGGTGTCGCGGATCACGCCGGTCACCCGCATGCCCGGCCGCAGCGTCAGGTCAAGGGTGCGGTCGGCGGTTCCCAGAGTGACGTCGTTCGCATCGACCCATGTGCGCTTGCGAAGCCAGAACTCGCTGATGAGATCGGTGTTGAACGGAGCGAGGACCTGGACGGTGTAGGTATGGGGGCGGGTCGTCACCGTGTAGGTGCCCTCAGCGGTGGTCGGCCGGCAGATGCGCCCGGTCGGGAATCGCGTGTCGACGCAGACGAGAGCGCCCGCGACCGGCACGCCATCCGCCGTCGTGACCTTGCCGCGCAGCTGTGGACCCGGATCGAGAGTCACATCGATCTGCCTATCACGATCGATCTCGATCGCCGTTGTGTCGAAACCCTCGAGCACATCGTCGTACCACTGGGCCACCAGGCGAACGTGGTCGGGCGGTATTACCCAGAGGTAGTAGCTACCGGGCTCGAGGAGCTGGAGGTACGAGCCGTTCTTGCGCGTCCGCTCGCAATCCCAGGGCAGCGGCGCGGCGAGGGTCCGCGTGCAGATCTGCGCGTCTTCGACCGGGCCGCTCGGTCCGCGCACCACGCCGGTCAGGAGGACGCCTTTCATCATCGTCACAGCGATGCCATCCGCGTCGGCGGTTCGGACGTCGACGAGGTCGGCGTCGCCGCTCGTCAGCCGACCGCTCGCCCACTGCGGGAGCAGCTTTCCGCCGGGTGGACCCGTGACGTCCAGCTTGTATATGTCCGAGCGGACGTCGATCGAGAACTTTCCTTCCGCCGCGCTGCGGGCGCAGGTCGGCGAAGAGAACACGACCGGCGGGTGAGCGCACACCTCGGCATCGGTGACCGGGGCACCGCGCTCGTCCTTCACGGTGCCGTCGATCCGCGAGTGCGCATCGAGCTGCACGACGCTCGTCGCGTCTGCGTCGAGCACGTCGGCCCAGGTCCTGCCCACCGCCAGGCGGGTCGGCGCGCGCGGCGTCACCAGCACTGAATAGGTGCCAGGGCGCAGACCCAGTCGCGCCGTCCCCGACGCGCTCGTCTCGCCACAACGCGCCTGCGCGCCAGCCACGGTGAACGCGCACACGCTGGCGCCGGCCACAGGCGCCCCGGCTGCCGCGCTCACCACGACGGCGAGCGTCCGGACCGTCGGTGTCGACGCCGACGGCGCGACCGCAGGGGCAGGGGCCCCTGATGGGGTAGGAGCCCCAGGCGGTGAGCTTGCCTGGCAGGCGACAACCACAGCGGCAAACAGCGCGAGGGCCGGCCGGAACCTCTCCATCACGGTTCTATGTTCGCCGAGGCCCTGTGGCCGCCCCCTCACGTTGCGCCGCTGCGAAGGCGCCGAGCAGCCGCGAGATCTCGGCGAGCGGACCCGCTACTTCCTCGCCTGGTTCCCGGTCCATGAGGTCCCGCATCGCCTGACGAATGGGTTTCCCCTCGCTCAGGACAAGATGCGTCTGCTCGGTGATGGGCATGACCACGCCGCGCTTCAGCGATGCCTGGTAGGTCGCCTCCGCGGTCGAAATGCCTTCCGCGACCTGGCCGCCGAGGCGCTGCGGGATCTCCGCCAGGTCGACGCCCTTGGCGAGCAGCTCGCCGACCGTGCGGTTGCGCGAGAACTTGCTCGTGCAGGTGGCGATGAGATCGCCGAAGCCCGCGAGACCGGCGACCGTCAGAGGATTCGCGCCTTCGGCGAACCCGTAGCGCGCGATCTCCGCGAGGCCGCGTGTCACGAACCCAGCCTTCGCGTTCTCGCCGTACCCCATCCCGTCGATCGCCCCCGCACCGAGCGCGATGATGTTCTTGAGCGCCCCGCACAGCTCGACCCCGACGACATCGGCGTTCGTATAGACGCGGAACATCGGGGTGCCGACGAGCGACTGAAAGTGACGCGCGGTCGTCACATCCACCGACGCGATGACTGTCGGTGCCGGTAGGCCGGCCGCGATCTCACGGCTGATGTTCGGACCGGAGAGGACCGCGACCCGATCCGGCGCCAGCGCTTCCGCCCAGAGCTGGCTCATGCGCCGTCCGTCCTCGGCGAGCCCCTTCGTCGCCGAGAGCAGACGGTGCCCTTCGCGGAGCAGTGGCGAGACGCGGTCGCGGAGCTCGCGAACGCCCGTGCTCGGCGCCGCAACGATGAGATCGTCCGATGCGAGCGCGCGTTCGAGATCGGAGGTCACCTCGACGCGGTCCGGCACGCGGATCCCGGCGAGATACTTGCGGTTCTCCCGTCGCGCCGAGATCTCCTTCGCTTGCGCCGGGTCTCGGGCCCAGAGGACGACATCCTTGCCGCCGTCGCGCGCCAGGATCGTCGCGAGCGTGGTGCCCCAGGACCCGGCCTGGAGCACGGTCACCGTCATGAAGCGCCGACGCGCGGCTCGACCCCGCGGACGATGCGCTCGATGTTCGGCTTGTGCCGAATGAAGACCATGGTCCCGGCGATCACGATGAAGGCCAGGGTCCACCAGTTGAAGTGGAGCCATCCGGTCGCGCAGAAGAGCAGGTAGCCGACGAGCGCGCCGACGACGGACGAAAGCGAGCTTACCGACACCATCCGCGTCAATCCGAGGGCAACGGCGAAGAAGGCAACCGCTGTCGCCCACGCCGGCGTAGCCACGAAAAGGAGCGCCCCGAACCCGGTCGCGACGCCTCGGCCTCCGCGTCCGCGCAGCGTGACCGGCCAGCAGTGGCCCGACACGGCCGCGACCGCGGCGACGGCCTCGGCCAGCGGGCGACCCGCGCTTCCTTCGGGGAACACGAGCTGCGCGAACACGACCGCGAGAGAGCCCTTCACGATGTCGAAGATCGCGACGAGCAGGCCCGCGCCCGTGCCGAGCGTCCGGAATGTGTTCGTCGCGCCGGTCGAACCCGAGCCGACGTTCCGCAGGTCCACGTTCCGGTAGATGCGCCCGACGATGTAGCCGCTCGAGATCGAGCCCACGAAGTATCCGACCAGGCCCACGAGGAGCAGGGCGAGGGCGGAGGCCGGCGACTCGATCACTCGCGTGCTCCACGCAGCTCGATCTTGATCGGCGTGCCGTGGAAGCTGTAGCGCTCCCGGATGCGGTTCTCGAGGTAGCGCGTGTACGAGAAGTGCACGGCGGCGGGCCGGTCGACGAAGAAGACGAACGTGGGGGCCGGGCCTTTCGCCTGGGTCACGTGGTGGAAACGTACCTCCTTGCCATCCCGATCACTCGGCGGCGGGTGCGCCGCCACGGCCTCAGTCAGCAAGCGATGCAGATCGGCCGTGGGGATCCGCTTCTTGCGCTCGTCGACGATCGCGACAGCCGCGCTCAGCGTGTCTTCAACGCCGCGGCCGGTCTTCGCCGAGACCAGCCGGTGGTCCATCCAGGGCGCAAACTGAAATTCCCGCGCGATCTCGCCCTCGACGGCGGCCGTCATCTCGGGGCTGCGCGCGACACGATCCCACTTGTTGACCGCGAGCACGAGGCCGATATACGCCTCGAGCGCATACCCCGCAATGTGCAGATCCTGGGCAGTTATGCCGTCGGTCGCGTCGGTGAGGAGGATCGCGGCGTCGGCACGCTCGAGTGCGCGCACAGTTCGTAACAGCGCGAATTTCTCGATGCCCTGGTCGATGTGCCCGCGACGTCGGATGCCGGCGGTGTCGATCAGGCGGATGCGGCGGGCTTCGCGTTCGATCACCGTGTCGATCGCGTCGCGCGTGGTGCCCGGGATCTCGCTGACGACGGCGCGCTCCTCGCCGGCGAGACGGTTCAGAAAGCTGGACTTCCCGACATTGGGACGGCCGACGATCGCGATGCGTGCGTCCGCCGTATCGGGCTCGTCGTCGGTCGGCGGCGGAAGCTTCGCGACGACCGCGTCGAGGAGGTCGCCTGTGCCGATGCCCTCGAGCGCGGAGACCGTGTGCAGCTCGCCTAGGCCGAGCTCGTAGAACTCCGCGGCCTGCGCCTCGGTCTTCCACGACTCGGACTTGTTGGCCGCCATCACCACAGGCTTGCGGCTGCGGCGCAGCCGGTCCGCGACGTCGTGCTCGACCGGAAGGATCCCTGACTGGGCGTCGACGACGAACATGACCACGTCGGCCTCGTCGATCGCCGCTTCAACCTGTCTCCGGACGCCGGCCTCGACCTCGCTCGTACCGTCGTCGAGACCGCCGGTATCGACAAGCGTGAACTCGCGCCCGCGCCACTCGACCGTTGCATAGAGGCGGTCCCGAGTAGTACCCGGCTCATCCTCGACGATGGCCACGCGCTCGCCGACCAAGCGATTGAAGAGAGTTGACTTCCCGACGTTGGGGCGTCCAACGACGGCCACGAGACCGCGGCTCACGGGTGTAAGCCTAGGCTGCGAGCTTCTCCGCCCGCTCCTTCACTTCGATGAGCGTGTCCATCGGCGTCGAGCATCCGCCGATGAGACCAACGCGAGCCTCGCCACGGAGCCACTCCGGCTGCAGCTCGTCAGCGTGCTCGATGTGATATGCGTTGCGACCCTGCATCTTCGCGAGGTTCACGAGCTCGCGCGTGTTCGCCGAGTTCTTGCCGCCGACCACGATGATCGTGTTGACCTGGCCGGCCAGCTCGCTCGCCGCGTGCTGCCGCTTCACGGTGACGGGGCAGACGGTGTTGAAGATCTTCGTCTCCTGCGCGATCTCCGAAACGTGCGAGACGAGGTCCTTGAACGCCCAGGGAGGCTGCGTCGATTGCGAGACAACGCCAGCCTTCTTCATGCGCGGGAGCTTCTCCCACTCTTCCTTCGTCTCGACGACTGTGGCCTCGGGCGCATAGCCGAGCAGGCCGACGACCTCGGGATGTTCGGGCGTGCCGAGGATGATCACCTTGTAGCCCTCGTCCGCGAGCTGCTTCGTGAAGCGCTGCGCGCGGAGCACGAGGGAGCAGGTCGCGTCGATGCACTCCAGGCCCTGGGCCTCGATCTTCGCGCGCATCTCGGGCGGGACTCCGTGCGCACGGATGACGACGATCCCCTCCGCGGCCTCGGACGGGTCTTTGATGACCTTCACGCCGAGCGCGCCGAGTCGCTCGCTGATCTTAGGGTTGTGCACGACCTGCCCGAGGTTGTGGACGGGGCGCCCGGTCTCGGCCGCGGCCTCGGTCAGCTCGACCGCCTTCTTGACCCCGAAACAGAACCCGTTTTCGCGCGCGAGAAGCACTTCCACAGCATCAAGTGTACGGGCTGATTAGTGCTTCTCACGAACATCTGAGGGCGACGCGCGTTTCGCGTAATACGGGTTGTTTACGAGGTCTTTCAAGCGCTTCGCGAAGTCGATGCCATCCCAATAATGTTGCCAACGGTCCCAGCCGGCGCCTTCGGCGCCTGAGGGCGTCTCGAGGAACTCGATGAAAGCTGGCACATCCTCGGCCGTTATGAGCTGGACGTTGAGGATCTCTAGCTGCGAAACAACCTCGAAGGCGATTGACCGCTCAGCTTCTTCATGAACCGCCCGTTCGCCTATCACGCCGCTGCGCCACCGCTCGAGAAGGTCTGGCAGATTCGTGCGACTAGCAGGGTTGGCTGGGTTATCCACTACGCGTCCCGGTACACACCCCGTTGCTCTGGAGGCATCAGCGCCGCGACGCGACGCATGATCGCGTCCGCGACCGCTTGCGGATCGTCGGGCTTCACATCGAGGTCAGCGGCACGAAATGGAGCGCCGACGCGAAAGAGAATATCCCGGCGCCAGAACGCTCCGAGCCGCGCGCGACGCGTTCCGCTGACCGCGAGCGGGACCATCAGCGCGCCCGAGTGCTGCGCGATGTAGGCGACCCCGGGCCGCGCGCGAATCAGCTGTCCGTTCTCGCTGCGGTGACCTTCCGGAAAGAAACCGAGCGGCTGGCCTGCCGCGACGACGGCGAGCGCGGTCTGCAGCGCGCCTCGGTCGGCCTCGCCCCGCCGCACCGGGAAGGCGCCGATCGCGCGAAGGACGTACCCGATCACAGGAGTCTCGAAGAGCTCGCGCTTCCCCATGTAGCGGATTGCGTGGCCGAGCGCGAACTCAATCCACGGCGGGTCCTTCCAGTTGATGTGATTCGCGACGAGGATGTAGCCGCCGCTCCGAGGAATGTTCTCCGCACCCTCGAGACGCCACGGCGCGAGCAGTCCTGCGAGGGCGCGAACGATCGGAAAGCCAATGCGCCAAAGCCAGAGCCGCTCCTCGGGGAGCACCGCCGGCCCGGCGGAGACCATCACGATCGTGTGACCTTCAGCACGCGGTCGAGTGCTTCGCCGACCGATAGGCCGTCCGTCTCGACGAGGACCGCATCATCGGCCGCCCGCAGAGGCGCGACCGTGCGCTTGCTGTCGAGCTCGTCGCGGCGAAGGATTTCAGCGAGGAGATCCTGCCGCGAGCGTTTCTCCCCGCGGGCTGCGAGCTCCTCCTCTCGGCGGCGCGCGCGCTCCGCGGCGGACGCCGTGAGGAACACCTTGCGCTCCGCTTCGGGGAGGACGATCGTCCCGATGTCGCGGCCGACCATCACGATCCGCCCGCGTTTCGCCATCTCGCGCTGCTGCTCGACCATCATGTCGCGGACCTGCGGGATGCGCGCGACCTGCGACACGATGCGGTCGACGTCGTCGCCGCGAATCGCCCACGTTACGTCGGCGCCATCGAGCAGCACGGTGTACGTGCGGCCGTCGCGGACCGTCGGCGGACCGATCGCGATACGGACATCGCGTGCGAGCTTGGCGAGGCGCTCCGCGTCGTCGGGATCGATGCCCCGTCGCAGCGCGGCCAGTGCGACCGCGCGGTACATCGCGCCGGTGTCGAGGAAGAGGTAGCCCATTCGCTCGGCGACGAGCGCGCCGATGGTGCTCTTCCCTGCTCCAGCCGGGCCGTCGATCGCGACGGTGCGCGGGGTGGCCATCTCAGGTGCCCCCGAGCGCGCGGACCTCGCGCGACGTGAGCTCGCGCCACGCGCCGGGCCGAAGCCGGCCGAGCTCGAGCGGGCCCAGCCGCACCCGACGAAGTCGCAGAACGCGCAGCCCGACGGCGGCGCACATGCGGCGCACCTGCCGTTTCCAGCCGGTCACCAGGACCATACGGAGCGTCGACCCGCGCGCGCCGCCCACGACCGAAACCCGCGCGGCGCGGGCCAATCCCTCCTCGAGCGCGATGCCACGCCGCAGCGCGGCGACGGACGCCGGCGGCACGGGGCCGGCGACGCTCACCTCGTACTCGCGCTCGTGCCCGTATCTCGGATGCAGCACCCGCTCGGCCCACGCGCCGTCGTTCGTCAACAGCACGAGGCCGTCAGAGTCCTCGTCGAGCCGACCGACCGGGTAGAGGCGCTCGCGTGCGCCGAGCAGCTCGACGACCGTCGGTCGCCCACGTTCGTCGCGCGCCGTCGACACGATCCCCCGCGGCTTGTTCAAGATCACGTAGCGATGCGGCGTTGCCGGCGCGACTGCGCGGCGGTCGACCTCGATGCGCGCATCGGGCGGGACTTTGCTCCCCATCTCTCTTACGACCTCGCCAAAGACACGCACGCGACCCTCGCGCATCAGCACCTCGGCCGCGCGTCGCGACGCGACGCCGCGATCGGCGAGGACCTTCTGCAAGCGGATCATCCCGGCTGGCTCGGACTCCCCACTCCCTCCTGGACCAGCGCGCCTTCGGGGCTGAGGGCCCGCGGCAGGTCGTCGAGGCTTTGCAGGCCGAAGCATTCGAGGAACTCCCATGTCGTCCCGTACAGGATGGGGCGACCGGGGGCCTCTTTGCGACCCCGCTCTTCGATGAGCCGCCGCGACGCGAGCGTGTAGATGGTCTGGTCGCAGTTCACCCCGCGGATCGCCTCGACCTCGGCGCGGGTGACCGGTTGCCGGTACGCGACCACGGAGAGCGTCTCGAGGGAGGCAGCCGAGAGCCGCAGGCGATCGGCGCCGAGGTACGCCGCGACGTGCGCCGCGTGCTGAGGCGCTGTCACGATCTGCCACTCGTCGCCCGAGCGCGCGAGGCGCAGGCCGGTGTCTTCGTACGCCGTCGTGAGCTCCGCGAGCGCGTTCTCGACCGCGCGCGGCGTTCCGCCCACGATGCGCCCGAGCTCACCTTTCGTCACGGGCTTCTCCGCGACGAAGAGGACCGCCTCGATGGCGCTCGCTAGGTCTGAGCGGATGTGGGCTCCCTCCTGATGACGACGATGTCCGCAAAGAGCTCGTCCTGGACCAGATCGATGACCCCGCGCCTGTGCAGGTCGAGGAGCGCGATGAACGTGACTACCGCGAACCCGACCGTCGGCGCGTCGCCGAGGAGCGTAGCGAAGCCAACCCGCTCCTGCGCCGCAACGAGCGCCTCGATCTCGACGGTCCGTTGCTCGACCGAATAGCGCTCGGCGGGCGCAACGAGGTCGTCTTCGCGCTGGCGCGTCGCGAGGGCGAGCACGCGCGACCAGGCCGACGCGAGGACGTCGACCTCGCCGCCGCGCGGCGGCAGCTCCACCGTGCCGCCTTCGCGATGGAAACCGCGCTCGCCGGCGCGGAGGCGCGCGCCCAGCTGGCCCGCGCGCTCGCGGACGATCGCGTACTCGAGGAGCCGCAAGCGCAGCTCCTCCTCGGACTCGCCCTCCTCTTCAGGCAGGGGCTCGAGGCTTGGGAGGAGGCTTCGTGCTTTGAGGAGAACGAGCCGCGATGCGAGAGCCAGGAACGCCGAGACCTCGTCGGCGGGGAGGGACGGCATCGCGCGCACGCGCGCGAGATACGCGTCGGCGAGATCCCCCAGCCGTACGGTGAGGATGTCGAGCTTCTTCTCCTCGACCAGCTCGAGGAGCAGGTCGAGGGGTCCATCGAAGCCCTCGACGGTGACGCGCGGGGCCTGCGACTCCATCACGGCAGTGCCTCGCGGTCCGCGCGAGCGAGGAGTCTCTCGTCTTCGGTGATCGGTCGCTGGTGATGCCGCGCGATCAGACGTACGACGCGCTCGGACGCTCCGTCGTCGCGCGCGAGCTCGGCGCCGCGGCGCGCGTGGTCGAGGTAACGTGCGAACGTCGAGTCCCCGGCGGCCAGGCGCGCCCGGACACGAGGGGTCACCTCGAGCAGCACACCCGCGACGCGGTGCCAGACCCGTGTGTTCCCTGGTTTCGCGCTGTCATGGAGAATCCCGGCGACGACAAGCTCCTCGTCCGCGCCAAGCTGCCGGAGGATGCGTGCGGTCTCGGTCGCATGGCGATCGTCCGGCCCGGCCGAGCCGAGATATCGGACGGTCTGCTGCACGCGGTGACGCACGGCTACAAGCTCCCGCCTACGAAGAGCCGCGCCAGGAAGAGCGCGGGCCCGAACACGACGGTGCTCAAAATGCGGGCGCCGAAGAACAGGAGCAATAGCAGAAGGATCGGACCGTACTGCTGGTAAGTGCGCCACGTGTACTTCTGCTGCGGGGGAAGAAGTCCGTACACAACGTTGGCCCCGTCGAGGGGCGGGATCGGGATGAGGTTGAAGACCGCGAGCACGCAGTTCCAAAGGACGATCGACTCGAGGATCACGGTGTAGGCCCCGCCCAACGGATCCAGTCCCCCGAAACGGAGCGGCAGCGCGCACAGGGCCGCGAGAACGAGGTTCGCGAACGGGCCCGCGAGGGCAACGCCGCTCACCCCCAGGGCCGAGCGCAGGCGAGACTCGTTGAACGGCACGGGCTTTCCGTACCCGAACCCCGCGAGAACGATGAGCAGAGTCCCGAACGGATCGAGGTGCGCCATGGGATTCAGGCTCAGCCGGCCCATAAGCCGTGCGGTGTCGTCGCCGAGCCGCGTCGCGGCATACGCGTGCATGAACTCGTGGACGGTGATGCCGAGGACTATCGCGACAACGAATCCGATGAAGCCGACCGGGTCGTCGGCGGCGCGCTGTACCGGAGAAACGAGCCCGCCGCTTATGAACGCGTACAGCAGAAGGAGAAGGCCGATGATGAGGAGCGGGTTCATCGATCCGGGTCCTGACCCGCGCAGACCTCGTGCGATCACTCGCTGACGAGTCTAGGTGCGCGCTCCGATTCCTGAGAGAATCAGGCCAGACGCTCCGCGATCGGGGCGTGGGGGGCAGCCGATGAGTCAAGCGGTGTGGACCGGCAGCATCAGCTTCGGGCTCGTAAACATCCCGGTGAAGCTCTATCCGGCCACCGAGCCGAAGGACGTTCGTTTCCACCTCTACGACCGGCGCACTGGTAAACGCGTGCACTACGAACGTGTGACGAGAGACGACGACGCGCCGCGGTTCGAACCGGAGCTGCCGGAAGAGTTCTCGCCAGCGGAGGATCGAACCGAGCCCCGTACGACCCGCGACATCGAACAGGCGGTATCCGCCGCGACGCCGGCCGCGCATACGGTCGGGCGCGAGGACATGGTGAGGGGTTTCGAGCTGCCAGACGGTGACCTCGTGACTGTCACCGACTCCGAGCTCATCTCGATCGCGCCGGAGCGCAGCAGAATGATCGAGATCGAGGAGTTCGTGGATCTAGCCGACATCGACCCGGTCTTCTACGAGAAGAGCTATCACGTCGGACCCGTCCGCGGCGCAGGAGCCGAGAAGCCCTACGCGCTCCTGCTTCGGGCTATGCAGGCCGCAGGCATGGTCGGGATCGGACGCTTCGTGCTTCGGACCAAGCCACATCTCGTCGCGATCCGTCCTTTGAAGGACGCTCTCGCCCTCGAGACCCTGTTCTTCGGCGACGAGGTGCGAAGTCCCGGTGAGCTGACGTCGGGACTCTCGAACATTGCGATCTCGGACCGCGAGCTGAAGACCGCTCGGCAGCTCATAGGCGCGATGGCGACGGAGTGGATTCCAGAGAAACATGCGGACGCGTATCGCGAGGAGCTCCTTGACCTTCTCCGGAGCAAGCCAGCCACGGCGCCCGCCGAGGCGACCCTGATCGCGGGCGAGAGCCCGGTCGGTGATCTGATGGACGCGCTCCGCGCGAGCGTCGAAGCCGCCAAGCGAAAGGGAGCGAAGAAGACCGCGGGTTCGAAGCGAGCCGGCTAGAGGTCGAAAAAGCGGACGCGGCGAGATTCGCCAGCACCGCCGCCGCCTGCAACGCCAAAACGACCAGGGCCATTCTCGGAGCCCGTGGCAGCCACACGAGGGCGAAGATCGCCACAAGCGGCACCTGCGCACCCATGAGTAGCCACCAGAGCCGAGCAGCGGTTCCTTCGTCCGCTTCCCGGCCACCGCCGGCCGCAATGTGACCGAGCACCAATGCCAGGCCCGCGATCGACATCGCCAGTGGAAGAAGCGCGCTCCATTCCTTCAGCGGTGCGACGCTCATTCGATAGGTCCTAACGAGGCTCGCGCAGACCGCGCGGAGGCCGCTTTGCTCGCGGGGTTGCCCTGCTCTCACCGGCTCGTTCCTCGGTTCCACTCTGACACTGAGGCCCGGCTGGTCGGCGGCGAGTGGCGGCAAGAGGTGCGACAGTCGTGATGCGGATCGCGTAGTCGGTGTTTCTCACTCGCTCACCCTGCTTTCACCTGGTCGCGGCTTGCGATCCGGCCAAGGATGAGCCGTCGTCGCGGCACGCGGCGCGCGCTCCAGCGGAACGCGCCGCGAATCATGGCGATGGCGTCGGCATCTGCGGGTTTGCCGGATGCATGGACGTCGGCGTAGGGCTGTCCCCGCTCGACGCGGTCCCCTACCTTGGCATGCAGCACGATTCCGGTCCGGTGATCGATGGGCTCGCCCTTCTTCTCGCGACCGGCGCCAAGGCGGACCGACGCGACGCCGACCTGGTCCGCGGCGATCGCGGACACGTAGGCAGTACGCGGAGCACGCAGCGTCTCGACCCTCGGCGCGCGCGGGAGCTTCGACGGATCGTCCACCTGCGAGACGTCGCCGCCCTGGGCCGCGACGAGCTGGCGAAACTTCGCGAGACCGCTGCCGTCCGCGAGCGCTCGGTCGATGCGCCCGAGGGCGACCTTGGTGTCTCGCGCCTTGCGGCCGCGCACGAGCATCTCGGCGCCCGCCGCGCGCGTCAACTGCAGCAGGTCCGCAGGCCCGTTCCCGCGGAGCGTGGCGATGGCCTCCGCGATCTCGAGGCTATTACCCACGGCGTTGCCGAGGGGCTGCTCCATGTCGGTGAGCTCGCACGTGACGGCGAGGCCGTGCGCGACACCGATGCTGACCATGGCTCGCGCGAGCTGGCGCGCGGAGCTGAGATCCTTCATGAAGGCGCCGCTCCCGACCTTCACGTCGAGGACAACGGCGTGGGCGCCGGCCGCGATCTTCTTCGACATCACGCTCGACGCGATCAGGGGTATCGCCGGCACCGTGCCGGTCGTATCGCGAAGCGCGTAGAGCTTCCCGTCCGCGGGAGCGAGGTCCGCCGTCTGCCCCGTCACGACGATCCCGATGCGCTCGAGCTGCGCCAGGAACTCGGGGGTCGACAGGTCGACCCGGTAGCCGCGTATGGACTCGAGCTTGTCGAGCGTCCCGCCCGAAAAGCCAAGGCCGCGACCGCTCATCTTGGCGACGGGCACGCCGCACGCCGCGACGAGCGGAGCGACGACGAGCGTGGTCTTGTCGCCGACACCGCCGGTCGAGTGCTTGTCGACGACTCGCCCAAATCGTGTGAGGTCGAGCCGCTCGCCGGAGCGCACCATCGAAGCGGTCAGCGCCGCCGTCTCCTTGGCGTCCATGCCGCGCCAGACCACGGCCATGCAGAAGGCGGACATCTGGTAATCGGGAACGTCGCCTTTCGTGTATCCCTGCACGAGCGCGTCGATCTCGTCGGCGGTCAGCTTTCCGCCGTCGCGCTTTCGCTCGATGAGCTCGACGACGCGCATCAGATGCGGGCGATCACGCCCTTGATCACCTCGCCGAGACGTTTGCCGGCGCGGTTGGCGACCTCGAGCACCGCCTCGTGGGTGACGTGCTCGATCTGTCCAGGGATCCCCGTCGCCATATCGGTGACGGTGCTGATGGCGAGGACGTCCATACCCATGTGCCGCGCGACCAGGACCTCGGGGACGGTGCTCATGCCCACCGCGTCGGCGCCAAAGCCGCGGAGCATCCGCAGCTCAGCAGGCGTCTCGAAGTTTGGGCCCGCGACAGCGACATAGATGCCCTCGCGGAGGTCGTCATCGACCGAATGCGCGAGCTTGCGCAGCTCCTCGGTGTACACGCCGACCATGTCCACAAAGCGCGGGCCGAGCGTGTCATCGTTCGGACCGCGGAGCGGATTGGTGCCCATGAAGTTGATGTGGTCGTTCAGGACCATGAGGTCGCCAGTCTTGAATGCGGGGTTCAGTCCGCCGCAGGCGTTCGTGATGATCATCGTGCGCACGCCCCAGGCGCGGAAGACGCGCACCGGGAAGCCGATCTCGGTGATGTCGTAGCCCTCGTAATAGTGCATGCGCCCGTTCATGACGGCCACATCCTTTCCCGAGAGGGTCCCTACGACGAGCTCGCCCGCGTGACCGGGCGCGGTGCTCCGCCGGAAACCCGGAATGTCCGCATAGGAGAGCCGCGTCGCATCCCCGACCTCCTTCGCCAGACCGCCGAGCCCGCTGCCAAGGATCACCGCGATCTTTGGCCGGCGTTTTGTCTTCGCCGCGATGGCGGCGACCGCGGCGAGTGCATCCGGAGGCCGGGGGGCAGAGCCCCCCGAGTTCGTCGTCATGTTCCGGGCTCCTTGAGGATCTTCTCGCGCAAAAGCTCGACGAATGGGCGCGCATGCGCCGTGCGCGCGAATCGGGCGACGGCCTCGGCACGCCGCACGGTGATGCGGTCGCCGGCGCGCAGATCGTGCTCCTCCTGCCCATCGAGCGAGAGGACCGAGGGCTCATCCTGCGTCTCAAGCTCGAGCACCTGCTCGGGATCGAACACGACCGCGTTGCCGAACGACAGGTGTGGCGCGATCGGGACCATCGTGATCGCGCGCGAGGCGGGAAGGATGAGCGGCCCACCCACGGAGAAGCCGTACGCGGTGCTGCCGGTCGCGGTCGCGACGATGAGGCCGTCCGCCCAGTAAACGATCAGCGGCTCACCGTCGACACGCACCGCGACATTGATCGAGCGCACCTGCTTGCCTCGCGCGACGACGACATCGTTCAAGGCCAGTGCACGCACGATCTCCTTGCCCTCTCGAACGAGGCGCGCGTCGAGCAGGGCGCGCTCCTCGATCGTGAAGCGCCCGGCGAGCACGTCGCCCATCGCCTCGTCGAAGCGATCGATCGTCGTCATGGTGAGGAAGCCGAGTCGCCCGAGGTTGACTCCCAGGATCGGAATCTCCAATGGCGACAGCAGCCGTGCTGCACGCAGGACCGTGCCGTCGCCGCCGAAAACAAAAGCGATCTCAGCACGCTCGACCTCCTTCGTGAGCGGGCGGGAGTCCAGCGCCAGCTCCGTCGGCTCGTGGCCGGTCTTTCGGAGCTTGTCGCTCACGGTCTTCGCAGCCTCGAGCGAGGCGGGCCAGTCTGGGCGTGAGGCGATGGCGACCCTCATCCGGCAGCCTCGCGTGCCGCGGTCGCGAGCGCCGTTTCGCCGAGGCCCCGCGACCCCTTGCGCGCGTGGATGAAAATCTCGCGGTTGCCCTCGCGGCCCGCGATCGGCGACGGGGTGATCGCGACGATGCCGAATCCACGCGACGCCAGATCGCTGGCGACGGCCACCACCGCGGCCGCGCGCGCCTGGGGCTCGCGAACGACGCCACCCTTGCCGACCGCGTCGCGCCCGGCCTCGAACTGCGGCTTCACCAGCGCGACGACGTCGCCACCGTCGCGGAGCTTCGCGAGCGAGGGCGACAGCACGAGTCGAAGCGAGATGAAGGAGACGTCGGCTACGACGATGTCCACCGGCTCTTCGACGGGCACGCCCTCGCGCGCGTTCACCCCCTCGTGCACCACGACGCGCGGGTCCTGACGCAGGCCCCAATCGAGCTGACCCTTGCCCACATCGACCGCATGGACGCGTTCCGCGCCGCGCTGCAGCAGGACATCGGTGAAGCCGCCGGTCGACGAGCCGACATCGATCGCCACCTTTCCGGCGACGTCGAGCCCGAGAGCCTCGAGCGCGCCAGCCAATTTGTCTCCGCCACGCGAGACATAGCGAGGACCGGTGTCGACCACGAGCTGCGCATCCTCTGCGACCGGGGCCGCGGCACGGTCCGCGCGGCCGCCATCGACGCTGACGGCGCCAGCGAGGATGAGCGCCTGCGCGCGCTCACGGCTCGGCGCAAGCTCACGCTGCACCAGGAGCTGGTCGAGGCGTACGCGTTTTGTCAATGCGCGGATTCTCGCGCACATTCGCGATACTGCGCGGCAATGCCCGCTTCGTACGTCCGCATGGCCGGCCTGTCGTCGCTCCTTGGCGGCGTCCTCGTCCTGCTCGGGATCGGTATCGCCGGAGTCGTCACCCCGAACTACGACGCCACGCGGGACGTTATCAGCGCGTCGCAGCTCGGCCCGTATGGATTCCTCGTCACGCTGGCGCTGGCGGCCGGCGGAAGCCTGACGGTCGTGCTCGCGTCGTTGCTGCAGCGCACCCTCCCTCCCGGAAACGCGATCGGGCCGGCGCTCCTCGTCCTGCGCGGTTTTGGAGCGCTCTTGGCGGCGGCGTTCCTCGCGGATTTGGGTCCTGTCCGCACACCAGGCGGCCTTCTCCACGTGATCGGATTCGTCGGAGGATCGGTCGCGTTTGGGATCGGGCTCTTCTTCCTCGCTGGACGGATGCACCAGGACGAGAACTGGGAGCGGTTCGCGCCCTACACCGTCGCAACGGCGCTCGCGACGCTCGCGATCCTCGGGCTCTTCGTGGGGCTCGGACCGCGCTACGTCGGCGACACCAGCGCGCCCCTCAGCTCCGTCGGCGGACTCATCCAGCGATTCTTGACGGTCACGACGTGGTCGTGGCACATCGTGATCGGCACCTCGCTCTTGCTTCGGCCGGAACCGTCGCCGGTGCGGTCTTAGCTCGTGCCGAAGCGTCTCCCTCGCGCGCGCACTCTCAAGGGCGAGCCGAAGCTCGCGCACTACGACTCAGGCACGGAGGTCGCCGGCGAGCCGCCGATCGTGCTCCTCCATCAGAGCCTCGCTCGGTCCGAGGACTGGGAGAACATCTTCCCTCGCCTCGCGACGCGCTATCGCACCATCGCTTACGACGCGCGCGGTCACGGAAAGAGCGGCCGCACGGCGGACTATTCGTTGCGCGCGTTCGCGGACGACGCACTCCGCGTGTTGCGCGAGATCACGAAAGAGCCCGCCGTTCTCATCGGCCACTCGCTTGGCGGGCTGGCCGCGCTCGTCGCGGCGGGGGACGAACCCGAGCTCGTTCGCGGTCTCGTTCTCGAAGATCCGGCCATCGGCTACCCGAAGGCGTGGGACGCAGCGCGGTACGCGGCGCTCCGCGAGGGGATCACTTCGCCCGACCCCAAAGTGCTCGCGAATGCAGTCAGCACGCAACCCTTGCCGTCGCCGGGACCGCGAGGCGAACGCACGTACGGCGAGCTTCGTGGCTTCTTCGCCGCCGAGCGCGTGGTCACGTACTTCCGCGACGTCGACCCAGCGTTCATTGACGCGCGCGTCGCGGGCGATGAGCCGGCGGCCGCGCTCATCGTGGACGCGATCACGAACGTGCGCGCGCCGGTGCTCATCCTCGCCGGTGAGCCGCGCCTCGGCGGCGCGGTCGACGACCCCGCCGAGTGGAGGCTCAAGAAGCTCCCCGATGTCACCGTGAAGCGCTTCCCCGGATCAGGTCACCTGCTCCACGGCTTCCGCCCCGAGCAATTCATCGAGAACATCGAGCCCTTCCTGCGAAAGCTTCGCGAAGGCGCTTAGCGCGAGTTCACGACCTTTTGCGCTCCGCGAGCTTCGCAAGGGCAAACTCGCGATCTTTTGTACCTTCCCGTCCTGGCTCCCAAGTCAGCGTTCCGACTCGAACTCGGCTTGATCCTTTGCGTCGTCGAGACTTTGATGCCAGGTATCCCCAGAGGACTTCCCTTCAGCTGAATAGCGAACAAGGAAGAACGTTGGAGTACCGAGGCGATGCACAACTTTGCTTTGGTCTCTGCCCAGTGGCACCCACGCGAATAGACGCATCTCTGTCAGAAACGATCAAGCCAGTTCGTGCTAACCAGCTCCACGCTCCCGCGCCTGTTTCGCGAGCGCGTCCGCGAGCTGTGTGATCCGAAGGTCCGCCGCGTCCAAGCGCTTCGCGCATTCGGCGTACAAGCGAAGGCCCTCCTCGTAGAGGCGCACCGCCTCGTCGAGGTCGAGCGCGGGATCTTCCAGCTTGTCCGCGATCGCCTCCAGGCGCTCGAGCGCTTTGTCGAGCGAGACTTCCGGCTCAGCCACTTCGCTCGACAGTCTCCACCAACGCGCCGGCACGCCCGTCGCGCATGCGGACTCGGACACGCTCTCCCGTCTTGAGCGTGGCGACCGACGCTCTGATGTGCCCATCGGCACCCTCGACGATCGCGTAGCCGCGCCCGAGCACCGCGAGCGGCGAGAGCGCAGCGAGCCGGCGCTGCGCTGAGACCGCCCGCTGGCGGCGCAGCGGGACCGCACGCGCGATTGCGCGGTCGAGCGTCCGGCGCGCTTCATCGATCCGCTGTCGCCGCACTGCGAGCCGCATCGCCGGAGCGCGGCGGTCGAGCATGCGCCGCGCCGTCTCGAGGCGGCGACGCCGTTCGTCGATCCGCTCGCGCACGCGGCCGGCGACTCGGCGCCAGGCTCGGTTTGCCCGGATCTGCTCGGCGCCCGAATCGGGAACGACCAGCTCCGCGGCCGCCGAGGGCGTCGGCGCGCGGACGTCCGCCGCGAGATCCGCAAGGGTGACGTCGGTCTCGTGCCCGACGCCCGAACAGACCGGGCGCGGGAATCGCACGAGCGCGCGCGCGAGCGCCTCGTCGTTGAACGGAGCGAGATCCTCCGCCGCGCCGCCACCCCGCGCCAGGATCACCACGTCGAGGTCGCGGACCTGCGCGAGTCCGTCGAGTGCCGCGATAAGCGACTCGACCGCGCCCACGCCCTGCACCTGCGCCGCCGCGAGGATGAGCTCCACCCGCGGGTCGCGGCGCGCGACGATCTGCTGGATGTCGTGCCAGACCGCGCCGATCGGGCTCGTGACCACGCCGATGCGGCGGGGCGCGGCCGGAAGCGCGCGCTTGCGCTCGACCGCGAAGAGTCCCTCCGCGGCGAGACGGCGCTTCAGCGCTTCGAGACGCAGGTACGCGTCGCCCGCGCCCGCCGGCCGCAGATCGTCCACTTGGAGCTGGCAGCGCCCGTCCTTCGTGTAGAGCTCGATGTAGCCGTGCGCCAGGACCTTGTTCCCGTCGCGGGGCGTGAGCGCGATCTGCGCGGCCTTCATCGCGAATAGGACGCACTGCAGCTGCCCGACGTTGTCGCGGAGCGTGAAGTACACGTGCCCCACCGGCGAGCTTCTCGCTTGCACGACCTCACCCTCGATCCAAAGGTCTTTGAACTCGTCGCCCGACTGGATGTGCGCGGCCAGACGCGTCACCACCTGGCCGACGCGAAGGATCCCGCTAGGCGCGCTCGAGGTAGTCACCGGTCCGAGTGTCGACCTTGATCTTGTCGCCACGCTCGACGAAGAGCGGCACGTTCACGCGCAACCCCGTCTCGAGCGTCGCGGGCTTCGTCGCGCCCGTTGCCGTGTCGCCCTTGAGGCCGAGGTCGGTGTCGGTCACCGTGAGGACGACCGAGGCCGGCATCTCCACGCCGATCGGTGAGCCCTCGTACTCACTCAGCACCACGACCATTCCGTCGGTGAGGTAGCTCGTCGCGTCGCCGAGCTGGTCGTCGTTGAGCGCGATCTGGTCGTAGGTCGCCGTGTCCATGAAGTGGTAGTGCGTGCCGTCCTTGTACATGAACTGCACGTTGCGGTGGTCCAGGCGCGCCCGCTGGTAGCGATCGTTGGCCTGAAACGTCTTCTCGACGAGATCGCCCTTGCGGACGTTGCGCAGCTTCATGCGCATTTGCGCGCTGCCACGTCCGAGCTTGATGTGCTGGAACTCGACGATCTGATACAGGACGCCGTCGACCTCGATGGTCATCCCGCGCTTGATCTCCCCAGCCGATATCACATGCTTCTCCCGGGGCCGGGGGGCGGAGCCCCCCGATCGCTCTTCGTCTCCTCGATGAGCCAGCCTAGGGCCAGCTCGTATCCCGCGACACCCTTCCCGATGAACTGCGCCTCGGTCACTTCGGTCAGGTAGCTCTTCCTGCGGAACTCTTCGCGCGCGGCGATCTCGCTGATGTGTACCTCCACCACCGGAAACGGGGAGTCCGCGACGGCATCGCGCAGCACGATCGAGGTGTGCGCGAGCCCGCCAGGATTGATGATGGCACCTCGGGCGTCGCGGTGCTGTTGCAGGAAGTCGATGAGCGCGCCCTCGTGGTTCGACTGGAAAGCGACGAGGTCGCATCCGGCCTCGCGCGCGATCTCGCGGCATCGCGCCTCGACCTCCTTCAACGTCGTCCGGCCGTAGATTTCCGGATCGCGCGTGCCGAGCAGGTTCAGGTTCGGGCCATTGATGAAGAGGAGCTTCACGCCGCGCGCTCCACGATGCGAGCTGCAGCCCGGAGCGCGGACTCGCCGACGTCGGTCACCTCGCTGAAGCGTCCGATGCGCCGCGGCAGGATCCAACGGAGCTGGCCGGCCCGCGCCTTCTTGTCGCGCAGCACGAAGCTCCACACGGACTTCGGAAGCCGGGCGCGCGTCGGCAGAGCCGCACGGTCGAGCAGGTTCTCCAGCTCCCGGCGAACCGTCGGAGCGGTCAGCCCGAGCTTCTCCCCGAGGGCCGTCGCGTAGACCATGCCGACCGCCACGGCCTCTCCGTGCGTGACGCGATAGGCCGACGCGGCCTCGTACGCGTGCCCCATGGTGTGGCCGAAGTTCAGAAGCTCGCGCAGCCCGGACTCGCGAGGATCCCGGCTGACGATGGCGCCCTTCACCTCCGCCGCGATGGTGACCGCGGCCAGGACGGTGCCAAGGTGGCCGGCGCGGACGCTCCCGAGCGACCGCGCGAGCTGGGCGACCGACTCACGATCGGCCAGGAACGCGCACTTCGTGACCTCGGCAAGCCCCGACGAGAGCTGGCGCGGCGGAAGCGTCGCGAGAACCGCAAGATCCGCGAAGACCGCGTCCGGCGAATGGAATGCGCCGACCAGATTCTTTCCCGCCGCGATGTCGATCGCCGTCTTTCCACCGATCGAGGCATCGGCCATCCCGAGGAGGGTCGTCGGGGCCTGTGCGACGCGGATGCCGCGGAGGTAGGTCGCCGCGACGAACCCCGCGACGTCTCCGATGCTCCCGCCGCCCAGGGCGACGATGCCGCCGTCACGGGCGATCCCCTCGCGCGCGAGCGCGTCCCAGAGCCGGGCCGCGACCTCCAGACGCTTGCCGCGCTCGCCCGCCGGCACCCGGATCGCGACCGTTCCCAGGCCGACCGCGTCGAGCGAACGGATCAGGGCAGCCTCGTAGCGCGTCGCCGTGGCCCTGTCGCTGACGACCGCGACCCGGCCGCGCCATCCAAGGTCGGCAAGGTGCGGACCGACATGATCGAGGAGACCCGCGCGGATGAGCACACGGCAGGGCCGCTCCGGACCGGCGACGTCGATGCGAACGCCGCGCGCCGATACCAGCCACGCCGCGATCGCGCGCGCGGTCTCGTCCGTCGAGGCGCCGTCGACGTCGAACGTGACGTCGGTATCGGCGTACGCAGCCTTGCGCTCACGCAGCACCCGTCGCGCGCGTTCGCCTGGCGGTTCCTCCTGGTTCGGCCGCTTCGCCATCGTCGCGGCGATCCCCGATGTCACTCGCTCGAGCGAGCCACGCAGCCCGACGATGAGCCCGAGCCTCCGCATGAAAGCGCGGTTGTTCTCACGGATCGGCGCGCCTCCTCCCGTGTCCACGACGACCCACGACGGTGTCTGCGCGAGCCCGAGGAGCACGCTCGACTCGAGATCGCGAAAGCGTGCCATGCCGTCTTGCTCGATCACCGCCTTGCAGCTCTTGCCTGCGCGCCGCTCGATCTCGCGATCGAGCTCGACGACCGAGGCCCCGAAATGCCGGGCGAGCGCCGGCGCGACGGAGGTCTTCCCGATGCCCGGTGGACCCACCACGAAGATGTGCATTACCGCGAGTCGATGGGTCGGAGCCGAAGGCGGTATCGCTCGACCGCGGCGCAGATGTCGTCGACGTTGTCGCTCCCGAACTTCTCGCAGAGCGCGTCGGCGAGCACGAACGCGAGCATCGCTTCGGCGACGACCCCGGCCGCCGGCACGACACACACGTCGCTGCGCTCGACGTGCGCGGGCGACGGCGCGCCGGTCCGCAGATCCGCCGAGGGCAGGGGCTTCATCAGCGTCGAGATCGGTTTGAACGCGACCGCGACGACGATGTCTTCGCCGTTCGTGACGCCGCCCTCCAGACCACCCGCGCGGTTGCGACTTCGAACGAACGCGCCGTCACGCACGGCGATGGGGTCGTGTACCGCGCTCCCGCGCTCCTGCGAGGCGGCGAACGCGTCGGCGAACTGCACGCCCTTGGCGCTCTGGATCGACATGAGCGCCTGCGCGATCCGGCCATCCAGACGCCGATCCCATTCCGCGAATGACCCAATGCCTGGAACGACGCCGCTCGCGCGCACCGCGACGACTCCGCCGAGCGTGTCCCCCGCCTCACGAGCGGCAGCGATCGCCGCGACCATCGCCGCGCTTGCTTTTGGATCGGAGGTGCGAACTTCGCTCGCCTCGACCGCGTCCCGGTCGAACGTTGGCTCGCTGGACACGTCGCCGATCGACTTGGTCTCGCTCAACACGTCGGTCCCGACAACGCGAAGGAGCGCTTTCGCGACCGCTCCAGCGGCGACGCGCGCCGCGGTCTCCCGCGCGCTCGCCCGCTCGATGACGTCCCGGACGTCCTCGTGGCCGAACTTCAGAGCGCCGGCGAGGTCGGCGTGGCCCGGACGCAGGCGCGTGATCGCGTCCGGCGGCTCGGAGACCGGCTCGACGCTCATCACGCGCTCCCAGTTCACCGCGTCGCGGTTCAAGATCTGAAGCGCGATCGGGGCGCCCGTGGTGCGCCCCTGGCGAACCCCTCCGGTGATGCGCACCTCGTCGCGTTCGATCTTCTGCCGCGCGCCGCGTCCGTAGCCGAGCTGCCGCCGGCGCAGATCCGCGTCGATGTCCGCCGACCGCACCGCAAGTCCCGCGGGCACCCCGTCGATCACCGCGAGCACGCCCGGGCCATGCGACTCGCCGGCGGTCAGGAACCTCATACGGGTCGCGGCAGCGCCGCGCGCATCACCTCGAGCGGCGCTGGCACCCCCGTCCAGAGCTCGAACGAGCGCGCCGCCTGATGCAGGAGCATGAGCAGGCCATCCATGACTCGCACATGTTGAGCCTCGCGCGCACGCCGGACCAGCGGCGTCTCGCCGACTACAGGCACGAGGTCCGCGATGATGGCGGGGAGCGGGTCGAACGCGAACCCCTCGAGCGCGTCCTCACCACGCATCCCGAGTGGGGTCGCGTTGACGAGCGCGTCGACCCACCGGAGCTGTCGCGCCTCATCCCAGCCGATCGCCCGCAGCTCGCCGCCTGTTTCCTCCGGCATGGAGATCGAGGCGACCAGACGCTGGGCACGCTCGACGGACCGGCTCGCGACGAGCACGTCGTTGCCGCTCCGAAGCTCCAGAACGCAGGCCCGAGCGGCTCCCCCGGCGCCAAGCACGAGGACGTCTTGATTGCTGATCTGCAAGATGCCAGCGCTCTCGAGGCCACGGTGAAAGCCAAGCCGATCGGTGTTGTCCCCGACGAGCCGCCCTTCCCGGCGGATCAGGGTGTTCACCGCGCCGATGCGGCGCGCCTCGTCGCTGACCTCGTCGACGAGCCGGAGCACCGCTTCCTTGTGCGGGATGGTCACGTTCGCGCCGAGCACGTCGTCGCGACGTATGCGGTCGAGTGTCGCGGCGAGCTGGTCGTCCGCGGTCTCTTTGACCTCGTACCGATGCGGCAGGCCGAGCTTCGCAAACGCCGCGTTGTGCATCGCGGGCGACAGCGAGTGCGCGACGGGCCGCCCGATGAGCCAGACCTGACTCATCTGCTCAATCTCGCGCTTCGCGCGGAGACACGCTCAGGGCTGGGCGACTCGCTCGTCGTCGGCAGGGGCAGGGGCCCAGGGGGTAGGGGCCCCGGACGCGTAGCGGAGCGCGAAGCGCGCCGCTCCTCGCTCGGCCTCGAATCTATTTGTTCCCGTATTTGACTCGATTGGCCTCATGCTCCTCGATCGTCACCGCAAACGCGTGGCCGCCCGTGCCGTCGCTCTTCGCGACGAAGTAGAAGTACGGGACCTGCGCGGGTTTGGCCGCGCCCTCGAGCGCCGCCTGTCCGGGGCTGCAGATCGGGGTCGGCGGGAGGCCCGCGACCCGGTAGGTGTTGTAGGGCGACTCGAGCTCCAGGTCGGCGAGCGAGAGCTCGCGCCAATCGCCGAGCGCGTACTGGATCGTCGGGTCGGCGTCGAGCTTCATGTCGATCTCGAGCCGGTTCGAGTACACGCCCGCGATGGTCGCGCTCTCCTGGCGGTCACGAGCCTCGCGCTCGACGATCGAAGCAAGCTTCACGATGTCGTAGATCGTCATATTGCGATCGACCGCCGCCTGGCGCAGCGTCTGGCCGACCCGCTGCTCGAATTGGTCCAGCAGCGCATCGACGATCTGCGTCGCCGTGGCCGTCGGCTTGAAGAAGTACGTGTCCGGGAACAGGAATCCCTCGAGCGAGCTCTCCGGGGCAAGACCGACAAGCACCGTGTTCTTGCGCTGCCCGACCACGGCCTCCTTCGTGAAATCGGCCGCCGTGATCGCGGGGAATGCCTTGTTCACCGCGGCCGCGGTCTCGCTCAAGCGCCAGCCTTCGATGATCCGCAAGACCGTCTGTTCGCTGGGCGCTTTCTCGAAAACGCGCGCGAGCTCGCGAGGCGTCAGCGCCGCGGAGATCGTGTACGTACCGGACTGGAGCGACGTCTCGCGGCCGGTGTCGTATAGAAGGTAGGAGAACGCGAGCGCGGACCGAATGAAGCCGTCGTTCTGAAGTCGCTGGGCGATCGACCCCGACGTCTCACCTCGCGAGATGACAAAGGTGCGCGATTCGGCGCGCGGATCCTTAGCCAGGTCCGGCTCCGCCCCGACGCGGTCGGCGACGAGCGCACGGATGAACTCCTGTTTGAGGAGCGTGTCGCGCTCCTGCACCTGCGCGACGATCGCGTCCTCGGCGATTGGACGTCCGAACACGAAGCCACCGACCAGCAGACCGACGACGAGAAGGATGAAGATGAAGGGACCGGTGGCGGAGCGTTGCGGCGTCGGCCGCGGCGTGCGTACGGCCATCAGCGGGCACGCTGCGCGAGAAAGTCCTCAAGCAGGATCGTCGCCGCCCCCGCGTCGAGATCGCGCGCGCCGCGAAGCCCGGCCTCGCTCGAGGTATGGCGCTCGTCGTAGAGCCGCACCGGAAGTCCGAGCTTCTCGGAGGCGGTCGCGAAACGCCGGACGCGCTGGGCCTGGTGGCCCTCCTCACCGCGCAGAGTCAGGGGCAGCCCGATGACCAGTGCATCGACCTCCTCTTGGCGAGCGATCCGTTCGAGCTCCGCGAGATCCTTGACGACACTTCGTCGAACGAGCGTGCTCAGCGGTCGGGCGAGTCCATGGGCGTCATCGCCGACGGCGAGGCCGATGCGGCGGTCGCCGACGTCGAGCGCAAGATAGCGCACGCGCTACGGAGAATTCGCTGCCGCCGGCAGCGCCTCGACCTCGATCGTGATCCGCGAATCGAGCACGGGAAGGCGCGGCCACCACTCGGGCCACGGCGTAATGCTCCGAAGCTTGAAACCCAGTTGCGTCGCGAGCGGGTCGACCGCCTCGTACTCGCGCCCCGCGAGGGCCGCCGTCATCTGGGCCTTTTTCGCTTGCGGGACCTGCTTTCCCTCCGCGCGAACGCGCCAGTGCACACCGTCGGCAGCGACGAACGGGGGGATCACCTGCTCGACCACCGCGGTCTTCTCGTCGAGACCCATCCCCGACGGGAGCTCCTGCTTCAGCTTCGCGGTCGCGGTCGTCTTCGGCTCATCGTCGGTCACGGAGTACGCGGTCGCACTCCCGCTCACGGTGATCTCGAACGTCGGCTTCTCCTTGGGGAGCTCCTTGCCCACCACGTCGCCCGCCGGCGTCAGGACACCGGTGCGCCTCGCGACCACGCCGTACACCGTCGTGCCCTTTGCCGCCGCCGTCGTCCAAACGATGGTGCGCTGTAGGGCGGCCCTCCGCACGTCTTCGTCCGACTGCGTGACGGCTCTGTCGTAGTCGGCCGCCGTCACCACCGGGATCTGGTCCGACTTGCCGCCCGTCGTCGGCGCAGGGTTGTTGACGAGGAACTCAGTGCTCGCACCCCGGGTGATCTTGTCGGCGGCGACGTTGCCCTTCGGCCCCGGGTCGATCGCCCGGATCTTGATCAGCACTTCGCCGACGGTGGGGATCGGCAGGATGCTGCTCCGGGGGAGAACCTTTTCCTCCGTCGTCAGAAAGCGGATCGGAGGGCTGTCGGTGGTCTGAACCAGCGTTCCGGTCGGGATCCGGACATCGTTCGTGGTGAGGTTCCGGAACCTCTCGACGCCGGTCGCCCAGTCCTCGTCGAGCCGAGACCCCGTCGCCGTGCCGGTGGTCTTCGCCGTGAGCTTGTCGTCGAAGAGGGTCGTGGCCCTGATATCGCCGCCGTTCGGACCGGCGCGCAGGTCGTACTCGAAGGGACCGAGAGGCGTCGGGGTCGCGGCGATGACGATCGTCGCGGACGGACCGACGACCGCCAACATGATGCCCGCCGCGGTGAGCAGACTCATGAACACGGCAAGCACCCGAAGCGGCGAGGTCCCGCGCCGGGGAACGGCGCGCCGGACCATCGTCGCCATGGCCGCGCGCCGCGCGTTGGAGAGATGCTCGGTTGCGTCGAGCTCGTGCCGGTCGAGCGCGGAGACGCTCGAGAACGCCTTCATGTGCACGGACGCTGCGAGCGATCGCGCCCGCGCCTCGGGCGAGACGAGCACGATGCGACGATCCCCGGCCCGGCGCTGGAGCGCCTCGAGGAACACGGCATTGCGCGTGAGCGGCGCGCCAGACGGAACGATGAGGACCACGTCCGGCGACTCGACCGTGGACAGGCGGCGCGCCGCGTCAAGGATTGTCGCGTCCCCGCCGAGGTCGATGACCGTCCGGCGAGCCGCAGCGGTCGTGACCGTCACGAGTACACCTCAGTCGCGAGGGCAGCCGCACCGGCTGCGACGAGATCCTCGGCGTGGAGCGGCACATCGGAGAAGACCCGGCTCGTCACGCTCGGGGTGAGCGGACCGATCCGCGCGGCGCCGCCCCGCGCCTCGCCGACGATTTTCGCGAGCGCGTTCGGCAGTGCGAGGAGCGCTTCGGGCACGCCGACGAAGAGCCACCGCTCCGGCGGTGGGTTCTCGGAGCTGATCGGGAGCGCCACGATCTCGGCCCACACGTGCGCATCGTCGTCGCGAGTGTCCTCGCGCGCCGCGAAAGCGTTTAATCCAAGACCGAAGACGCGGGTTCCCACGACACGCCGCTCGCGCACGATGGCAAGGGCGGTCACGTCCGCGCCCACGCGCACGACGCCGGCGTCGGCAATACCCGACGCGGCGACGAGCCGAGCAAGTGCGTAGATGCCCGGCACAGCCGTCGGATGGCGGCGGGCGGCGACCGTGGCGAGGGCGGCACCGGATAGGACCAGCGGGGCGACCGCCACGTCGGTGTGCACCTCGAGTGCGCGACCACGGTAGCCCTCGATCGAGTCGAGCTCCCGCCCATCGAGAACGAGGGCCGCGACGTCATCGGTGAGGCGCGCGGTCGCGACGCCTCGGAGCGCGGGGTCGTCAGCGACCGCGGTCTGCGCGACCCGTGCCGCGTCCTCGCGCGCATCGCGCACCACGCGATCCACCTCGGCGCGGAGGATCGGCGTCGCTGACTCTTCACGGTCGAACGGGGTCTTGACGTGATAGGTCCGAACGTCGTCGCCGTCGATAGCGATCGCCGTCCGCTCGGCCGGAATGCCACGCTCCGCCGCGGCAAGCGCGGCCGCGACCGCGGCGGTCACCTGCCTGGGCTCGACGACCAGGCCGCCAGCGATGGCGTCCGCGGCCAGGGCCGTCTCGCCGCGTCCGACCACGCGCAGTCTTCCGCCCTCGGCGCGCGCGACCACGACGCGAGCCACACCCGCCGCGAGCTCGATACCCGCGACGCGGGGCCCGCCCGCCGGTTCGCGTCCCCGGTCCCTAGCCACCTCCGTCTAAACGCTCCCGGACCACCTTACGTGCCCAAGCGACGGCGTCGTCCAGCCGTTCTGGCGCTCCGCCGCCGGCCGAGGCGCTTTCGGGCCGCCCGCCGCCTCTCGCCGCGAAGACCTCCTGCACCGCCTTGATGACGGAGTCCGCGCTGATTCGCGGGGCAAGGTCTTTTGTCACGGTCACGGAGAGAGCGGCCTTGCCGTCGCGGGACCCACCAAGGATGACCACCCCGGTGCCGATCCCCTCGCGGACACGATCGGCGAGGGTTTGGAGCTGCTTTAGATCGGCCTCGCCGACGTTCGACGCAACCACCTTCACCGTCCCGAGCGATTCCGCCTTCGCCAGGAGCGACGCAGCCACCGAGTCCGCCCCGCTCCGCTGGAGCGCCGCACGCTCCTTGTCGAGACGCTCGCGTGATTCGACGAGCTGGGCCACCGCTTCAGGCAGCCGCGCCGGCGGTACGCGCAGCGCGGCAGCCGCTCTCGTCGAGCGATCCCGGATCTCGCGCACTTCGCGGAGGGCGCCAACGCCTGTGACGGCCTCGAGCCGCCGAACGCCCGCGCCGATGGACTCCTCCTTCGTGATGAGAAAGAGCCCGATGTCGCCGGTGCAGTGGCAATGGGTTCCGCCGCAAAGCTCGCGCGACGGGCCGGCCTCGACGACCCGCACCACGTCGCCATAGGTTTCGCCGAAGAGGGCCATGGCACCGGTTGCGAGGGCGTCCTGCAAGGGCATCTCGCGCGCGTGGACATCGGCGTTCGCGAGGATCGCGCGATTGACCTCGTCCTCGAGTCGACGCAGCTCGTCGGGCGTAAGCGCGCGCCCGAACGTGAAGTCGAAACGCAGATTCGGCGGGTGCACGAGCGAGCCGGCCTGATGCACGTCCTCGCCAAGCAGGTTGCGGAGCGTCGCGTGCAGGAGATGCGTCGCCGTGTGGTTGCGCATCGTGTCGCGACGCGCATCCCCGTCGACCGCGGCGTGCGCGCGCGATCGCAGGCGCAGCACCCCGTCGACAACCTTCGCGCTCATCACGATCACGCCGGGCGCCGCGGTCTGCGTGTCCGCGACCAGGGCACGACCCTCGTCGGTGGTGATCGTTCCGCGGTCGCCGACCTGGCCGCCGCCCTCGGGATAGAAAGGAGTGCGGTCCAGGACGATCTCCACGTCCGTCCCCTCGTGCGCCGCCTCCACGCGCGAACCCCCGACGACGAGCGAGAGGATCGCTCCGTCCGTCTCGAGCTCGTCGTATCCCGTGAACTCGCTGCGGAGCTTCTGATTCTCGCGGAGGCCCGCGTAGAACTGGCCAAAGCGCATGGCGTCCTGCGAGAACTTCGCAGTGGCACGGCTGCGGCTGCGTTGCCCCTCGAGGAGCTCACGGAAACCGCGCTCGTCGACCGCGAGGCCAGCCGACGTCGCGATCTCCTTGGTCGTTTCGAGCGGAAAACCGTAGGTGTCGGATAGCCGGAACGCGGTATCGGCGTCGATCCACCGCTGGCCCTGCGCGGTCGCGCGCGCGATCGCCTCGTTGATCATCGTGAGCCCCTGCGCCAGCGTCCGCTCGAACTTCTCCTCCTCTTCGAGGATGACGTGGGTGATGCGGTCGCGCGCCGAGGTGAGCTCGTGATAGTGGCGCTGCATCGTCTTGACGACCTCGCCTCCGAGCTGCGAGAGCGAGCCGGTCCGGAGGCCGAGACGCCGCCCGTGCATCGCGGCACGCCTGATCAGGCGGCGAAGGACGTAGCCACGGAACTCGTTCGACGGTGAGATCCCGTCGGCGATGAGGAAGGCGGCGGCACGCGAGTGCTCGGCCACGATGCGGATCGAAAGGTCGGTCGCGGTGTTCTCGCCGTATTTCTTCCCCGAGAGTGACTCGATCTTCTTGACGAGCGGCTGGAAGACGTCTGTGCGGTACACATCACCGGGGAAGCCCTGAAGTACCTGCACGAGCCGCTCGAGGCCGGCGCCCGTGTCGATATTTTTCTTCGGTAGTGGCCGGAGCGTGCCGTCGGCTTGACGGTCGTACTGCTGGAACACGAAGTTCCAGATCTCGAGGTAGCGGCCGCAATTCTCCCCAGGGTTGCAGTCATGCTCCGGGACGCCTGGCTGCGGACCCGTGTCGATGAAGACCTCGCTGTCCGGGCCAGAAAGGCCCGTGGCGCCCGGCGCCCAGAAGTTGCTCTCGTCACCGAGCCGGAAGATCCGCTCCGGCGGAAGCAGCTTGAGCGTCTTCGTCCAGATGTCGTAGGCCTCGTCGTCGCTCGTATGGACGGTGGCGACGAGCTTGGAGCCGTCGAACCCGAACACCTTGGTCAGAAGCTCCCAGCCCCACTCGATCGCTTCCTTCTTTCCGTAGTCGCCGATCGAGAAGTTGCCGAGCATCTCGAAGAAGGTCTGGTGATAGCCATCCTTGCCCACCTCGTCGATGTCCGTGGCCCGGAAGACCTTCTGGACCGCGACGATCCGTTTGGCCGGGGCCTGCTTCTTTCCGAGGAAATAAGGCACCAGCGGCTGCATGCCCGCGCTCGTGAAGAGGACGCTCGGGTCGTCCTTCAGGATGAGCGGCCAGCTGGGCATGCGGGTGTGTCCCTTCTCCTCGAAGAAGGAGATGAACCGCTCGCGGATGGTCGCGCTGTTCAGTTTGCCCTCCTGCTAAACGAAAACGCGGGGCGCCTGCCTCGGCTCCCCGCGTTCCCCGCTTCTGAAAAGTCTACTCGTCAGACTTCCTTGGTGGAGCCTCCGGTCGTGCTTCGCGACCCGGTCGATGCTCGTCCTGCCCCGCTCGAATCCCACTGCTTCTTGGCCTCGTCGATCAGCTCGCGTCCCTTCACGGACGCGTCGTCAGCGAGCTTCTGAGCGATCTTCTGGAGCTCGTCCGCGCGGCGCTTCAGCTCCTCGCTCCGTTGCTTCAGTTCCTCGCGGGTGATGTCGCCGGTCTTCGGCGCGTAGAGCAGCGCGGCGATCGCGCCGGTCAGCAGGCCGATGATGAAACCCATAACTGTTCTCCCCTGTCTTTCAAGCTAAGAAGTTACCCCTTCGTGGGGCCTTCCGCGATGGCAACGATTGCAGCCGCGATGCCCGCCGCCACTACGGCGAGTGCCAGCTGGGTGTCACCCAGCACGCCGAGCGAGACGCCGGCCAGCTCACCGAGCGCCTGCGCGGCGAGCGCGAGGGCTGCCGCGAGGAGCCAGGCCCTGCCAAGTGACCGCGGCCGGCCGAACACGGCGCGTACGCCTGCAGGGACTCCGAGCGCGACCAGGCCGAGCACCACGACCGCCGGCGGCACGGGAGCTAGAGCCGGGATGGTGCCGCGAAGATCGTGAGCCCTCCAAGCTTTCGCGCCCGCTCGAAGGCGAGCTCGCCAAGCGGCATCCGCGCGATCGCCGCGAGCGCGAAGAGCGGAAGCAGGAAGAAGTAGGAGAAGAGGCTCCGCCAGGCGAAGAAGAGCGGCACGATGGCAAGGACCGCGCCGAGCTCGGGACTCGTCCGCCGGGTCCGCCAAGCGATCACCAGGCAGATGATGCCTGCGGCCGCCTCCACCAGGGTGTACGCGATCGAAGGCAGGAGCGGCAGTCCGCCGTTCGTGAACAGGAAGATGAGCCCGGCGCCGCGGGCGAACATCGGCTCGATGGCCGGGGTGAGGATTCCGAGGATCCAAGCCTCTGGGTCGTGAACGACGAATGGGAGGTTCGTCAGGGCGAAGATGCCTGCCGCGATCCCGAGATCACGCGCCGCGGCGCGCCACCCACGTTCGGTGATCACGGCGATGATCCAGAACGGAGCGAAGAACCAGGCGATCTGCTTGGTCGCCAGCGCGATGCCGAACGGGATAGCCGCCCACCTCCGGTCTCGGTACATCCAGGCCACGATGAGCGGCAAGGCGTAGAGCAGGTCGGAGCTTCCGGCAACCGTGAACGCCGTGAGGCTCGCCGCGCCGAGGAGCGCGGTAAGGAAGAACCCGCGCAGCGTCCGCGGGGCGCGCGCGATCACGAGCGCCATGGCGACGAGGAGGCACCCCACATACAGGTAGTTCGTGTCCAGGCCGAGGGCGACCGCCGGAGCGATCAGCAGGAACGAGAGCGCCGGATACGACGGGCGCGACACGAACTCGTCGTTCGCGCCGATGCCGGTGGCGCGCTGGTCCCACACCTGGTCCATCTGCTCGTCGCTCGGATAGATCGCGAAGTCCGCGAACGCGCCACGGCGCAGCGGCGTGGTGCGGTCCGGACCGATGCCGAGCTTCCCGTAGCACGCGAACACATCGAGGTCCGTGTACGGATCGCGGCCCTGGAGGACAAGCCGAGCGGCGCACTCGTTGAGCGCGATCGCGTCGTTGTGATACGGCGTCCAGTCGAGTGAATGCTGCCGGGGCATGCCGGCGAGCCATGCAAATCCGACGAGGGCCATCACGCACACGAACCCCCACGTACCGCGCACGAACTGGGGGTGTCCGCGGATCGGACTCGCCGCGTCGCCGCGACCAGTCCCGACCAGCGCCGCGAGAAGGATCGCGATCGCCGCGGCGATCGCGAGCACGACGACACCAACCCCGCCCCGCTCCGGGTCCTCGATGATGATGCTGTTGACGATCCCGGCGAAGTAGATGGCGGCGCCTGCGACGGCAACCGCCGCGATGCGAGAGAGGGCGCGCACCGGGCTAGAGCGCTTGCCGTGCTACGACGCCGCCCCCGATGACCTCGTCGCCGTCGTAAAACACGGCGGCCTGGCCCGGCGCTACCAGGGCCGGGGCCTCGAGGTCGAGCGTCGCGTGGCTTCGATCCACGTCGACGTGCCCGGCAAGTGGGATGCCGCGATAGCGAAGGACCACATCCGTCGCGAAACGGGGCGACGGCGGGTCGCCGGCGACGAAGCTGACGTCGGTCAGCGTGTAGGTCCTGCGGGCGATCTCGGCACGCGTGCCCACGACCGCCGCGCGCCTCTCCGTGTCGAGGTGCAGCACGTACAGGCGCTCGCCCGTGGCGACGCCGACACCCGAGCGCTGGCCGACCGTGAGCGCGCCGATCCCCGCGTGCGTCCCAACGACGGTGCCGTCGGTCCGCTCGACCGGGCCGGGCACGAACGCCTCCGGCGCGCGCCCGCGCACGAGCTCGCGGTAGTCGCCGGGCGCGAAGCAGATGTCCATGCTCTCGGCCTTCGTCGCCGTCGCGAGACCGAAGCGCGCGGCAATCGCCCTGGTCTCCGATTTGTCGCGAAGCTCGCCGATGGGAAACTCGATCCGCGCGAGCTCCCGCTGGCCGAGCATGTAGAGCGCGTAGGACTGATCCTTCGACGGGTCTCGCGCGCGCAGCAGGTGGTGGCGCCCATCCGCTCCGGTAGCGGCGCGCGCGTAGTGCCCGGTCGCGAGCCGATCGCCCCCGAACTTGCGCACGACATCGTGCAGGAGCGCGTCGAACTTGACGTGCTGATTGCACGAGACGCAGGGGTTGGGTGTCTCGCCACCGGCGTATGAGTGCACGAAGCGGTCGACGACCCGCTCGCCGAACACCTCTGCGTAGTCGAGGGCATAGAAAGGAATTCCGAGGGCCGCCGCGGCGCGGCGCGCATCCTCTCCGGCCTCATCGGTCCCGCAGCAGCGCGGCGCGTCGACGTCGCCGCCGGACGGCACGAGGCGCATCCACACGCCGACGACGTCTTCACCGCGCTCGGCGAGTAGTGCGGCCGCCACGGAGGAGTCAACGCCCCCGCTCATTGCCACGAAGACGCGCCCGCTCACTTGACCCGCAGCCTGTGCATATCGACCGTTGCCTCGGCAAGCTCCGCGACGTGCACATCGATCACCGCGCTCCGCAGCGCGCCCAGGACAGTCAGAACGCAACGCCCGTTCTCAGCCGGCGCTCCACCCATTGCGCGGATGACGTCCTCGACGCGGATATCGAGCACCTCCTCCAGCGAACGACCGATCGCGAGCCTGTGCAGCACAAGGGAAGCGCGCCGAGCCGTGTCACATCCGCCAAACGTATCCAGCCCGGATGCTCTGGCCTCCTCGGCGGTCTTGAACTCCACCATCGTTCGCACCGCGCCGACCCATCTCATCGCTCCGACAACGACGCCTTGCGGCTCGACGGTCGCGACCTTCCCGACCCTGACCGCGATCTCTATGACGACCTTGTCGCCGTCGATCGGATTCGCGTCCCGCCCGATCCCCTTCGTCACACCGCCACCGCGGCCGCGTCGCGAAGCCGGGTCACGACGCGGGAGAGCGCATCCACGAATCGGTCGACGTGAGCCTCCGTCGTCGAACGGCCCACAGTCACGCGAAGCGAGCCCTTGGCGATCTCCCGATCGAGCCCGAGTGCGAGCAGGACCTGCGATGGCTCCGTCTCGCCCGAGGTGCACGCCGATCCGCTCGAGACGGCGAAACCCTCGAGGTCGAGAGCCACGATGAGTGACTCACCTTCCGTCCCGGGGATGCAGAACGACGCGTTGTTCGGCAGACGCTCCGTCGGGTGGCCGTTCACCACCACGTCTGGTACGCGGACGCGCACACCGGCGATGAGGCGGTCGCGCAGCTGCGCCTGCCGCGGCGACTCTGTCGAGCGCAGCTGGCGCGAGATGCGCATAGCTACGCCCAGGCCGACGATCCCCGCCACGTTCTCTGTCCCGGTGCGCCGGCCCTTCTCCTGGCCGCCGCCGGTCTGCATCGTCGCGAGACGGGCGCCACGGCGAACGTAGAGCGCGCCGACGCCTTTCGGCCCGTAGAACTTGTGCGCGTTGATCGACAGGAGGTCGACCGGGATCCTGCGCACGTCGACCTCGAGGGCGCCGACGGTCTGCACCGCGTCGCTGTGGAAGGTCACGCCCTGCTCGCGGCAGATCGCGCCGATCTCCGCGATAGGCTCGATCGTGCCGATCTCGTTGTTGGCGTGCATGACCGACACGAGCGAGGTGCGCTCGTCGAGGGCGTCACGGATCACCCCGGGGTCGACGACGCCGTAGTTGTCGACTCCGACGACGGTGACGCGCACGTGGGCGTAGCGCTCGAGATCGCGCGCGGTGTCGATCACCGCGTGGTGCTCGATCGCCGTCGTCACGAGACCATCCCGTTCTTCCCGCCGCGCCTTGATTGCACCGCGAAGCGCCAGGTTGTCTGCTTCGGTGCCGCCGCTCGTGAATACGATCTCGCCGGGGTCGGCGCTGATGGCCGCGGCGACCTCGTCGCGGGCGCGGTCCACCGCCGCACGGGCGGCGCGCCCCTCCGCGTAGATGCTCGAGGGATTGCCGTGCGTTTCGCGCAGCACGCGGGCCATCGTTTCCGCGACCTCGGGATCCACCGGGGTCGTCGCGGCGTGGTCCAGATAAACGCGGTCCATTGGTGAAAGTCTAAGTCGCTCCTAAACTCGAAAAGCGGTGCGGATCCTGGTGCACCTCGCGCTCGTCGGGCTCATCGCGGCGTGCGGCAGCCACGTCGAGTCCGGTGCAATCGGGCCGGCGGCCACTCCGGTGCCAGCCTCGCCGGTCTTCTTAACCGCGTGCCCAAGCGGCGCGCGGCCGCAGACCGAGCTCGACTGGGCGGGCCTTCCGCCGCTCGTCCCGACATCGCCCTCGCTGCAGTGCCTGCTCAACGCCGTCTCTGGCGCGTCGAGCTATGACGGCGGGTATGACTTCGCGATCCAGCTGGCGGACCGGCGCGTGTTGCACCTTTACGAGCGCCGGGGGTCTCGTCCGGTAAAGGAAGGCGCCTCGCAAACACTGCGAGCTGGCCAGCGGGATGTGAACGGCACGACGTGGGAATGGGCGACGTTGGCCAACGGTGTGACGATCCTCGATACGACCAGTGGCGGGGTGTACACGGAGCTCGCTCTTCCAGGCGACGAATCGCAGGTCGACACACTCGTTGAAGTCGCGCGCAGCCTCCGCCCGGTAGAAGCCTACCCTCGGCCGAGCGCGCGGGACATCTGCGCCGCGCTGCCCGTCGGGGCGAATCCGCTCACCGTGGCCGCGGCGTTCGAGAGCAGCGCTGGGTCCGTCGTGACGTGGCATGAGACGCCGTCGTCGCCGGACGGGCCTCGCGCGGTCTCCCCATGGCGCGACCACCCTGCCGCGGAGCCGGTCGCGGTCTGCTATGTGGACGGGGACTTCGGCGCGGCGAAAGGCGGCCCGCGACTGCCTGGCAGTTCCGCGACCCCGTTGCCGAACTGGAATCGCGTCGTGTACGTCGTCGGGGTCGACCGCCGTCCGATCGGCGTGGTCTTCGGGTGGCAGGACCGCATCCCGCTTAGAGATCCCGGACCGTAGCGTCGCGTTGACCTTAGCCTGATAGCAGTTCCAAGCCGACTGCTATCATCGCTACGACATGCGTCAGCTGATCACGCGGATAGACGAGGATCTCCACCGCCGCCTGAAGCGACGCGCAGCCGCCGAGGGTCGGTCTGTGAACGCGATGGTCAGCGACCTCCTGCGGGACGCCGTGGCTGGGCGTGACGGTCCGGATCTCTTGAGAGCGAGGCTGCGTGCCCTGGGGCGGCTTGCTGATATCCCCCGCCCCCGGAAGGCGCTCTCGCGCGATGCGGCAATCGCGTCGACGCGCGGCGCGGGTGACGCCGTGAGCCAGGCGTTGGCCGAAGATCGTCGTCGCCAGTGACCCTCTTCTACGCGGATACGAGTGCGCTCGCCCGCGCCTATCTCGCAGACGAGGCGGATCACGCGGAGCTCCGATCGCTCCTTCTGGAAGGGCGAAACTTCGTCGTCACAAGCGAGATCACGCGGCTCGAGCTCGCAAGCGCGGTCCGTGCCGCGTCGGCAGGCGGCAGGCTCTCACGATGGCGCGAGCTCCTTACGACGATGGATGCCGATCTCGCGGACGGTGGCGCCGTGAGTCCCCTCGATCTTCGTCCAAACGAGATCTTTCCCACCGCCTACCGCTACGTACTCGACCATCGCTTACGACCGCTAGACGCAATCCACCTAGCCGTGTGCTCCGAGGAGTGCCCGCCGCTCGCGGGCGACGACGACGTGGTCTTTGTCACAAGAGACGATGTTCAAGCTGACGCGGCCCGCGCGATCGGCCTTCGCGTCAGCTAACCCCTTTTCTCGGGCTTTGCCACGACTCGCAACCCGAGCTCCTCGAGCAGCTTCGAATCGGTTGGCGCGGGCGCGTCAAGAAGTGGGTCGTACCCGGTCTGCGTCTTGGGAAACGCCTGCACCTCGCGGATGTTCTCCGTCCCGGCGAGGGTCATGACGAGCCGGTCGATGCCGGGAGCGATGCCGCCGTGCGGCGGCGCTCCGTAGTCGAGCGCGTCGAGAAGTGCGCCGAAGCGCTCCTGCGCCTCCTCTTTCGAAACCCCCATCTGCGCGAAGATCCGCTCCTGAGCGGCGCGCGTGTGGTTCCGGACGCTCCCGCCGCCCAGCTCGCGGCCGTCCACAGTCAGGTCGTACTGCATGCTCCTAGCCTTCTCGGGTTCGGTGTCGAGGAGCACGAGATCGCGCGGAGTGAGCGGCCCGCAGAACGGGTTGTGGGCGAAGGTCCATCCGCCCTCCGGGGTGCGCTGCACCAGCGGGAACTCATGCACCCAAAGCGCGTAATGAGCGCTCGTGTCCGCAAGCCCGAGCGCCTGCCCGAGATGCTCGCGTAGGACCCCGAGCGATTCGCTCGCGACGAGGTACTGATCGGCGACGGCGAGCACGAGATCGCCGTCCTTCGCGCCGGTCACGCGACGGATCCCCGCGAGCTCCTCTTCCGTTAGGAACTTCGCGACCTGCGACTCGATCGTGTCGCCGGCCAGCGCGAATTGCGCCAAGCCCTTCGCGCCCTTTCGCTTCGCGATCGCGTTGAGGTCGTCGATCTCCTTACGCGTCGCCTTCGCCCTCCCCGGAACGACGATCGCGCGTACGACCCCCTTCTGATCGAGCGTTTCGCGGAAGACTTTGAACCCGCTCGCGCGGAAGACCTCGGTGAGATCGAGGATCTCCATCCCAAATCGGAGGTCCGGCCGGTCGATCCCAAACCGGCGCATGGCTTCGTCGAACGTCATACGGGGCCATGGCACCTGCTTCAGCGGCCTGTGGCCGTACTTCTGGAAGATCGCGGTGTACAGCTCCTCGCCGAGGGCCATCACGTCCTGCTTCTCGACGAAGCTCATCTCGATGTCCAGCTGGCTGTGCTCGAGCGTACGGTCGGCGCGCGGGTCCTCGTCGCGGAAGCACCGCGCGATCTGGAAGTAACGGTCCAGCCCGCCGACCATGAGGATCTGCTTGAGCTGCTGCGGCGATTGCGGCAGCGCCCAGAACTTTCCCGGGTAGTAGCGCGAAGGAACGACCAGGTCGCGAGCGCCCGTCGGGTCCGACCGGATGAGGTCGGTCGTCTCGACCTCCCAGAACCCGCGCTCGACCATGAAGCCGCGGATGAAGTCGACGACCTCGTGCCGCAAGCGCATGAGCTCTCGCGACCGTTCGCGTCGGAGATCGACGTACCGGAATTTCCAGCGCAGGTTCTCGTCGACCTCCGTCTCCTCGTTCACGTAGAACGGAGGCGTCTTGGACTCGTTCAGCACCTCGATCTCACTCGCGGCGACCTCGACGTCGCCGGTCGGGAGCTTGGGGTTCTTGGTCCCTTCCGGCCGCGGACGCACCGTGCCCCGGACGCGGAGTACCCACTCGTTACGCGCCTTGCCGAGAGCTTTGTGGGCGGCGGGGTTCTCCTTCGCGTGCGCGACGACCTGCGTGATGCCGTAGCGGTCGCGCAGGTCGATGAACGTGAGCTCGCCATGATCGCGACGGGTGTGCACCCAGCCGGCGAGCGTAACTTCGTTGCCCGCGTGGGCGGCGCGCGCCTCACCGCAGGTGTGCGTCCGCAGCACCGCTAGTCCCGATCGTCCTTGAGGAATGGCGCCTCACCGGCGGCGCCCGGCTCGTGCTCGTCCGGGTTGGCGGGGCCCTCGAACAGCGGAGGCGTGACGTGCTTCGGCACGTGGCGACCAACCTCGGTGGTCACGGCTGAGAGCTTCGTGACGCGCTGCGTCTTGGCGACGAGGTCGCGAACGATCACGTTTCCGCCGCGCGCTTCGGGTGTCCCCCGGATGACCGCGACCTTCGCGCCGTGCTTCACGGCGCTCTCGAGCTGCTTATCGAGCGGGCGGTCCGAGTAATCGATCGCCACGTTGAAACCCGCCTGGCGCAGCGGATCGGCGATCTGGAGCCGATCGGCGCCATCACCCTTCTCGGCGGAGAGGACGTAGACGTCCGCCGACGTCTCGTAACCCATCGGCACTCCTTCTTTCTTCAACGCCCCATACAACACATCCACACCTCCGGCGATGCCCACGCCAGGCACCGGCGGCCCACCCAGGGTTTCGACGAGGTTGTTGTAGCGGCCGCCGCCTGCGACGGCGATGTCGCCGGCCTTCGTGAACTCTGGGTCGGTGAGAACGCATTCGACGACAGTGCGGGTGTAGTAGTCGAGCCCACGTACGAGGTTCTGGGAGACCTTGTACGAATGACCGAGCCGCTCCACGCCAGCGATGACCTGGTCGAAGTGCTCGCGATCCTCGGCGCAGAGGAGCTCGTGCATCTGGGGCGCGGCCGCGACGACCGCGCGATCCTTGGGGTCCTTCGAGTCGAGTATGCGCATCGGGTTCCGCTCGAGCCGTTGTTGTGACTCCTCGGAGAGCGCGTCGCGGTTCTTCGCGAAGTAGGACGCGAGCGCTTCCTTGACCTTCGGCTGGCACTTCGCGTCGCCGACCGTGTTCAGCTCGAGCTGATAGTTCTGCAGGCCGACCTCCGCAAACAGCCGGGCGGTGAAGTCAATGATCTCAACGTCCGCGGCAGGCTCCTCGGGACCGAAGCACTCGAGGCCCCACTGCCAGAACTGGCGATAGCGGAGGAGCTGTGGCCGCTGACCGCGGAACATCGGCTCGTAGTAGTAGAAGCGCACCGGCCTGGGCGCGCGGTGCAGTCCGTGTTCCAGGAACGAGCGCGTCACGGCGGCGGTGCCCTCCGGCCGCAGGACGAGCCCGCCCTGTCCATGCAGCGACACGTCGTACATCTCGTAACCGACGATGTCGCTCGTCTCCCCGACCGATTTCGTGAACACGCCGCGGTCTTCGACGATCGGCGTCACGATCCGCGGATAGCCGTAGCGAAGCGCGCGAGCCTCGATCACCGCCTGCAGCGCGTCGAAGGCGGCCGCTTCTTCGGGAAGCAGGTCCCGCATCCCGCGCGGGGCCTGGTAACTCGGCATCGGGACGATGACGATAAGCCGTTATCGTCGGAGGCGATCAAACGTCGCGCAAGAGCGGCGTGTGGAGGAACGACCACGACCGAACCAAAGAAGGCCACCGTCGACCTCGCGAATGGCGGCTCATTCACGTTCACATTGCGTCCGGACAAGGCGCCGAAGACCGTCGAGCGTTTCGCCGCAAAGGCCCGAAGCGGCTTCTACGACGGGCTCAACTTCCACCGTGTCGAGGATTGGGTCGTCCAGGGAGGCGATCCGAAAGGCACCGGGACAGGCGGCGAGCGCGTGCCGAGCGAGTACAACGACCTCGCGTTCAAGACCGGCGCTTTCGGGATCGCGCGCGGCCAGGACGCGGCGTTCAACAACGACTCGCAGTTCTTCGTCGTGAAACGCGACTCGGACTTTCTGAATAAGCAGTACACGAACTTCGGTCAGCTCACCGACGGCAAGGATGTCATCGCGGGCATCAAGATCGGAGACAAGATCAAGACGATCCGGATCGAGTAGCGGCGGAAATGGAGACGTGAAGAGCATGCACCGTCGTGGGCTGCTGCGCGCCGCGGCCGCGACCGCCGTCGTGGCCGCCTGCGGGTCGACTTCGGCCACGGCCACTCCCACCAAATCCTTGACCACCGCGCCGCCCGGATTACCGGCGAGTAAAGCCACGGTCGAGCTGGCGAAGGGCGGCTCGTTCGTCTTCACGCTCCGCGCCGACAAGGCGCCGAAGACCGTCGCGAACTTCGCGAAGAAATCCCGTGCCGGCGACTACGACGGGACGACTTTCCATCGCGTCGTGCCGGGTTTCGTCGCGCAGGGCGGAGACCCACTGAGCAAGACCCTGCCGGCCGGCGATGCGCGTCTGGGGACGGGCGGCGGGCAGCAGGCCACTGAGCTGAGCGACCTTCCATTCGTCACCGGAGCCGTGGGCGCAGCCCGTGGTGGCGACATAAGAGTGAGCAACGACGCCCAGTTCTACGTTTGTCTGGGCGACGCACCTCACCTCAACGGGCAGTACACCAACTTCGGACAGGTCACGTCCGGCATGGACGTCGTCGGGGCGATCAAGATCGGCGACAAGATCAAGAGCATCAAGATCGACTGACCGCCGCTACCCGGCCCTTTGACGGGCCGCTCTAGACTGGCGCCGTCGTCGGTACGGTGACGCAGGGGGAGTCGTGTGGTGGCGGTAACCGGTGAGATCGAGAGACCTCACGCGGGGCAGGTCTCGCCCCAGGTTGAGGTCGAAGCGCTTTGTCGTGGGGCCGCTGTGCTTTCGCGCGAGGAGAACCGGATCGCGGCGCGCGCCCTCTTGTGGGCGGCCGTGGCGATCGACCCTCAGAACTTCGTCGCTCACAGACGCCTCGCCGCAGCGCTTTTGAACGCGGAGGACGTCGATGCCGCCGCCGAAGAGTACGCACGCTTCATCGAGCTGCTTCTCAAGGAGGACGACGTGCGCCGCGCTGCGGGAGAGCTCGCTTACGCGCGCAGCTTTCTCGGCGACATGCCGCAGCTCAGCGCGGCAGCTGAACACCTCGTGCCTCTCGGCGTGATCGCGAAAGCACTCGAGGCACCTGCGCCGGCGCAGTCCTCGCCACCCCTCGCGCTGGCGGACTACGCGGCATCCCGCGCGCCGTACCGGGACCTGAACAACTGGGGCCGTTCAGCCGAGCCTACGGTTACCGAAACGACCCCAGCACGGGGCCGCTCGCATCACCGGCGTCCCTGGTACCAGAGATGGGCATCAGAGATCGGGATAGGCGAGTACGTCCTCGTTCTCTCACTGGTGCTCGCCGCTGCGCTCGCGGTCTTCGCGATGGGCGGACTTCGCTGACTTCGAGATAACGAGCACCGGGGCAAGCGCGTTCTTCACGGCGTGACACGGCCATGACCCTCACCACGCGCGGTTCGCTCACGCTGATTCTTTCGTTCGTTGCGTTCGTGGCAATCGCCCTGCCACTTGATCGAGCGAGCACGCCTGCGCAGCAGACCGCCCTGTCCCTTCTCGCCTGGTTGTTTCTCGCTGTCGCGCTCGTGTTGCAGCCGCCGCCGATACGCATCCAGGTGATCGGCCTCGTCGTCCTCGCGACGATCCTCGAGTGCGTGGGTTCGCTCGTCTGGGGCGCGTACACGTACCGGCTCGAGAACCTCCCCCTCTACGTGCCCGCCGGACACGGGCTCTTCTACCTGTCGGCGTTGCGTGCCGCATCGCTCCCGGTGTTGCAGCGGCACGCGCGCAGCCTCGTGATCGCGGTCACCGCGGGGGCAACGGCGTGGATGATCTACGGGCTCGTGGCTCGGCCGCTGCCCGATCTCCTCGGGTTCGTGACCTGGGCGATCTTCATCCGCTTCATCGTCCGCGGCCGCTACCCGCTGCTGTACGCGGTGAGCTTCGCGATGACGACCGCGCTCGAGCTCTACGGGACCGGGCTCGGGATCTGGCAGTGGGCGCCTGTGCTGCCGGTTCTGATGCTTCCCGCCGGCAATCCACCGACCGGGATCGGCGCGGGCTACGCGGCGATGGACGCGCTCACGCGGCGGATTGTCGCGCGGATCGAACGGGCACGGGTCAGAGCGGAAGAAGTCCCACCGCCGGTCACCCTACGATCCGAAACCTGATGTCGGTTCTCCCGGGCGACTGCATGACCTTGATCGTCTCCAGCTGAACCGCTGCTTCGCCCATGTTTTCGAAAAAGCCGGAGGCCTTCTCCGAAGAGGACGGGGACGATGCCGATCTCGAGTTCGTCAATTAGTCCAGAGCTGATGCCACTGCTGAACGGTGCTGGCGCCGCCGACGACGCTGACATTCCGGGCTCCCGCCGCTTCCTTGGCCTGCTGGATCGCGGCCTTGATCCCGTCTGTGACGAATGTGAACGACAGATTCGCGTTTTCCCCTTTAGCCACCCGCTTCGGACGTTGATGGGTGACCACAACGATCGGCACCTGGAATTCGTAGCCGGTGAAATCTCCGTTCGCCATCTCATAGGCACGCCGGCCCATCACCACGGCGCCGGTGTTCGCGATCGCTTCCCGTAGTACCTCGGTCTTGCGCAACGCTTCCAGATCCGGATAGAGACGCTCGACACTGCCATTCCGATCGTTGACAAAACCATCCAACGACAGAGTCATGCCGGCGATGACCTTCGCCACCACAACCTTACCCGACGAACTAGCCCACGAACGCGCGGGCGGTCTGCTCGAAGAGCTCGGTCGAAAGTCGCAGGGACTCCTGATCGATGCGTTCATTCCGACCATGGAACATCTTCGCGAAGTCCTTGAACGAGATCCGCTCGCTCATGAGCCCATAGCCGTACGCGGTCACGCCCTTGCGGCGGAAGTAGCGCGCATCGGTCGCCCCGACGATGAGGAACGGGATGGTCTCGGCGCCAGGCACGAGCTTCTGGGTGACCTTCGTGAGGGTGTCCCAGAGCGGCGTGCGCGTCGGCGACTCGCTCGCGGGGTTGTCGCCTTCGGCCAGGATCTCGACGTCCTTCCACAGCTCGTCGCCGATCGCGTCGCGCAGCATCTCGCGAACCTTTGCGCCGTCGTCCCCCGCGATCGTGCGAATGTCGATGTCGATCTCGGCGCTATCCGGGATGACGTTCAGCTTCACGCCGGAGTGGGCGATGTTGGGCGAGAACGTCGTACGCGTTGCGGCGTAGAACATCGGCGCCGTGCCTTCGGGCCCGCGGTCGAGCGCCACGTCGAACGTCGCCGCGTTCGTCAGCGCGATCCGCGCCGCGGCCGGGAGGTCCAGGCCGTCGATGAACTGCCGCCATATCGGATGCAGTCGCAGCGGCGCCTTGTACTTCCCGATCCGGGTAATGATCTCTGCGGCCTTGAGGAGCGCGTTGTCCGCCTGGTACGGCATCGAGCCGTGGCCGGGAGTCCCGCGCACGCGAAGCCTCGTCCACTGCGAGCCCTTCTCCGCGGCGATGAGCGGCAGCTTCGGCGAGCCTCCCCCGAGCGGAAAGCGCATCCCGCCGAACTCGGTGACGAGGAAGTCCGTCTTCACGTCGTCCCACGCGTTCTCGGTGAGCCACTTCGCCCCGTACGTGCCGAGCGCTTCCTCGTCCGCGACCGCTGAATAGAGAAGCGTCCCCTTCGGCCGGAAACCCGACTGGAGCAGCCGGCGCACCGCGACGGCCATCGACGCGGTCACGCCGAGCATGTCGATCGCGCCGCGGCCCCACACCTCGCGGTCGATGAGGTCAGCGGCGAATGGGTCGTGGCGCCAGCCCGACGGCGTGACCGGCACGACGTCGATGTGCCCCATGAGGTGCAGCGACGGCGCCTTGGGGTCGCTGCCCTCGATGCGGAGCACGAGGCTTCCGCGGCCTGGCACCGGCTCGTACCGCTTCATCTCGGCGCCGGGCAGGCGCAGGTAGCTCTCGAGCAAATCGACGTTCCGGATTTCGTGGCCGGATTCGGGCGTGCCGTCGTTCACGCAGGAGTTGCGAATGAGTCGCTGGAGGAGGTCGGTCGTCTCCGCGGTCACATCGGTCATCGCGGTGCTCATCATGCCTCCATCCGAAGCTCTTCGAGATCAAGCTCCCGCTCGATATTGCGCATCACGTCGTCGTCGATCGTGCCCTCGTCGCGGAGCCTCGCGAGCGCCTCACGCTGCGCGTCGATCACATCGCGGCGTATCGCGCGATGGTCGATAAGCTCCTGCTCGGCTGCGCTGCCCGGGTCCTCGTGGTGTTGCTCCGCGTGCTCCGCGCGGTGCTGGTAGGTCGAGCGCAGGTTGTCGAGCAGCTCGCGGTGTGTCGGCCACACGTCGTAAAGCTCGCCGATCCGCGCGAGCGCGACATCCACCAGCTCTTGGCGGGCGTGGGCCTCCTCGTGCTCATCGTCCTCGTCGCTCCCGAGACCGAGGGCGCGGATCACGAGCGGCAGCGTCAGTCCCTGACCGACGAGGGTCACGAGGATCACCGTGAACGTGATGACAATGATCGCGTCGCGCGCCGGCATCCCGCTGGCGGGCAGCGAGATCGGCAGGGCGAGCGCCGCCGCCAAGGAGACCACGCCGCGCATGCCGGCCCACGAGAGCACGATCGACTCCGCGACGCGGATGCGTCTCTGATTCTTCGCGAGGAGCTCGGGGAGGGTCATCGCGAAGACCCAGACCGCGCGCACCGCGACGAGAGCGAGGCTGACGAGGACCCCGACGGCCGCCAGCTGGAGCAGCGTGGTGCGGTCCATCCCCCGCGAGATGCTGGAGATCTGGAATCCGATCGCCAGGAAGACGACACCGTTCAGGAGGAAAACGAGGCTCTCCCACACCGCTCGACCGGCGAGGCGCGCCTCTGAGCCCATGATCCGCGAGGAGCGGCGTCCGATGAAGAGTCCAGCGGTCACGGCGGCCAGCACACCGGAGACGCCGAGCGCCTCCGCCGGCAGGTATGCGGCGAAGGGCGTGAGCAACGAGACCGTGATCTCCACGGGCGTGTCGGTGAGATGGGCGCGCACCCACGCGACGATCCAGCCGACGAGGATCCCGATGAGGATGCCTCCGAGCGCAACAAAGACGAAGCTCGCGAGCGAACCGACGACGGAGATCGTCGCGGCGGTCGCGGCCGCGCCGACCGCCGCGCGATAGATCGTGAGAGCGGTCGCGTCGTTCAGGAGGCTCTCGCCCTCGAGGATGCTGACGATCCGTCGCGGGACCGCCAGGCGTTGAGCGATGGCGGTCGCCGCGACCGCGTCGGGCGGCGAGACGATCGCGCCGAGCGCGATGGCGAGCGGCCACGTCATACCGGGCAGGAGTGCCATCGCGATCACGGCGATGATCCCGGCGCTCACGGCGACAAGCCCGATCGCAAGCGAGCTGATGTTTTTCAGATTCGCGCGGAAGTCACGGATCGGCGTTAGGAAGGCGCTTACATACAGGATTGGCGGGAGCACGACGAGGAAGACGATCTCCGGGTCGAGCTCGAGCGGCGGGATGCCCGGCACCAGCCCGACGAGCAGGCCTCCAAGGAGCAGGAGCACCGGATAGGGCACGCGGATCCGCCGCGAGATCGTGACCAGTACCGCGACCACGATGAGGAGCGCGAGGAGCAGCTCGGCGGCTTTCACTCAGCGGCTCGGCGCGCTATTCAGTCCTGCACGCCGCCCTTCGTCATCGGGAGTGGATCGAGTACGCGCCGGAGATCCTTCTCCGGCATGACCTTCTCGGCGAGCGCGACGTCGATGAGCGGGCGGCGCTCGGCGAGCGCCTTCTTGACGAGCGCCGCGGCCTTCGCGTAGCCGATGTGCGGCGACAGCGCAGTCACGATGAGCGACGGGCTCGCGTCCATGAGCTCCTTCGCGCGGTCCTCATCGACCTCGAGCCCAGCGATCGTCTTCTCACGAAGGACGCGAACCGCATTCGCGAGGATCGTCGCCGAGAAGCAGTTGGCGAAGTTGATGCCCGGCATCATGACGTTGAGCTCGAGCTGCCCGGCCTGCGCGCCGTAAGCGACGGCGGTGTCATTCCCGATCACCTGGAAGCAGACCTGGTTCACCATCTCCGGGATCGCGGGGTTCACCTTGCCGGGCATGATGGAGGAGCCGGGCTGCACCGCCGGGATGCGCAACTCGCCGAAGCCGGTGCGTGGACCGGACACGAGCAGGCGGATGTCGTTGCAGATGCTCGACACCTCGATCGCCGCGATCCGCATGCCGCTCGAGGCGCGGACAAACGGCGCCATCGACTGCATCGCGTAGAAGAGGTTCTTCGCGGGCTTGATCGGCTCGCCGTACCACTCCGCGAGGTATGCGGAGACGCGCTCGCCGAACTGCGGGTCGGCGTTGAGACCGGTCCCGACCGCGGTGCCTCCGATGCCGAGCTCACACATCTCGGCGCGCGCCAGGCGCAGCCGCATCGACGCTCCGCGCACGCGCTCGGCCCAGCCCGAGAACTCCTGCCCGAACGTGATCGGGACCGCGTCCTGCAGATGCGTGCGGCCGGGCTTCACGCATTCCGCGTAGCGCGTCGCCTTTTCCGAGATCGCGTCGGCGAGCGTGTCGAGCTCCGCGCAAAGGGTCTTGGTGAGCTCGAGGGCGCCAAGGCGCATCGCGGTCGGCGTGGTGTCGTTCGTCGACTGGGCCATGTTCACGTGGTCGTTGGGGTTCACGTGCTCGTACGTGCCGAGGCCGCCGCCCAGGATCTGGTTCGCGCGATTTGCCAGGACCTCGTTCACGTTCATGTGAAATGACACGCCGGCGCCCGAGTGGAAGACATCGACAACGAATTGATCCATGTGCTTTCCGGCGAGAACGTCGTCGCACGCGGCGACGATGGCGTCCTTCCGCCGCTCGTCTAGACGCCCGGCCTCGCTATTCGCGAGCGCGGCGGCGCGCTTGATGCGAACAAAGGCCCGAATGAACGCCGGGAAGGCGCGATAGCCACTGATGGGGTAGTTCTCGATCGCCCGCTGCGTCTGCGCACCCCATAGGGCGGTGCCCGGGACCTCGATCTCGCCCAGCGTGTCACGCTCGCGACGAGAGCTCACCACAGTCCGGGGGGCTGCGCCCCCCGAGAACCCCCCACGAGCACGGAACTACAATAGACATTCCAAAGTGCAGAAGAACCGGCTGACCTGGATGATCGGCGGCCCCCAGGGAAGCGGAATCAACGCCTCCGCCGAGGTGTTCGCAAAGGCCTGTTCGCGAGCGGGTCTGCGTGTCTACGCGAACATCGAATACCACTCGAACATCATGGGCAAGCACTCCTTCTATCGCGTCCGCGTGGACGACGAGGACGTGCGCTCATACAAGGACAAGGCCGACATCCTCGTCGCGCTCGACCTCGAGACACTCGCCGGCGACGGCGACCATCGGCGCTGGGCCACGCACTACGGCCATCTCTCTGAGATCAACGAAGGCGGCGGCGTTATCTTCGACAGCGACATCGGGTACGACCCCGCCTCGGCGAACCGTCCGGACCTGCGCTTCTACGCGGTGCCGTTCATGGAGCTCATCAAGAAGGCGCTCGAGGAAGTCGGCAAGGGCGAGCAAGCGCGCCGGTACGAGGTCATGAAGAACACGGTCGGGCTCGGCGCGTCGCTCGCGCTCTGCGAGTACCCGTTCGACCTCGTGGCCGAGGTCATCCGCTCGCAATTCAGAGGAAAGCGCGCCGAGGTCGGCGAGCTGAACGTGCGTGCCGCGAAGCTCGCGTTCGAGCACGTGAAGCAGAACGAGAGTGCGAAGGACTTCCCTTACACGCTCAAGCCCGGCCGCGAGCCGAAGGCGCGCCTCCTCGCGAAGGGGTACGAGATCCACGCGATCGCCAAGCTCAAGGCGGGCTGCGCGTTCCAGACCTACTACCCCATCTCGCCAGCGACGGACGAGAGCGTCTTCCTCGAGCGGCACCAGCGCGACTACAAGCTGCTCGTCGTCCAGTGCGAGGACGAGATCAGCTCGATCAACATGGCCGTCGGCGCCGCGCACATGGGCGTGCGCGCCGCGACCGCCACGAGCGGTCCCGGCTTCGCGCTCATGGTCGAGGGCATCGGGTTCGCGTCGATCACCGAGTGCCCCGGCCCCGTCCTCGTCATGTACCAGCGCGGCGGCCCCTCGACCGGTATGCCGACGCGGCAGGAGCAGGGCGACCTCCAGTTCTCTCTGCACCCGGCGCAGGGCGACTTCCCGCACATCGTGATCGCGCCCGGCGACATGCGCGAGGCCTACCAGGACACCTTCTCGGCGTTCAACTGGGCCGAGCGCTACCAGATGCCGATCATCGTGCTGAGCGACAAGAAGCTCGCCTCGGTCTACACGACGATCGACAAGCTCGAGCTGAAATGGGACCAGATCGACCGCGGGGAGGTGTTCACCGGCACCGAGTGGACCGCGGTCGACGCGAAGGGCGCGAACGACGCGGGGACGCAGGCAGGCCATAACGGCAACGGCCACGCAAGAATGGACCTCGCGAACGTGAAGGAATACCTGCGCTACGCCTTCGCGAAGGACGGGATCTCGCCGCGATCTCGCCCGGGCATCAAGGGTGGCCGTCATTGGATCACCAGCGACGAGCACGACCCGGACGGACACATCACCGAGGGCGTGGAGATGCGCGTCGCCATGATGGAAAAGCGCATGGGCAAGCTGAAGCTCGCGCAGGACGCGATCCCGCAGGAGCAGCAGTACTTCCTGCACGGGCCGAAGGATGCCGATCTCACCGTGCTCGCGTGGGGCTCGACGAAGGGAACGATCCTCGATGCGCTCAAGGTGCTCGAGGCGCAGGGCAAGAAGATCAACTTCCTGCAGTGCCGGCTGATGAAGCCGTTCCCCGCGCAGTCGGTCGGCGACATCCTCCGCCGCGCGACGCGCATCGTGTCGATCGAGGAAAACTACTCCGGCCAGCTCGCGCAGGTGGTGCAGGAGCACACCGGCGTGATGATCGATCAGCGCATCAACAAGTTCGACGGCCGTCCCTTCAGCGAGGACGAGGTCGTGAACGCGCTCGCGAAGGTGTACGAAGGCACGAAGGCCGAACCGGTCGTGACTCATGTCCATTAACGCTCCCGCCAAGCCACTCGCGCTCAAGGACTACAAGAGCGATCTGCACAATGACTGGTGTCCGGGTTGCGGTGATTTTGGGATCCTCACGGGCATCCAGATGGCGCTGCAGCAGATGCAGATCGAGCCCGACAAGCTGGCGGTGTACAGCGGGATCGGCTGCAGCGGGAAGACGCCCCACTACATCAATGGGTACGGCTTCCACACGCTGCACGGCCGCGTGCTCACCGTCGCGACAGGCGGACGCCTCGCGAACACCGACCTCACCGTGCTCGCACTCGGTGGCGACGGCGACGGCTACGGGATCGGCGCGGGCTACTTCGTCGGCGCGGGCCGGCGCAACGCCGACTTCGCGTACATCGTCCACAACAACAACGTCTATGGGCTCACGAAGGGTCAGGCCTCACCCACCCTGTCGAAGGGAAAGAAGACCAAGTCGATGCCTGAGCAGGCGATCCAGGACGGCATCAACCCCGTCGCGATGGCCGTGGCTTCCGGCTACACCTTTATCGCCCGCGGCTACGCCCTCGAGCCCAAGTACCTCGCGTCGATCATCGTGAAAGCAATCCAGCACAAGGGATCCGCGCTTGTCGACGTATTGCAGACGTGCCCGACCTACAACGACCTCTACACCAAGGAGTGGTACGAGGGCGCGGACCTTCCCGAGAAACGCTCGCGCCTCTACAAGCTCGAGGACAAAGGCTACGACGGGAAGGTGCAGGACACCACCGACGCGCAGGAGATCGTCGCGAAGAAGGCAGCGGCCGTCGCGCGGAGCTATGAGACCGACCCCATCCCGATCGGCATCTACTACCAGGTCGAGCTGCCGACGTACGAGGAGGCAGTCGCCCAGCGGATCCCGGCGCTCGGAGAGAAGCCGCTCGTCGAGCAGGACGTCTTCCACCGCGACGTGACTCCATTGCTCGAGGCGATGCGGTAGCCGACGAGGTCCTCGTCGCCGGCACCGACGGGTATGCGCTCGGCTGGGCGATCGCGGTCGTCAGGGCATCGCGACGAGCGCTCGCGGTCGAAGACTTCGTTACGGCGAGCACCCTCGCCGAGGTCGCGGGCCGGGCTGACGTCGCGCGGATCGCGGTCGACATCCCGATCGGCCTCCTCGACCGACCGACGGCGAGCGGCCGCCGCTGCGACGCGGAGGCGCGGCTCGTGGTCGGTGTGCGGGTGAGCTCCGTCTTCACCCCTCCGACGCGGCCGGCCCTGGCGGCCAAGACGTACGAGGACGCGAAGCGCATCTGCTCGATGAGCCGGCAGTCGTACGGCCTGATGCGCAAGATCGCGGAAGCCGACCGGCTCGTCTCTCCGCAGACGCAGGACCGCATCTTCGAGACACATCCCGAGGTCGCGTTCGCCGCGCTGTTCGGGCATCCCTGGCTTTCCTCCAAGAAGACGCCTGCCGGCCCGGGACGAGCGCATGCGGCTGCTCGGCGCGGTCTTCGACGACGTCGAGCGCCTCGCCCGGCGTCGGCAGCGACACCTCCACGTCGACGACATCCTGGACGCGACGATGGCCGCGGTCGTGGCCGCGCGCCGGCATCAAGGTCGGGCCCGGCGTCTGCCCGATGATCCTCCTCGCGACAGCCGAGGGCTCCGCATGGAGATCTAGTACTAGCGTCCCGCGGCCGCCGGGCCGGGATTCGCCAATCGTCGTCTTGACGCTATGCTGTCAAGATGGCAAGTGCGCCAAAGCGCAAGGTGACCTTCTATATCGCCGAGGACGTGCTCCGCGCGGCAAAGGTCAGTGCGGCGAGGACGGACCGGCGCGACTCCGAGGTCGTCGAGGCCGCGCTCCGCGGCTACCTTGGGTTCGATCTCCTCGACCGTGTCTGGGCCCGCAGCGAGCTCTCGGAGAAGGAGGCGATGAAGCTCGCCGTCTCCGAGGCCCACGCGTCGCGCGGGCCGAAGCGTGCGGCGCGTCGTTCTTGACCCGAATGTCCTGATCTCGGCGCTCCTCACGCCTCGTGGCGCGAGCGCGCGCATCCTCGTCGAGCTCCGAGCGGGCGCCTTCGAGCTGATCACGTCACCGGCGCTCCTCGCCGAACTCCGAGCGGTCTTGGGCCGCGCGAAGTTCCGGGCCGACGTCACGCTCGACGAGGTCGAAGAGTTTCTCGAGCTGATTCGGCGGGAGAGCATGTCGCTCGAGGACCCTGAGCCTTCCGTGTCGGCATTGAGCGAGGATCCTGGCGACGAATACCTGATCCGGCTCGCAGGCGCCGCGAACGCCGACGTGCTCGTGTCCGGCGATCCGCACCTCCTACGGCTCCGCTCGCGGATCCCCGTCGAAAGTTCGCGAGAATTCATCGAATCGCTGCGCTGAACGCGCAG